>DCVI01000077.1:12967-26586 GCA_002327315.1 Syntrophaceae bacterium UBA2192 | reverse complement strand
CCGCCGGATTTACGCCGCCTTGGCTTTGACCACGAGAGCTTTGCGGTCTCTTGCCCGCTCGCCCTGCCGGGCGTCGCCTGATATCCGGTTTCTGTTCGTCGGCCCGCGGTTTCGCTCCACGCTTCCTCCCCACGCTCGGTTACCCTCACGCAGTTGCGCTTCGCTTCGTTCGCTGTGGTCAACTCACGGGAGGACTTGCACCTCCAAGATTGCGCCCATGCTGGGCGCACAAAAAAGAAGGTCTCACGCCTGGCGCAAGACCTTCTTTTGGTTTCAAGTTTATCCGTACAGTTTCTTACTTCACGATGAAGTCGTCCCTTCTGTTCTTGCCCCAGCAGGCCTCTGTGGCCTCCTTGCAGACGGGCTTCTCTTCGCCGTAGCTCACCGTGCTCACGCGGTCCTTGCCGATGCCCAGATCCATCAGGTACTTCGCTGCCGCATCCGCACGGCGCTGACCCAGGGCCATGTTGTACTCGTTGGTCCCGCGCTCGTCGCAATTACCCTCGACAACCACCTTCGCACCGGCGTTCTTCTGCAGCCACTCGGCGTTGCGCTTCAACGCCTCACGGCCCTCCGGCAGGATCACGTACTTGTCGAAATCGAAGTAGATCGCCTCGAGCTGATCCGGCGCCGCACCGGGCGCAACCACCGGAGGAACCACCACGGGCGCTTCCGCTGCAGGAGGAGGCGGAGGGGGAGGTCCTAAGAAGATCTTCTCCACAAAGGCCGCCATGCCCGCTGCCGTCTCGACGTCCTTCGCGTTCACCAGGGCCCCGCACTCGCCGGCCTTCACGACCTTGTCCAGCAATGCCTTGCCTTCGCCCTGCGGAAAGTCCGTGGTAATCTTGTCCGGGCCGACCTGGACCACGTAGATGCAGATGTTGTCCTTCATCGCCGCCTTCATCGCCTGAGCCGAGGCCACCGCCTTCGGCATCTCGAGGCCGTCGCTGAAAACGATGACGGCCGACTTGCCCGCCAGGGGCTTGAGATCCATCGTCGCCGCATCGAGGGCCAGATCCAGCGGGCTCTCCACACCGGCCGTGTTCACCGTGTAGATGGCCTTCTCGAGATCCGCCTTCGCCCACGGGGACATCCCGTACCAGAGCTTCGTGTCAAAGTTGCGGGTCATCCACCGACGGCCGGAAAAATCCCGCAGGCCCGCCGTGAGCTTCAGGTTCGGAATCGTGTCGTTGAAGAGCCGAACCAGGTGCTGCTCGTACTCCAGCACCGTGGTCTGCATCGGGCTGGTGTAAGCAAAGTGAGTCCACTTATACGGCTCATCCATCGACGCCGAGGTGTCCATGATCACTTCGAAGTTGTTCGTCTTCTGAACCAGCGCCCCGGATTTCACCTTCGGGTTCAGATCCTGCGCGGGGATCGGCTTGATCACCGTCGCACAGCCGCTGAGCCCCACCAATGCAACGGCCGCAATGATCAACATCAGCCATTTTTTTCTCATCCTGTACCCTCCTTTTTCTGGTCTTAGTTTTTTCACTCGATAAGGACTTGAAGCTTTCCACATGAAGGAATTCATGGAACCTGCAATTAATGATTTATTATACACAAAATAAGATGTACGGCAACTTGAAGTTTATCGACCTTCGTCTCGCCTCATTTTGCGAAAGAGGACCCTCCTACTTCACCTTCTCCCAGGTCTTGTCCGGGTTGTACGTCTTCATGGACTTTGCCAGTTTCACCGTTTTGGGTCCCAGGTCTTTCTCATACACGACACCTTCGTGGTTGACGATGAACGTCTTCACGCCGGAAACGGCGTATGTTGCCGGGTATGCCACGATTGCAAATCCGCCCACCATCTTTCCCTTCACCAAGTAGCTGTATGTTCCGCCCTTGGCACTCTTGCCCTGGGCGTTCAGGATCCGGTAGAAGTAGCCATTATAAGGAGAAGGCTTTTCCCCCTTTACATAGCCCTCGCCCTGTGCCTTCGCCACAAGCGGCCCGAGTGGGCTCGGTTTTTCCCCCGGTGTCGCATTCCAGTACAGACCGTCTGTCTTGCCCTTTGTGCTCTCGAACTTCTGCGCGTATGCCAGCAGGCCGTCGCCGTCACGATCCAGGGCGGCATACTCCCGCTGCGCATCGACAATCGCCAGGCAGGTCTGGATGGTATCCAGTTCATTCTCCCCGATGCGCCGGTGGAGGATCTCTTCCCTGCCTTGCTTGGTGTCGAAGCGCCAATTTCCGCCGGTCTTGACGATCGGGATCGGGAACGGCCAGTCACTCTTCCCTACGTGGACTATGAGTTTCTTGTCCCCCGCCGGTTCCAGGCGGTTCGCATCGCCGTACAGCCGGACGAATTCCTCCCGGCGCTCCCGGTCGTCCACCTTATCCCCCGATGCGATCAATGTCTCACTGCCGGGTCCGAAAAGGGCGAGAAGCTCCTTTTCGTTGTGGTCCCGAAGGGCCTTGATCAGCGCTTCGACGGCCGCTTCCGGGGTCCCGAAGGTCTTCTGTGTCGGTTGCGCCGCCTGGGCTGCGCCCTGGAACATCACGACGACAAGCAGGGCAATCGCACAGACCAGGAGAGTCCGGGATGACGGATATCGCCTTCGAATCAAAACCATGGATCTTTCCTCCATCGATGATTTCTTCATTGGAACTCGTCGAAACGTTCTCCTCTCGAAACTATCTGCGGCCTCTTCCGCCGCCCCCGCGAGAAGCACCGCCTCCGGAAGGCCTGGCGGATGAGCCGCCGCCTCCGCCATGGGACTTGGCCGAAGACATGCTCTGGCTGCCTCTCGCGCTGTCCCGCTGCGCTTGCCCCCCGCCGCGGTCCGTCCCGCCGAATGCGTTGTTCTGGCTCTTTGCCCCGGAACCCGATCGATCGGATTGTCTGTCCTGGCCTGTTCTATCCTGTTGGGTCGTCTGCCTGCCGGCAGAGCGATCGGATGTGCCTGCCGCCGGCTTGTCGTAACCACGGTTACCCTGACGGTTGTCAACGGCGGCACGGTCTGTCGGGGAATACTTGTCGCGTGTCCCCTGGTCCCGGTAGGCAACCCCTTGCCGGTGCTCCGGGTTGTGCTTCCATTGCTCCCCCTTGCCCCCTGCCCCGGAGGGTCTCTGCTCAGGCCTGCCCGACCTGTCGATGTTGACGCTCCTGTCGATATTGACGGTTCCCCCGTGATAATCGGCATGGCACCCATGCCCATACCAGGCCGCGCCTATGGCCACACCCATCGTGAACGTGAACAACGCGGCGCCCGGCGGGTAGGCATAAACCGGATAGGGCGGATATGCCGGGTACCACCATGCACCGTAAACCACCGTGGGGTTGTATGCGGGGACATAGACCACCTGGGGATTGGCGGGCTCTATAACGATGATGTCGCCCTCCTTCTTCACCTCCTGCTCCTTCGAGCTTTTGAGGTTGCCAGCCTCGTTGGCCTTCCGGCGCAGCTTCTGCACCGTGTCCATGACGTCTTTCTGCTGGGCCAGGAATGCATCCCCCAGCTTCTGGGTCCAGTCGAGCTTTTCGCTCATCATGGTGAGAACATCCGGGAATGGGACGAGCGCTTTCACACTGTTGTCCCAGGTCTGCTTATCCAGGGCTGCCTTCAGGGCGTCCCCTTTCACGCTCTTGTTCTGTTTTGCCCACCGCTCCGCCTGCACCACCTCGAGCGGATAGGTCGAAGCCATGAGGATCTGGGTCAGGATGTCATCGGGGTACAGGGCAATGGGCGCAAGCAGCTGGTCGAGTTCCTCCTGCTTGAACACCTTTGCCGTCTTCTCCTGCGCGAAGAGCGTCGCGGGCAATGCCAGGCATATCACTGCCAACCCGATCACGGCGTATTTCCATGAGCCTCTTGTTTTCATCGGCATCCCTCACGATTCCTGTTTGAACTTTCAGCTTTGGACGTACGTCTACCCCCGATACCATGTCTCCTGACCGAGACATGGACCGTCGGACATCCGCTCTACTTCACCGAGTAGCCTTTCCCCTCGAGGCAGGCGCCCCTTGCCCGGAGATAATCCTGCTGTTTTGCGCTCTGCTGAGTCGATGCCTGCTGCTGTGCCTGTGCCTGCTGCTGTTGCGCCTGCCTTTTGCTCTGCCCCCGGGCGGCCACTGCACCTGCAGCGGCCCCGACTCCGGCGCCTTTTCCCGCCTCGCCGTCGAGAGACCCTATCGCCGCACCGGCCACGGCACCCCGGGCGGCACCTTTGGCCCCCGAGCCCGGCTGTGCCCCTGCCGGCTGCGCTGCCGCCGGTTGCGCAGGGGCCTGTGCCGCCGTGGGGTCGAATCCGGTCTGCTTAACTGCCCAGCTGTGGCATTCATACTCATCCTTCTTCTGCTGATCGGCCGACTGCCCCTTTTGCGGGAATACATACTGCTGTTGAGCCATGGCGGCCGGAGCGGCCAGCAAAACGGCAATCCCAATTGCCAGAAGGACCCAGGATGTTTTTCTGTTCATGTCTTCTCCTTCCCTTCACTTTCCATACGTTGGATCTGTTTATCGCATTTTCCGCTTTCCGGCATTTTCTTTGTTTCGATTCGGGATTGTGCGTAGAGACCCGATTCAGATCGCTGTCCCTGCAGTTCAGAAGCGGAACGTCGCGCCGAGCGCCGGGCCGCTGAACCGCATGTCCTGGATCGGTTTGTCGCCCTCCCGGTCAAAGTAAAGATGACGGTACACGAGTTTCACGTCAATCCAGTCAAACGAGTAGGCGATGCCGAACATCCCCTGCCACGTGAGGCCCGAGCCCGTACCCACGTCGAGGTAGTACGGGATCGACCGATTGCTGCCGCCGAGCCGGACGAGCCCCTTGACGCCGATGATCCCGTTCCAGAGATCCATCCTCTCGGAGATGCCGCCGGTCCGCGGAAACGTCTGCCCGCTACCCGGCCCGGTGACAGCCACCGCGAGTTGCCAATCCGTCGAGGCCTCCAGGCCGGCGTAACGCAGGCCGCCGAATACGTCGAGCGCCACGCGCCGCCCGGGCAGGACTGCGTAGCCCGCCCCGAGCGTCCAGACGATACCCCTCAAAGAAGAACTGGTCGAAGCGTTCGCGCTGGAACCGACGGCACTGCCACCGAAATTAATGGATTCGACCTTGCTATCCTCGCCGGAAAAGTCCAGGTAGATAAAATCGGTGAATATCAACTCCTGAAAAAGAGAGATCTGATTTTCTCCTGTCCCAACACCCGCCCCAACTCTTTGACGCCGAAGAATGGGATAAAAGCCACGAAAACGACCAGGCAGTTGGCCAGCAATTCATGCCCTTTCCCAAGGAAATCAGCGATACCTCCCATGAACCCCGTCCCCGTCCAAAGGCCCTTGACAGCGTACTCGAGGGCGGTAAAGACACCGACGAAGAGCGTGAAGACAACCGTCTTGTACAGGGTGGGATAAATCAAGGGCTTGCCTTCAAGGCCGCGGCCGAGGCGGACCACATCCCCGATCATGATGACTTTTGCAAGGATCAACGCCTCGATCACGGCCACCCAGTAATTCTCGTACGTGATGTCATGGGCAGCCAGAAGGAATCTGCGGTACTGCGTGAACGCGGCAAACACGAGGGTGAGATAACAGACATTGATCCAGTATTCGACCATCTCGTGGAATATTTTTTCTTTCCAGTTCCCCTTCTTCTTATCGGGGCTGCTCATCGTCCATGTCCTTCCCGTGAAATCGTTACCCCTGCAGGGTGATCCGTGTCACTCTCACCTCTCGCCCCGTGAAACCCCTTATTCTTTCAATTCACCAGGAGTTGGAGGTGATAACGTGACAGCATGCCCCCGGAGAGCGTTCGCGCATTGAACCCGTTCTGCAGCAGCATGCGCGTCGCGTAGTAGGCGCGCTGACCGGACCGGCAGATGACCAGGATCTCCCGGTCGCGGGGCAGCTCGTTCAGCCGCTCCCGGAGCTGGCCCAACGGGATGTTGACCGCGCCCTGCGCAGTCTCCACAGCCAGTTCAAAGGGCTCGCGCACGTCGAGGAGGCATCCCTTCCCTGCGGAATCCCAGTGACCGATCGGCATGTCGCCGCGCAGGACGCCGGCTGCTATCATTCCGGCGAAGTTGACCGGGTCCTTCGCACTTCCGAACTGGGGCGAGTAGCACAGCTCCGCTTCCTCGAGGTCGTAGATCGTTGCGCCCATCTGGATCGCCATGGCGAGCGCGCTGATGCGCTTGTCTACGTTATCCTCGCCCAGCGCCTGCGCGCCGAGAAGGCGTCCGTCTGATTTCCGGAAGAGTACTTTCATCGCGATCGGCCGCGCCCCGGGGTAGTACCCCGCGTGTGAATTCGGGTAGAGGTAGATCTTCTCGAAATCCTTGTCGCCGACCCGGTTGAGCGTCTTTTCGCTTGCGCCGGTCCACGCCGCCGCCGCACCGAAGAGCCCGATGATCGAGGTGCCCTGGGTGCCGCGGAAGCGGGAGTCGCGCCCGGCGATGACGTCGGCCGCGATGCGGCCCTGCCGGTTCGCCGGCCCGGCGAGCGCGATGAGGCTCCACTGGCCCGTGACGTAGTCCTTGACCTCGATGGCGTCGCCGACGGCAAAGATGTCCGGGTCGCTCGTGCGCATCTGATCGTCGACGCGGATGCCTCCGCGCTCCCCGATCTCGAGGCTGGCCGTCTTCGCCAGGGCGGTGTCCGGTCGCACGCCGAGAGAGATGATCACTACGTCGGCCGGATATGTCTTTCCGGACTTTGTCTCTACATCGATGACGCCGTTTGCGGCCTGCCTGAACCCGGACACCCCGTCGTTGAGTGCCAGGCGGAGGCCATGCCGCTCCACGTAGCCCTCTACGATGCGCGCCATTTCCTGATCGAGCGGCGCCAGGACCTGGTCGAGCATCTCGACGAGGGTGACGTCGAACCCGCGATGCACGAGGTTCTCCGCAGTCTCGAGGCCGATGAACCCGCCCCCGATGACCACGGCGCGCGTCTTGGGCTTTACCGTCTGGAAGCCGGAGTATTTGTCCATTCCGGCGAGAAACAGCGACCCGCGCTCGATCCACTCCCGGATCGCCCTCGCGTCCGGCACGGTCCTGACCTGGAAGATCCCCGGGAGGTCGATGCCGGGCAGGGGCGGACGGATGGTGACAGCCCCGGGCGACAGCACCAGCTTATCGTAGGATTCGATCGTCACCTCGCCGGTTGCGACATTGCGCAGGTCAATGGTCTTCTTGTCCGGTGAGATCTTGATGGCCTCGCAGCACGTTCTCGCATCGACGGCGAACTGCGAGCGGAATGTGTTTTCCGTTGCGACAAGGAGGCTCGACTCTTTTGGGATCACGTCGCCCACGTGGTAGGGCAACCCGCAGTTCGCGTATGAGACATAGGGTCCTCGTTCAACCATGACGATTTCCGCCTTTTCATCCAGCCTGCGCAGGCGAGCCGCACACGACGCCCCTCCTGCCACTCCGCCAACGATGATGACTTTCATGATTTTTCTCCTTATTCAATATTTACTGGAGCACCGAGCCGAATGGGTCCGTTTCGCCCGCGTCACGGCGTTGAATCGGATCGAGATAGATTCCTTTCCCATCGACTGTTCTTTCATTCTTCAGGTATTCCATGAGTTGAGGGCAGATCTCTCATACCCCTTTTCGACGGCCGCGACATCAAGATGCAGGGTCGCGTCGACCTGTGCTACCGTCCTTCGATAGCGCTGATTCCCCTATCCGCCTAGAACCGGATCTGAGTCCTCAGGGCAGCGATCAGGGCATTCTGAAAGCTGCCGGAGGCCGGTGCGATGTATTGAATGTCCGCCCCGATATAAAGCCAGGGCGTCACGGCATAGCTGTAGAAGGCTTCGATGCCCGACTCGTCGCTGAACTTGGTGAAGGGTGCCAGGGAACTTTGAAGCACGTCGCTGAGGTTGTAGCGGAATGCGCCCAGACCGAAACTGTCCAGGGGCCGTCCGAAGAACAGCGCTCTGCCGCCGATCCCGAGGATCACCGATGACTGCACATAGTTGGGGTTGCCGTCGGCGATGGCCGCCTTGAAGGTGAACCCCCAGTTGGCATTCGGAAGCTCCGTGCTCTCTTGCAGGTTGTGGGTGAACTGAAAAGCGACGTTGTAGGAACCCTTCTTGTTCGATGTCGCGAAGCCGGGCTGCAATGCGGAGAAATCCGTGCTTTCTGCCGTGCTGTAGTTGGCAGTGACCGCGTAGGTGGTCTTGCGCCCGTCCAGCGTCGCGGCGTGTGCACCCGTCACGGAGAAGTTCACGCCTGTTGCGAACAGATCACCCGGAAAGTAGTCGAGGGTGCGGTCTTTGGGATCGAAGACCATGATGGTCCAGGAGACAGGCTCACTCCTGATGCCGGCAACCGCTCCCATGAACACGACGGGGATGAGTCCGCTCGGCGGCGCGGCGAAGATGATGTTCATGAAACGGTCGATGCCCCAACCGCCGAAGAAGTTGTCTGTTGCGAGCAAGTCTTCGGGATTGAATTTGCCGAGCGCGATGTTGCTTCGATCGCCCAGCTTCTGGGTGAAGTAGAGCGACGTCGCCACCGGTTCCCCCGGGGCCTCCACGGGCCAGTACATCGCGGTATTGGTGGCAAAGATCGCGCCGCCGTAACCGGATGGTGCGCCGCCATGGCGATACTCGAAATGCGAGCGAAAACCGCCGCCTTCCCAGAGACCCATCTTACCGCTGTCCAGGTTGACGAATGCGTCGACTTTGCCTCCTAAGTCGGAATTCTTGTCCCCGGTCCCTGACACCAATCCTTGCAGAATCGCGGTGTACCTGAGATCGAAGGTCACGCCCTTGTCGGCAAGGTTTGAGCGTAATCCCCCCCAATCTCCCGTGAGCTGAGAACGCGTCAGCAAATCCCCCGTGGCGGGCGATGGCGAAGACTCCGAGGTTTTCACGACGGGGGGCGATGGACTGTCTGGCGGAGCGGAAGACTGCCCGAATGCCGAAGGCATCGCCAAAGCCGACAGCAGCAATGCAACGATGAGCAGGGCCGTGCCGTGCGTGAGGCGACAGAGCGCGGCCGCGAGACGGGCTTCGCCGCTCAGCCTGTGGTTGACGTTGTGCATGCAGTCATCCGCGTGGGGAACTCCACGATCTCCGCGCCGGCGCGGCATCACAGGGGTGATGGATAGGAGAATCGCTCCCAGGGTCAAAATACAATTGCCAAATCCTTTCACCTACTTTCTCCCCTCAAACCGTTCTTTCATTTTTCAGGTGCTCCACGGGTTGAGGACAGAGCCCTTTTCCTTTACTCGTTCCCGTTCTTGTTTCAAGAGTGCCCTGTTTTATTCTGTCTCATGTCCCGCAGTATCGAGTTGCAAGAGGGAATCCGGGTTACACTTGCCTCACCCGATCCACTCCTCCACGGCGGCAAAAGGATGAAGGAGCTGCTTCAATGCCGTCTTCCGGGTGATCCCCCTTACATCTTCGGTTGCGGCATACTCGTAATACTTCTCGGGATAGTCCTTGAGAAGAAAGATGACCCGGACAGCCTCGGGAACGACCAGCGAGGCTCTCCCGTAGATTTTCCTCACTTCGTCCAGCCTCTCTTCAGCCATCTTGCGGATCGTGCCCCGGTCCCCGAACTGCATCGCTCCCGTAGGACAGGTCTTGACGCAGGCCGGAAGCATCCCCTCGCTGACCCGGTCGACGCACATGGTGCACTTCGCCATGCGGCCACTCTTCTCATCATACCGAGGGATATCGAAAGGGCATATTGCGCGGATGGCCTTGAACGCTTCCGGCGATACCTTTACCGCAGGATCGTAGATGACAGCCCGCGTCTGAACATCGAGAATCACAGACCCCGGCGCCTTCTCATCGGCTGCCATTTTGCAGGGCGGGTAGATGCAGTGCCTGCACTGGTCGGGGAAGAAATACCACTCCGGGTCTCCTGACGGGCCCGTCCCGCTGCTGAATCTCACCAGTTTGAATGTCGCCGTCGAAAGATCCGGCGGGTTCTGGTACATTCCCTGCTGGCGCGTCTTCGTCGCCGGGTTCTGATTCCACTGCTTGCAGGCCGCCTGGCACCCACGGCATCCCGTGCACTTCGTCGTGTCGATGAAAAAGGATTTTCGTGCGATCATGACTGCCCCCTCTCGTTCTGCATTGCCGAGCGCTGGCCTGCAATCTTGCGGATATTGACCATGAAGGCCTTGGATTCAGGGATGAGCGTGTTCGGGTCGCCCATGAACGGAATGAGAAGATTTGCGCTGTCCCCCCCGCTGCCGTCAGCAGGGTACTGCCACCCGAAGCACCACGGCATCCCAACCTGGTGAATCGTCGTGTCCATGACCTTGAACGATCTGAAGCGATCCGTCACGATCGCAACGCCTGACAGCTCGCCCCTGGCGGACGTCACCGCCACCGTGTCGCCGTTCCGAATCCCCTTCTCCGCGGCCAGCTCCAGGCTCATTTCAATGAACATCTGGGGCTGCATCTCCAGCAGCCACGGAAGGTGTCGGGTCATGACACCGGTCTGCCAGTGCTCGCTTACCCGGTACGTGGTTGCCACGATGGGGTACCGTTCGTAATCGAACGAGAACAGGAAGGACGGGTCTTTCGCCATGGCCTGCAGTCTCGCCATCGGGATCGTCGGGTTCACCCGGTGCTTTTTCGACATCGGGTTTGAAACCACCGGGCTCTCCAGGGGCTCGTAATGCTCGGGGAATGGGCCGTCGCCCAGCCCCGCACCGAAAATGGTCCCGACGCCCAGCGGTTTCATGATGAAGGGCAGTTTCCCGTCCTTCTCTGCCAGCGGCGGGGCCGGCCCGTCGGGGATATCGCCTTCCCATCGGGCCGGTGCGCCGGTTACGGTGTTCGCCGGTTTCCATCGGATCACCGCCCGGTTCGGGTCCCAGGGATTGCCGTTGGGGTCGACGGAGGCGCGGTTATAGATGATTCTCCTGTTGAGCGGCCAGGCCCAAGCCCAGTTCGGATGCAGGCCGAGTCCTGTCGGGTCCTCCTTGCCCCTGCGTGCCATCATGTTGACGGGTTTCCCGTCTTTCAGGGTGTAGCTCCCGCAGTAGAGCCAGTTGCCGCTCGATGTCGATCCGTCGTTTCGCAGACTCACGAAGTTCGGGACCAGGTCGCCCTTCCTGCCGATGAGCTTGGGAGGGTTGACCGTCTTGTCGTAGACGTCTTCCTGGTAGTAGCCGTTGATCTCCATGGCCACCTTGTGGATGTCGAGGTGCTTGATTTTGCCGTTCCGGTCCTTTTCCCCGTAATCCCAGGTGAGCTTCAGGATCGGATCGGGAAAAGCGCCTTTCTCCTTCTCGTAGAGTTTCTTCACCCGGAAATACAGCTCGTTCAGGATCTCTGCATCGGGCATGGACCGGCCGACAGGCTCGATGGCCTTGTATCGCCACTGCACGAGGCGGCTGGAATTCGAGATACTGCCTTCCTTCTCGATCGAGGAGCAGCAGGGCAGCAGGAACACCTCGGTCTGGATCTGCTCGGGCTTCATGCCCGGCCCTCTCCAGAAGGAAGCCGTTTCATTGTCGTAGAGGTTGACGTTGACCATCCACTTCAGCTTCCCGAGTGCCTCCCGTACCTTGCCTGCGCCGGGACTGGAACAGGCGGGGTTCATCCCCCAGGCAAAGAACCCTTCGAATTGATCCCGATACATCCGGGCGAAAAGGGCGAGCCACGATGCATTCATTCCGTCGTCCAGTTTGGGGAGCAACGCATAGCCGAAGTCGTTTTCCTTTGTCGCATTATCCCCATAGATGGCCTTGAGGTAGCTGGCGATGTATTTCGGCCTGTTGCCCCACCAGTTGACGCTCTTCGGCTCTTTGGCGGTGGGGGTGAATTTTTCGTTGTATTCCTTGAGTGTCGACACCGAAGCCGTCGGCGTCGGGTTGTACCCTGTCCAGATGTGGAAGAGCAGCCCATGATCCGTGGAGCCCTGGACGTTTCCTTCCCCGCGGAGAGCGTTCACGCCCCCGCCTGCCAACCCCATGTTTCCAAGCAGAAGCTGGATGATGGTGAAAGCCCGGATGTTCTGCACGCCCACCGTATGCTGCGTCCAGCCCATGGCGTAACAGCCCGTGGCCACCCTGTCCGGCTTGCCCGTCGATCCGATGGCGCTGTAAACCGCTTCGCATTTGTCCTTCGGCGTGCCTGTGATCCGGGTGACGGTGTCGAGCGTGTAACGGGAATAGTGCTTCTTCAGTAGGTGGAACACGCAGTTCGGATCTTTCAGGGTCGGATCCTTTCGGGGGACGCCCTTTTCGTCGAGCTGGTAGGCCCAGGTCTTCCTGTCGTATTTCGTGTCCTTTTCGTTGTAGCCGGAGAAGACGCCGTCAAGGTCGCCCGGCATTTTGAAATCCGGATGGACGAGGAACGGTGCATCCGTGTACTGGACCACGTAGTCCTTGAAAAAGAGGTTTCTTTCCAGGATGTAGTTGATCATCCCCCCGAGGAAGGCGATGTCGGTTCCGGAACGGATGGGCGCGTAGAGATCCGCTACCGCAGCCGTCTGCGTGAACCGGGGATCCACGCAGATGAGCTTCCCGCCCCGCTGCTTCGCTTTCATGATCCACCTCATCGAAATGGGGTGATTCGACGCGGGGTTGCAACCCATGACGAGGATGGTGTCGGCATTCTTCAGGTCGCCCCAGTGATTCGTCATCGCGCCGCGGCCGAACGACTCTCCCAGAGCCGCTACGGTGGCGGAGTGTCAGAGCCGGGCCTGGTGTTCGACATGCACCAGCCCCCAGGAGCGGACCAGCTTCTGCACGAGATAGCATTCTTCATTGTCGAGGGCCGCGCTTCCCACATGGGCAATGCCTTCGGCCCTGTTCACGACGAACTCCTTCTCCACATCGGCAAACGTCTCGCGGTACAGGCCCGATTCTTCGGCTGACTCCGCCGCGAATTTCTCCCGTACCGTCGTTCGAACCGTCGGTTTGAAGGTCCTGTCGCGGGTGTCCTTGATGCGGCGGGCGACCCGATCCAGCGCCCAGTCCCACTCGACCTCTTTCCACGCCTTCGCACCCGGCGCCCGGTAGAGCGGCTTGCGCAGACGGCTCTCGTTTGTAGCCATCTGGGAAATCGTCGAGCCTTTCGAGCAGAGCGAGCCCTCGTTTACGGGGTGATCGGGGTCTCCCTCGGCGTTGATCACCTTTCCCTCGAGGGTGTGCACGAGAATCCCGCACCCGACCGAACAGTAACAGCAGATGGTCGTGGTCTCTTTTCCTTTTTTTATCCGCAACTCCCGGGCATAGGCTTTTACCGGAGACAGGTCGAAGCCCAACCCGCCCATCATGAACGTCCCAGCCGTGGCTCCCGAAAGTTTGAGAAACGATCTACGGTTGATCTTCATACCTTGCCTCCTCTTTCCGATTCCGAAGAGTGTTTCCTCGCTCTCGTCATTTCCCCGCCCTCCTGTCCAGCAGCACCTTCACGTGGTCCGTATGACAGAGGCGGCATTCCATGTGGCCCTGCTGGTGGTTCATGCCGCTCTTGTAGTCCAGATAGCCTTCCGGACCGTGGCACTGGACACAGTGGGCGATGTCTTTCGAAGGCTGCCATTTGGCCGGTTTCCAGCTTCCCGCGAAGAATTCGTTGAGCGCAGTCACGACGGTGAAGACGACTTCTCCCGCCACCTTGGCGCAGCGCTCGTATTTCTCCTTTGATGTGACTTCCGTGCCGGCAGCCATCGTCCACTTGGAAACCGA
>DCVI01000077.1:11194-12904 GCA_002327315.1 Syntrophaceae bacterium UBA2192 | reverse complement strand
GCGCCGCACAGCGTGCCGTGTCCGGCGTAACCCTGCCCGGCGTGCTCGAACATGAAGTCCGGCAGGGTTGTCCAGGGATAACCGACTTTCTCTTTCAAAAGGCTGAGGACCCCCAGCCACGTTCCATTCCCTCATCCCTTGTTCTTAAGGTAATTTGTATAGGCCCGCGTGCCTGCCTCCATGGGGTCGAGCGGGATCCATGGCCAGGGCAAGGGCGGAGCCGGGGCGAATTGCGGTGCGGGGTCGGCATAGGCGGTGCTCAGGCGCCCCGCGAGCCCCCCCACGAGGAGCGCAGCAGATGCTTTCAGGATCCCCCGGCGGGAACGGACAAAAGCATCTTCCCTGGTTTCTACACGAGATTCTTCTTTCAGTTCCTTCATAATTTCCTCCTCACGATGGGGTATAACCCTTGGTGTTCTTCTTCTGTTCGCCGGCTACTCCCGGAAATATATCTTTCGAGTCAATATCCTTCTCCACGGAAGACGGAAGTGTTTCCTCGACACCCGTCTTGGTAGCCTTGAACGTTACGGCCCCGATTTCCTTCCAACGGGCATCGCTGCTCATGCGGAATCCGGGCGACTTGCCGAGCAGCTTGATCGCCCCGAGAAGCGCACGGCCGTTGTCCGAATGGATGTACCCTTCGAAGCTGCCCTTCGATTCCCAGTCGGAGAAGAACACAAAGACCTCCCCGTTCTCCACGTCCCGGGATACGCGGCAGCTCCGGCACCCCTTCTCATCACGCATCGTGGGAAGGAGTGCCTGTAACGTCTGGTCAAGTTCCTGGAGCTTTCCTGCCTGTGCCTGCACTTCGATGGTTACGGTCATTTTGCCATCTCCCTGCTTCAGTCTGTCCGTTGGGGACTTATTGCATCAGCCGCTGTTGAGGGCGCAGGTATCAGGAATGTTGTGATTTGCAGCCTCGGATGATGGAAGTGATTACAAGAGGCATTCCAATAGGTGAGGCAAGGGAAAACAATCAATAAGACCATGTATTTATTATATTATATCCGATAGCTTGATTTGATCGACAGGGATTGAGAAGGGACAGGAAGCAACATGTTGCATAAATGTGCAACATGTTGATGCTGACTGTTGAGGATATTGGAAAGTTTCAGGGTCGCTGAATGCCCAGTTTCTTGATCCGGAAACGGAGGGTGCTCGGGTGGATATTGAGAATCGAGGCGGCGCCGCGCGGCCCCCCGATGATCCAATTCTTTTCGCGTAAAACCCGCAGGATGTGCTCGCGCTCCATGGCAGCCATGTCTTTCGGGGATGAGTCAGGCTCAATCGTATCGGGCGCCTTGAGAGGTTGGAACGTATCGAAAATCTGCAGCGCGGGGCCTTCCGTGATGATTACCGCCCGCTCGATCACGTGCTCCAGTTCCCGCACGTTGCCCGGCCATGAATATCTCTGCAGGGTCTTTATAATGTCTTTCGGGACCGTCTCGATCTTTTTTCCGCTTTTCCTGGCATATTTGTCCACGAAATGCCTGACGAGCTGAGGGATATCGCCGGTACGTTTACGAAGCGGCGGGATCGAGACGGGGAAAACGTTGATCCGGTAATAGAGGTCTTCCCGAAACTTCCCGGCACTGACATCTTCCTTGAGGTCGCGGCTCGTCGCGGCGATCACCCTCACGTCCACCTTGACCGTCCTGGCGCTGCCCAGCCGCTCGAACTCTCCGTCCTGGAGCACCCGCAGGAGCTTTG
>DCVI01000077.1:217-11110 GCA_002327315.1 Syntrophaceae bacterium UBA2192 | reverse complement strand
CGATGAGGTTCGCCGGCAGGGCGGCGCAGTTCACCGTTACCATGGGCCTGTCCTTGCGGGCGCTCAGGCCGTGGATGGCGTGTGCCACCATCCCCTTCCCCGTTCCCGTCTCGCCGAGGATCAGGACGGTCGCATCGGTGGGCGCCGCCTGCCTGACCCGAAAGAGAACGTACTTGAGCTCGTCACTGCTTCCAATGATCTTCTCGAAGCCCGTCTCCTCCCGGAGCTCCTCGCGCAGGTAGAGGTTCTCCTTTTCAAGACGCTGCTTGAGATCCTCGATCTCCTCCAGCCTGTTCTTGAGCTGCTCGTCGGCGCGTTTCCGGGCGAGTGCGTTGATGAAGATCTGGGCGATCAATTGCAGCCGCTTCACCAGCGTGCCGGGCCAGTCACGTTCCGCCCGCGTGGTATTGAAGCCCAGGGCGCCGATGGGCGGCTCGTCCCCTGCAGCCAGAGGGATGGTCAAATTGGACTTGATCCCGAAATGGCGGTAGACTTCCGCGTCGCGGCCGGCTTCCGCCGGCAACTCCTCTACTGCAGAAAAGGCAACGACGCGTCCGGCCAGCATCTGCTTCTGGTGCCAGGGGAAGTACTCCGATGCGTCCATCCGTTCGGGAAGGAGCGCCTCCAAGGTGCCGTAGAGGTGGGTGAGCAAGAGGGAACCCGGGGCTTCGTCCGACCACTGCCAAAGCCCCGCAACATCAAGCCCCAGACACTCGCAGATGCGGCGCTCGGCATCCATGATTTCGCTGTCTACCCGTTCGGCAGGCACGTTGACGAAACGTCCCGAGATCTCGGCCAGGACCATCTCGAACCTGAGCTGTTCCTCCAGATCCAACCTGTTCTGCCTGCGCTCCAGGGCATTGACAGAGATCTCTCCCAGCAGGCGCAGCCGGGGAATGAATTCTTCCGGCCAGACCCGTTCGTTCTTCATCGCATTGATGGTAATCGAATAAATGTCGGGTCCGCCGGTATATATCGGGATCAGCAGAGTGGATCGAGTCCCCCGTTCGATCCAGGCCTGCCTGTCCGCCTGGGCCTCGGGAGGCAACTCGTCCATGCTCGAAATGGCCAGTGTCCGTCTTTTTTCGAAGAGCATTTCGTATGCCCATGGGTTGTTCGAGCGGGGAAAGTCGAATCCCACGGGGACACGCGGAACCTGATCGTCCGCATAGGCAACATGGGTAAGTTGCCATGCCGTCCGGTCCCTGGAAGTCCGAATCAGGCCGCAGCGGTCGACCTGGAAAAACTCGAGAACCATCTTCAGTGCATTCTCGATCTCCCCGTCGAGCCGCTCCGACGACACGTGGACGAACCGCGCAGAAACGTCCGACAAAAGGCTTTCGAAGCGAAGGCGTTCCTCCAGTGCATTCCCGATCTTTTTCTGCTCATTCAATTGTTTGTTCATTTCGATGTGAAATCTACATAAATCGTTTTGCTGTGTCCATTATTTCTTTCAGGAACCAGTACGGGTCTTTCATGACAGCCAGGAAGAACCGCCGGCTTTATGAGCATTTTGGACAGAACATGCCGCTGCGGATCGGGTTATGTCGGCTGAAAAAAGGAGCCCCCCGGTAAGGCCCCCCGCAGGGCCCGGTTGAAAACGATGGTGTCGTTTTTTATTGAACTCTCCCGGGGCGTTCTTGACGGCCCTGCAGGAGGTGCGTTTTTTCAGGTCGATGCCGCTTTTCGAGACGGCGGTTATTTCGCCCTGGCGGGTGGTTTCCCCATGCCAAGGATGAACGACCCGATCTGATCGCCCCGGCCTCTTTCAAAGACAAGGCTGAGGCGCTTGAATGTGACTTTGCTCCGTTTATGTCGGCCCCGCACATAATTCAGGTAGCCATCGACGATATATTGGGCCGTCTTCAGATCCTTTGGAACCAGCGGGGCATCTGGAAAGGCAATGAGNNGGTATTCTGCGGGATATTCATAAAGTTAAAATAACTCTTAGAGCTGTCCATGTTTACATTTTTTCAATCCGGAGTGGAATTGGACAAAGGTCCAGTGCGGATAGGACCAAGGTCCAATTTCCATTCGCTGCGACAGGATGCTGTTTTTCTCAAGAAAGGCAAGCCCATTGCCGTTTGCCTTAGAGACAGAATGGATACTCGAGTCGCACCGGCAGTCGAACGGCAACGGCTTGCGAAGTTCTTCATGCGGTTTGATTCCTGATTGAGCCATCCCGTCGCGTCCTAATTCAGATCATTGTCCTTGTAGTACTTCGTCCCTTTCCCCGTGATCTCCGCGGCGAGGCCTGTATCGGTGAGCTGATACATCCAGACACCGGGCGCAACGGAGACAGCCCCGGCCATAGCAACACCCTGATCGCCGGACTTGGCCGCGGCTGTTGTCTGCCCGCCGAACTCCCAGCCGGAATTGATAAAGTCATTCAAACCCTTCTGCGTCTCGAATACAAAGACCACCCGGAACTTCTTGATCCCCATTCCCAGGCCTGCCTGGACCTCGACCATCTTCATGTAGGTCGCCTTCTTGGTCTTGTTGTCCACGGCAATGCCGCTACCGCTTCCTCCCCCGGCCACAAGAATCTTCATGCCGAAGTTGCTGAATACGGCGTAGCCGGCCGCGCCTTCAACGGCTTTTTTTGCGGAGGGCTGGGCCTTGTAGAGTCTCGCCAGGGTTTCGCGCGACACTTTCTGAACTTCCTTTTGCTTCTCCGCCTTCGACGCACCCCATGCGGGCACAGCGGCCAGTGCGAGCGCGATGAATGCGAGTACGACAACGTGCGTAAACCTTCCCATGCAATTCGTTTTCATTTCTTCCTCCTTCGAAATGATCTGGATCTTTACAAACAAGTCCGTTGTCTTCCGGGTCATGGCCTTCCCCCTGGAAGCTGGAGCGGTTCCTCGCCGCCCGTCCCGGCATCCTTGAACATCACGGCCTCACCGTCATGTCGACTTCCTTTTTATCGTCATAGCTTCTTGACGCCGGATCGGTTGTCTGGTTCATAGAAGCGCATCCCGCCAGGAATGCGACACAAATCAGGCATGCAATCAATTTCTTTATCTTCATCACTGTATACCTCCTTCCTTCTGCCTGCCGGCGAAGTCTTTTTTCTGTAACCGTTAACGCCGTGAAGACAGCGCCCGGATTCTCTGCTCGATATACGTGCGGCTCTGCGCCGGGAGATCCTGGTTCCAGAGGGCCTGCTGGTAGACGGTCCTTGCCTCGTTCACCCTGCCCTGCCGCTCGTATATCTCTCCCAGCAACACGTAGGCATCGGGGTAATCGGGGTTGCGGGCAATCAGACTCCTGAGCGTCCCGATGGCCGCTTCCGTGTCCCCCTTCTTTCGCTCATAAAACGCCAGGCTGTATGCGAATTTCGGGTTCGAGGGGCTCGCCTCGCTGGCTTTCCGGCACCACCCGATGGCCTCGTCCGGCTTGCTATCCGACAGGATGATGCAGAGATTGTAGGCCGCCTGGCCCATCTGCGGGTCCGTCTTCCAGGCCTGCCGGAGATATATCTCGGCGCCCTTAAGGTCTCCCTGCTCGGCCTTGAGCAGCCCCATGTTGAGATTGGCTGCGGCGCTTTCCGGTGAGATTTGCAGGGCCTCCTTCAGGGATGAGTCCGCTTTCTTGTTTTCCCCGAGCCTGGCATAGGCAATGGACATGTTGACTCGGCTCATGACGCCCCGTGGCTCGAGCCTGAGGGATTGCTCGTAGCCCGCAATGGCCTGCCGGTAGTTTCCCAGATTGAGATAATAATTTCCCTCGTTGTAGTAGGAGGCCCAGTGGTCCGGCGGGATCGCGATCGACTGCAGATACTCCCGGTTGGCCTTCTCGATATTCTTTTTGTCGGCCTCGCTCAGCGCAAGCCCCGTTTTGCCCGCAAGACCTGCCGCCGCGCGGATACGGACAAGGCGGTACTCATCCCCCGTTGCCTTCACCAGGACCTGCAGGTTGCCGCGCGTAGGATAAAAGGACAGCGCATCGGCAGCGGCGGAGCGGACGAGCGGCGAGCGGTCCTGCATCATCTTCAGCATGACGGGGTTCTTCCGTGGATCGTCACAGTAGCGCAGCAGCCGGATCAGCGAGGTAGCGACGACCTCGTCGCCTTTCTGTTTCTTTTCGAGGTACTGGAGCATCTCGGTCAGGCGGCTCCAGTCGCGCTTCCGGGCGGCATCGATCAGCCCGGTCCTGTACAGCACGGGGGCCTGGTAGTCGCGCTTTCGCCACTTGCGGACGTTCTCGTCGGCCCATTTGGCGTCCTTGTCGGTGTGGCACACGTTGCATGCGTTCGGGGATTTGTAGGCCAGCGTCACCGCAGGCGTCGGCGGCAGCAGGGAGTGATCGCTGCGCTTCATCCGGGCAAATTCCGTCTTGGGCATGTGGCAGGCGATGCACTTGCTTGCCGGCGTGCCGGGCGGATGGTTCGTGTGGGCCGCGGCATTCTCGACCCGCTCCTTGTGGCAGGGCAGGCAGGCATTGTTTGCCTTGTCGTCCGCCTTGAAACGGTAGCGGCCGCTCGAGGTGTGGCAGTGGATGCAGCTGAGCTTTCCCGACTGGACACAGGGGCTCATCAGCCAGGTGGTGTGAGTGTAGTTTTCGCCCAGATCCCGCCCGTCGGGATAGAAGTCGTGATCTTCGAGGGTCGCCAGGTCGAAGTGATCGAAGAAACGCTCTGTCGGTTTGAAGTTGTTGGTGAGCACAACGGCCTTGGCGTGGCAGGAGCCGCAGGAGTCGTTGTGCTGCTGAACGGTGAACTTCTTGACACTGATGATCTTCATGTCCATGCCGGGCGGGACCTCGCCCCCGGCCGGCAGTGCCTCCATGACCCGGTTATGCTCTTCCGAGGGACCGTGGCAGGTCTCGCAGTTGATGCCGGGTTCTTTCCAGGCGGTCTTGTACGTATCCGTCTTGAGGTCGTAGCTAGTGCTCATCTGGCTCACATGACAGCCGAAGCAGGCCGTGTTGAAGGTATAGGCCTGTTCCTTCCAGAAGACGGGGGAGTCGGAGGGCGCATCGGGGAAGTGGCGGATGCCGCTTGCCGCCGTGTCGAACCACTCCTTTTTGCTCACATCGTAGGAAATCGGGAGCGTCTGCAGCTTGCCCCGCTCAAGCGTCGTTAGGAAATAGTAGACGTACTTCCCACCGATGACCTGCTCAATCGCGTACTTCTTTTCGCCGTCAGGGCCCTTCTCGATGACCCAGCCCTCACTGCCCGAGATGTCAGCCCTGTAGCGATACTTGGCGATGGCGATTTCATTTGCCTGGGGGGTGAGCCTGGCCTTTGCGAATACGGTCGTGTAAGGCTGCATGGAGAGGCCGTGGAAAGAGGAGGACCAGAGCTGGTAGAACTTCTCGTGGCACTCGATGCAGCTCCGCGAGCCTGCAAAGCCCTTGTAGAGGGCCATCCCGTATGTCTCTTCTTCCGTCAGCGCCGGAACATTCTTTTGTTCCGCCTGGACCCAGGCAGCGAGGATCAAAACGAAGACGAGAAAAAAGACTTTCATGATCCTCATACCGCCCCCCTACATTCCATGTATGAGATCAAACGGTATTTTTTTAACACGATATCGCTGACTGTTCAATGGAAAGGCGGCTCGATATCAGCAGTGAATCCGGTTTTCATATCGCGCGACTCAACGGATCGAAGTGGCCCGCCCCTGTCAACGCAGAAGATTGAAGAGGCGGGCGACCCTTGCGGGCCGCCCGCCAGGTTGACAATTTGGCTACTGCCCGCGTTGCCGAATGGCTTCCTCGATCTTCGCTTTCACGGCTTCGAGGTTGAAGCTCGCGCCCTTCTGCATCGGCGGGAATTCGAGGGCTGTCATGGCCAGCTTCGCCACTTCCTGCTGGACGAACACGAAGCGCCAGAACTCATACTGGAACCAGGAGAAATAGTTCTGCGATCCGTAGATAGTCCCGATCGGATAGTCCAGGCGCTCGAAGGGATCGATGCGCAGGTTCGTCAGAACCGGCGCATCGACATGAACCTTGGAGCCGATCCAACCCTGGGGCTGTTCAATGAACCGATACTTGAAGTCGTCGAGCCTCACCGCGCCCAGCGTGCTTTCCGCGAAATAGAAGATCTCGTGGCGATTTGACGTCCCTTTGCCGGTGATCAGGTCCAGCTGGTTATAGCCGTCAAGATGGTTCTTGTAAGTCCGGTCGCCGATCTTCTTCCCCTTCTTGAGTTCCTCGGCGATGTTCGGATTGCCGGCTGCCGCGACAAAGGTCGGGAGCCAGTCAAGGCCGGCGAATATTCCGTTCTCTACCTTACCGGCCGGCACCTTGCCCGGCCAGCGGATCAACGCCGGCACGCGGAAACCGCCTTCATAGCTCGTGCCCTTTTGTCCCCGGAACGGCAGTGGACGGGGGCGGCTTTCAGATCATCCTGGCCGCCGGGCTTACCCGGGCCCCCAATGATAAGCAGCAACTGCAGCCCCTGATCGAGCAGGCCAAAGACAACATGGACGGGATGATGCCCAAGCGGGTCAGCGCCGACAGCGGATACTACAGCCAAGACAATGTAACGTATCTGGTCACGCAGCACATTGACGGCTACGAGGCCGCGCCCCGGGGTCGCATCCCCACCGCCGCAACCGTCAAGGAGCGCATGGCCCGCAAGCTGCGCACGCTCCGGGGAAAGGAGATCTACGGCAAGCGCAAGGGGATCGTCGAGCCGGTCTTTGGGCAGATCAAGCAGGTCCGGGGATTCCGCCGGTTTGGGTTGCGCGGCGTGGAGCGGGTCCGTGCGGAGTGGGAGTTGATCTGCCTGGGGCACAACCTTTTAAAACTGTTCAAGTGCGATTGGAGTCCCAAGATGGCATGAGGGCCTTCTGCAGGATTATCTCCCGTGCCCCGCTTGGAGTGTGTCGGCATCCCTCTGGCCGCTATCGACTTTCAAAAGCAACTCTTGTTCATCCGCCGAAGCGTTCAGATTGTAAAAGAACGATTATCGGAGTGCATCTATCGTAAATGAGTACTCCGACAGACTCCTAGACTAATTTTTATACGCCGCGAAGCGGTGGGGATGCAATCGCTTAGAAAATTCCCCTTGCTTCCCCTTTGTGTCCTCCCCCTTCCGTAGAAGCCTTCTTCCCCCCCTTTTGGAAGCCTTATTCCGCTTCGCGGGGCTTCGCAAGGAAAGAACCAGACATGGTTGCGCCCCTGCGGGACGCGCCCCCGGTCAAAGGGGGAAGTGTGAAGGTTACAAAGAGGGAAATGCAAATCCCGATTAGGGGAATGTCACCTGCAGTACGGCGTTGGGGCCCGGGGTATCGGGCGCCATGTCCCAGGTGGTGATATTCAACCAGGGCATGGTTGCCGTGAACCGACATCTCCGCTCAACATCTCCAGTGCGAGGCTGCGAGTGGTAACATGGATTTCTTTTACGGATTGACGCAAGCGAGGGGGGGATGATTCCCCCCTCGCTGCGGCAGCGCTACTTCTCCAGCGTGAACGACACGCCCTCGACCGACAGTTTCAGGTTGACACCCGCTGTCGTGGAAACCAGATCGATGACCACGCCGTTCTGGTTCTTCATCGTGAGGGCACCCGCCCCGCCGGCCAGGGTTCCCTCCGCGGAGGCGGCGGTGTAGTTGCCGTTGAAGTCCTCGAGCTTCTTGAGGTTGTAGACCTTGCCCGCCGATGTTGCCTTGGTGATTCCGATGTCAACCACGGAGATCCCTTTTACCTTGAAGTTGTATTTCTGTCCCTGGTAGTCCAGGACACCCTTGCCCCAGCTGTACCCGATCCCCAGGGCAACCTGCCCCTCGGACATGGTGAGGGTGGCATCGGGCTTTTTGTCCTGGGCAACGGCCAGACCGGAGAGACACAGAAACAGGGTCATCGTGACGACCGTAAACAACGCTAAACGCTTCATGGGTAAACCTCCTTCATGGAATTGAATTGAATTAAACTACAGACGACTCATTTTCCGTTTTTTATTGCTGCGCCGACTTCACTGCCGGCATCAATTGCTCGCAACGACGGAGAGATTAATTCCCGAAGGCCGAAGGCTTTGCGGACCTCCGGCCTTCGGGACAGGTTTACTGCTTCACGACGATGTCGTCCCTCCTGTTCTTGGACCAGCAGGCCTCTGTGGCCTCCTTGCAGATGGGCTTCTCTTCGCCGTAGCTCACCGTGCTCACACGGTCCTTGCCGATGCCCAGATCCATCAGGTACTTGGCCGCGGCATCCGCACGGCGCTGACCCAGGGCCATGTTGTACTCGTTGGTTCCGCGCTCGTCGCAATTGCCCTCGACAACCACCTTCGCACCGGCGTTCTTCTGCAGCCACTCGGCGTTGCGCTTCAACGCCTCACGGCCCTCCGGCAGGATCACGTACTTGTCGAAATCGAAGTAGATCGCCTCGAGCTGATCCGGCGCCGCACCGGGCGCAACCACCGGCGGAACCACGACGGGGGCTTCCGCTGCAGGAGGAGGCGGAGGAGGAGGAGGTCCGAGGAACACCCTCTCCACAAAGGCCCCCATACCGGCTGGATTCTCGATGTCCTTCGCGTTCACCAATGCCCCGCACTCTCCGGCTTTCACCACCTTCTCGAGCAGCGCCTTGCCTTCGCCCTGCGGGTCATCCAAAGTCATGCGGTCCGGGCCGATCAGCACCGCGTAGATGCAGATGTTGTCCCCCATCGCCGCCTTCATCGCCTGCGCCGAGGCCACAGCCTTCGGCATGTCGAGACCATCGGTGAATATGATCACCGCCGACTTGCCGGCCAAAGGTTTCAGGTCAGCCGTTGCCGCATCCAGGGCCTTATCCAGGGGGCTCTCCACCCCGTAGGTCTTGAGACTGAAGATGGCCTTGTTGAGATCCTGCTTCACCCACGGGGACATCCCGTACATCAGGTAGGTGTCGATATCCCTTCTAAAGGCCATCCGCCCCGCGAACTCCCGCAGGCCCGCGGTGAGCTTGAGGTTCGGGATCGAGTCGTTGAAGAGCCGGGCCATGTGCTGGGCGTACTCCAGTTCTGTGGTTCGCATCTTTTGACCGGATTCGCTCACTCGCGTCCCCGGATAGGTCTGCGATACCTGGGGCTCAGCCCCCTGCGAATGACCCCCACCGTAGTAAATCCAGTCATGGTAGGTATCCATTGATGCCGAGGCATCCAGGATGATTTCGAAGTTGTTTGTCTTTTGCACCAACTGGCCTGATCTGATCTTCGGGTTGAGATCGACGGGCGTGATCGGCCTATCCATCGTCGCACAGCCTGTCACCATGACAAAACACATCACAGCGACAAGCAGACTTAAAACGTTTCTTCGCATCTCTTATCCTCCTTCACGCAATGTTTTTGTTCAACTTGCCGGCTCGACTGCCGCTATTTCTTCACATGCTCAACGGAAATCGCCAGTGCCTCGGTGTAGGCGATCATCAGCTCGTCACCGACTTTCACCTTTTCCAGGTTCGTGGGGTCCTGTACCATTGCAGTCACCAGTTTGCCTTCCGGTCCCTTGAGTGTCATGGTGCTCTTCTGCTTGTCGATGGCCATGATGATGGCCGTCACGGAAACCTGACGGGCCGCCATTCCTCCGGGCATCTCGCCGGGCTTTGCCCTGACGATGGCCGACGTCTCCCCCGCGCCCGCAACCGTGCCGGGCTTGATGACCTCAACGGCGATCGACTCGTAGAATTTCACCGTTACGAGATCGCCGACCTTGACCTGGGGCAGGTTCACGGCCTCTTCGCCTACCTTGATATCCCTGAGTGCCCCATCCGGTCCTTTGAGGGTGACGTAACGATTCTGCAGATCAACAGCCACAACGGTGGCCGTAATCACCGCTTCCCTTTCCCTCACTACCCCGGTCGGTGCCGCCCCCTGGGTAGCCTGTGCAAAAACCCCTGTCGCCAGGGACAGCATCAATACAGCAGCAACTGCCACAACCAATCCCTTTTTCATCGATCCATCCTTTCGTTTTAAAATTGTTGTTTTGATCTCTCATCGAGATGTTTAACCTTCGTCGGAACAGTCTCTCGCCACTTTTTGTTTCCCCGGGATTCAGTTTGCCTTTCTCATTCTTTTCAAGGCTTCGATCCCCTGCCAGCTCTCATCACTGCCGGTCTTGAATCTCGCCGACTCGCCCAGCAGGTCGAGGGCCCCGAACAGGGCGCTGCCGCTGCCGGAACGTGAATAACCTTCGAAGCTTCCCTGTGCGTCCCACTCACTGGAGAGAAAAAAAAGCTCCCCGTCTTCCACATCCCGGGTAACACGGCAAGCCTGGCATCCCTTCTCCTTACGCATCGTTGGTAGAAGCGCCTGCAGGGTCTGATAAAGCTCATTGACCTTTCCGGGTTGAGCCCTGACCTCGATCGTGAGCGTCATGATATGCCTCTCCTTTTTCCGGTGTGTCCTATACGGGGTAAATATTCTTCCTGTGTGCCCGATCAGCGACTGAGGTAAAGCGGTAAGATGGAGGTTATCGGTGAAGTGATACTCCAAGAAACATTCCAGTCGGACGGGAAAGGCTGTAAATTATCAAGTATCTGATATTATGCGCTTATTTAAGAGCTTATGGGTGGCAGGATCGATCGTAGGCGGGGAAAGGCCTCAGCATATTGCGGACCCTTTAAATGTTGAGGGTTGATTGCTGAGGGTATCTTTGTCAAGTCCGTTTGATGCCCAGTTTCTTGATCCGGAAACGCAGGGTGCTCGGGTGGAGATTGAGGATTGAGGCGGCGCCTTTTGCACCCTCGATTTTCCAGCCCGTTTCGCGCAGAACCCTCAGGATGTGCTCGCGCTCCATGGCTGCCAGATCCTTCAAAGAACTATCTGTCTCATCGGAATCCATCAGGGGTTCAAGGCGCTCTGCAAGCTGTAGCACGGGACCGGTTGTCGTGATCACTGCCCTTTCGATGACATGCTCCAGCTCCCTCACGTTGCCGGGCCACGAGTAGCCCTCCAGGGCCTTCATT
>DCVI01000077.1:0-191 GCA_002327315.1 Syntrophaceae bacterium UBA2192 | reverse complement strand
CGTTGAGCCGGTAAAAGAGGTCCTCCCTGAACCGCCCGGCACGGACCTCCTCCCTCAGATCGCGGCTCGTCGATGCGATCACCCTTGCGTCCACCTTGACCGTTTTCGCGCTTCCCAGCCTTTCGAACTCACCGTCCTGGAGCACCCGCAAGAGCTTCGACTGGAGCTCCAGCGGCAGTTCGCCGATCTCG
>DCVI01000015.1:24255-24859 GCA_002327315.1 Syntrophaceae bacterium UBA2192 | reverse complement strand
GCAGCGTGCCCGTTTTTTTCAAAAGCGGAGGTCTACGAAACAGCGGAGACGGATGGTATTTATTACGAAGGATATCATCGCGATAAGGTTTTTATAAGAAGAAGTTGGGATGGGAGCGAAGTCAATAGAGTGCCCTTAGCCAGTAGTGATATCCAAAAAGGCTACCAGTATATGGAATCTCTTGTCACTCTGCGGAAAAGCTATGAAGACAAAGAGATGCCTGTATCTCCACCTGTGATATATCGGTGCATTGAAGGCCCAAAAGATGAAAAGCGACCATGGGAGGTCTTTGCTCAATGCGCGCCAGTGGCGGAAATCAGGAGCGGGTATGTCGTCAAATCAGAAAGTCTGAAATTTGCGCTCATCGAGATGGACTTCATGAAGATCTCCGACCGCTCAACAGGGCGGTTAATGGCTGAATATCGGGAGATCGCAAAACATCCCTATGCCGGTGCCCCCTTCTATCCCTTCTTTACCTGGCTGAATTGGCATGGCGATATGGTCAAAGCCAATCAATACGTCAGTTGTCCCGAAAAATCGCAATTCTTCTCGTCCCAATATGACGTACTGAAAGCGAAGAGATAACCGCGATGGAGGGGAGGGG
>DCVI01000015.1:18328-24237 GCA_002327315.1 Syntrophaceae bacterium UBA2192 | reverse complement strand
GTCCTCTGCTTTAAAGACGACACCCAAGAGACGGGATATTCTGGAACACTATTCTATAATTCTATGGAAAATAAGGCGATCCTGGCCAACAGGGGAACAGATGGATTATTTACAGATGATAGTGCTGCTGTTTCAAGCATTGCTGCTGGCAATGTGCCGGCTGAACAATTTCGCTCAATGGTCGAGTTCATCACCTACTGCCAAAGAATCTATAATGATTATCTAAACGAATTCGATGTCACAGGTCATTCATTGGGCGGTTGTCTTGCCCAGATTGCCAAAGCCACCTATCCTTCTGAAGTCGGGGATGTGTACACATATAATGCACCCGGCGCTCAGTATCTTGCGCAGAGCTTCACTATTGAGAACCCATCGGCAACTCCGGGTAAATTAATCGTCACTGACGGCAACTCCTCTTACGAATGGGATACGTATGTATGGGATAAGTATCGATCATTCTTCCAGAATAGAGTCGACTTAAATAGCAGCAAGGTCTACAACGTATCGGGTCTTGTTGGTCCATCTCCAGTTGCAAACCATGACCAAGATATCGGCGGTGAGGTGTTTGTTGATAGTGCCTCCCATTTTATCGATAGTGTCATAAAGTCCATGGAGAAGGGAACGTACTACATTGATTCTAGGAACCCGGTAAATACGATAATAGGACGCAGCAGAGATGAGAGGCTATTAGCTAACTACAATAGTGGAAAGTATTCCATATATTCGACCCAAAGTGTCACGCTTGTTGGTGGCTATGGCAATGATAAATTGTGGGGTGGTGAAGGGAATGATGATCTTTACGGAGACCTGCCTTTTGAAATCGCGCAAGATCAGGCAGCAAAAAACATAAGCGGTAACACGACTGGAAATGATGGCAATGATTATCTATACGGTGGAAAAGGAAACGATTTTCTTACTGCTGGGAATGGTTTTGACACCTATGACTATATGAAGGGTGACGGCAATGACAAAATAAGTGATCAGGATAAGTGGGGGCAGATCATTCTTGGCATTGAGAACGGATTGAAAATCAAGTTAGGCAATTTATATAAAGTTGGAACTGGGAATGTTTGGAAAGATGCAAGTGGCAATATCACGTTTAGCGAAAACACCACCTACTGGACGATAACCCTGCCTGATAGTAGCACGATTCAGTTAGAGGGAAATATCCAAAACGGTAATTTCGGCATTCAGTTCCTTGACGAACCTGATACACCGCAGGCGGGTACCCTGATCACTGGTGACCTGATGCCGGTCGACTTCGATAAGAATGAACCTGGTTTGCAGGCAAAGTATGATGAGTGGGGGAACATCATCACGGATCCGGACATTCCTCTTCCCGGAGGATCAGACTTTCTGTACGACACACCCGGCAATGACCGCATTATTGGTGGGGCAGGCTACGATTACATCAAGGCCCGGCAAGGGGGGGACGACTGGCTATTGGGCGGTGACGGAATCGATTTCGTCAGTTCGGTTACTGCCACCGGAAAGGATGTGATCGAGGGCGGTTCGGGATCGGATCTGCTTGCGGGAGGGCCGGGCGATGATCTGGTCTTCAGCGAGAATTACGGTGAGATGGCCGCACTCATCGCCGCGGGTGAGGTCGCGCAGAGCATAGTCGAGAAGGGTGATTTGGCAACGGGCAATGCCGGCAATGATTTTGTTTATGGTACAGACCGCGGCGATTTGCTTTTCGGCGGCAACAACCACGACCTGATCGTCGGCGGCGGCGGCGACGACGCCATCTTCGGAGACGATGATTACAGCACTGCCATAGCTGACTGGTCCTTCACCATCACGCAAGGCGTAAGCGTCAGCATCACCAACCTGACCTATGAGACAAGCATTACACCCGGTGACGACGCAATCTATGCCGGCACGGGGAACGACTTCGTCTATGCCGGAGGCGGAGGCGACGAGGTGTACGGAGGGGCGGACAACGACACGATCCTCGGGGAAGCGGGCGACGACTTCATCTCAGGGGATGCGGGCGACGACATCCTGGAGGGCGATGCCACGTGGGTGGCGGTTGCCGACCAGGGAAACGACTACATCGACGGCGGGGACGGAAACGACCAGATCCGGGGCTATGCCGGGTCGGACGACCTTTTCGGTGGCGAGAATAACGACGCGATATACGGAGGCGAAGGAGACGACTACCTCGATGGGGAATCGGGCAACGATAACCTCTACGGCGACGCAGGCAACGACACGATATTCGGTGGCGAGGGTGTAGACCGGCTCGAAGGCGGCGCGGGGGATGACTACCTCGACGGAGAGGCCGGGGAGGGGACCCTGCTCGGCGGAGACGGAAACGACACGCTGTTCGGCGGCGCGAACAAGGATATGCTCCAGGGCGACGCCCATGACGATTACCTGGATGGCGGGGCTGGAGACGATACGCTGGCTGGTATCGGCGGAGCTGACGTCCTTTTCGGTGGCGACGGAAATGACGCGCTGCACGGGGATTCCACCGATACGGCATTGGCCGATCAGGGCGATGACGTTATGGATGGCGGGCAGGGCAACGACACCCTCGTCGGCTACGGAGGAAATGATGAACTCTACGGCGGCGACGGTAACGACACCCTGTGGGGCGACGGCGTTGCCGGGGCTGCCGGCAACGACTACCTCGACGGCGGCGCGGGTGACGATACCCTTTATGGCGGCGGCGGTAACAACCAGCTTTACGGTGGTGACGGCACCGACACGCTTTTGGGAGAGGATGGCAGCGATCTCATCGATGGCGGCGAGGGCAACGATGCTCTCTATGCCGGCTACGGCGCCGACACGCTCTTCGGCGGCGGCGGCAATGACCAGCTATTCGCGGAAAACGGCGACGACTACCTTGACGGCGGCGCCGGGGATGACTACCTCAGGGGAGGCATCGGAAACGACATCTACGTCTGGGGCAAGGGGTATGGAAACGACACGATATACAGCTTCGGTGAGTACACCGAATTGGGCTACGTCAACGGGGTGGATTCGGTGGTCTTCGGTGAAGGGCTCACGGTGGCATCTTTCGAGTTCACAGCCGGAGTCTCCAACAGCTCGGACCTCGTCATCCGGATCAAGGAGACGGGCGAGACGCTGACCCTGACAGGTTGGTTCGCCCTGGTGACGGAAAAGATCAACCGGTTTGTTTTTGCAGACGGCACGGTGCTGACGGCGGCAGACATCGATGCGCAGGGGATCACGGTCAGGGGAACGGAGAGCAACGACACCCTGCAGGCCTCCTTCGGTCTGAATATGAATCTCTACGGCCTCGGGGGCAACGACACCCTGCGCGGGGCGAGCATGGACGACCGACTCTACGGAGGGGACGGAAACGACGCGCTGTACGGCTGGAACGGCAACGACACCCTGTCCGGGGATGCCGGCGACGATTCGCTCTGGGGCGGCAAGGGAAGCGACACGTACCTGTTCGGCAAGGGGTCGGGCAATGACGTCCTCGTCCACGACGATCCGATCACGGACGATTTCTACAACGATACCGTCATCCTCGGGGCGGGGATGACTCAGGACGCCGTCGAGATCCTCGGCGGGGGACCCTACAACCAGGACCTTGTCCTCAAGATCAGGGAAACGGGAGAGACACTCACCATCACGGGATGGTCCGGAGGCTCGTGGGGTCAGGTAAAACAAATCGTATTTGCCGACGGCACGGTCCTGACGCCGGCCGACATCGCCCAGAGAAACATCGTGATCACCGGTACGGAAGGGAACGACGATCTCGGAGGCTGGTACGACCACAAGATGGCCATCTACGGCCTCGGAGGCGACGATCAACTGAGCGGTTCCAATAAAGACAGTCTCCTCGACGGCGGTGCGGGCAATGACCATATCTACGGAGGTTCCGGCAATGATCAGCTCCTAGGCGGAGCGGGTAACGACTACATCGCCGACAGCGGAGGCAGCAACATCATCACTGGCGGCCCGGGAAACGATATTATCGGTGGCTCCGAGGGACGCGACATCTTCCGGTATTCCATCGGGGACGGAAGCGACGTCATCGATCGGGATGACTCCGACATCCTAGAGTTTGGGCCGGGCATCACGGCCGGCTCCTTCGAGTTGCTGGGAGAGGGGGCAAACGAAAGCAGAGTCCTCGTATTCCGCTTTGCAGGGGCCGGTGAGACAATCCGACTGATGTACCCCTATGACATGTACGGCTACGACAGGACGATAAACACGCAGCGCATCCGTTTTGCCGACGGATCCGAGATGACGGCTTCCGATTACACGGATCGGTGGGTGATATCAACGGCGTCAGACGATTCGGAAAAGATCAGCGGCTTCTACAATGTGAAAAACGAGATGTACGCGCTGGGGGGTGACGATTATCTTTACGGCAAGGGCCTCAGCGACATTCTCTACGGTGGCGCCGGAAACGACTATGTCTTCGGCGGCGCCGGCAACGACACCCTCTACGGCGGTGAGGGCAATGACAACCTCATGGGGGCCGACGGCGATGACATCCTGTCGGGAGGCCCCGGGAACGATTATCTCGAAGGATGGTCGGGCACCGACACCTACCTGTTCTCAAGGGGCGACGGGGCCGACTCCATCACGTCGGCGAGCGAGGACATCCTCCAGTTCGGCGCCGGGATCACGCCTGCCTCCCTGCAGTTTACCGCGAACGGCTCAGGCTTTATCGCACGGATCATCGATACGGGGGACCAGGTTTATCTCTCCAACACGGTCGGCACCGTCAAATTTGCCGACGGCACCATGTGGACGGTCGAGGACATCAACAACTGCCTCTTTGCCGTCTACGGCACGGAGGGGGCGGACACGCTCACGGGGACCGCGGGGCGCACGAACACCCTCTACGGCCTCGGCGGCAACGACACCTTGAACGGCAAGGAACTGGACGACATGCTCGACGGCGGGACCGGTAGCGACAAACTCTACGGCAATGCCGGCAACGACAGCCTGTATGGGGGCGATGGGAACGACAGCCTCTATGGCTCCACGGGGAGTGACATCATCGTCGGCGGGACCGGGGCGGACACCCTCGACGGCGGGACGGGGGCCGACGCGTACCGGTTCGCCAGGGGCGACGGCGCCGACACGGTCAGCACGACCAGCGACGACACCCACGAGCTCGGCGCGGGCATCGCGCCTGCCGACGTGGTCTTCAGCAAGGGCAGCGGCTCGGCCATGGTGCTGAAGATCAACGGCACAACCGACCAGATCACCTTCGGCCAGTGGTTCACAAGCGACACCTATAAGGTCGGCCGCATCAAATTTGCCGACGGCACGGTGTGGGCCCTTGCCGACATCAAGGCGAAGCCCATCGTGGTTGCCGGCACGGAGGCGGGAGACACGCTGGCGGGGGCTGCGGGATACCGTAACACGATCTCCGGCCTGGGCGGCAATGACACGCTCACCGGCCAGGAGTTTGACGACACCCTCGACGGTGGAACCGGTAACGACAACCTCAGCGGCGGGGCCGGCAACGACACACTGTACGGGGGCGATGGCAACGACACCCTTTCCGGCTCCACGGGCAACGACATCCTCGTCGGCGGGGTTGGGAATGACACCCTTGACGGCGGGACGGGGGCCGACACGGTCCGGTTCGCCAGGGGCGACGGCGCCGACACGATCAGCACGGCCAGCGCGACCAGCGAGGACATCCTCGAGTTTGCCGCGGGCATCGCGCCTGCCGACGTGGTGTTCACCAAGGGCAGCGACACGGCGATGGTTCTGAAGATCAACGGTACAACCGATCAGATCACCTTCGGCCAGTGGGCCACGAGCGACTCCTACAAGATCGGCTCCGTGAAATTTGCAGACGGCGCGGTGTGGTCGCTAGCGGACATCAAGAACCGGCCTGTCGTCGTCAACGGCACGGAGGCGGCTGAGACGCTCACGGGGCTTGCGGGCAGCCGCAACACGAT
>DCVI01000015.1:0-18190 GCA_002327315.1 Syntrophaceae bacterium UBA2192 | reverse complement strand
GTTCGGCGCGGGCGTCACGCCTGAATCGGTCGAGTTCACCAAGGTCGGCACGGCCATGGTCCTCAAGATCAAGGGCACCACCGACCAGATCACCTTCAACCAGTGGTCCTCGGGCGACACCTACAAGCCGGGCAGCATGCGGTTTGCCGACGGCACGGTGTGGACGCTCGCCGACATCAAGGCGAAACCCGTGGTGATCACCGGCACCGAGTCGGCCAATTCCCTCTCGGGGCTTGCGGGCAGCGTGAACCTGATCTCCGGCCTGGGCGGCAACGACACGCTCACCGGCCAGGCACTGGGCGACACCCTGGACGGCGCCGCCGGCAACGATACCCTGAGCGGTCTGGGCGGCAACGACACCCTGTACGGGGGCGCGGGCAACGACATCCTCTACGGCGGCGACGGCAACGACATCCTCGCCGGCGGTGCCGGGACGGACACACTCGAAGGCGGGGCGGGGGCCGACACCTACCGGTTTGCCCCGGGGGACGGCGCAGACACCATCTCGGCAAGAAGCGATGACGTCCTCGAGTTTGCTGCGGGCATTGCCCCTGACGACGTGGTGTTAGCCAAGGGAAGCGGTTCGAACCTGGTTGTGAAGATCAACGGCACAACGGATCAGATCACCTTCAACCAGTGGGCGACAAGCGACACCTACAAACTGAACCGCATCACCTTTGCCGATGTCACGGTGTGGACGCTGGCCGACATCAAGGCGAGGCCCATCACGGTCAACGGCACGGAAGCGGCGGATACGCTCACGGGCATGGCGGGCGGCAGCAACCAGATATTCGGCCTGGGCGGCAACGACACGCTCAACGGTAAGGAACTGGGCGACACCCTGGACGGCGGCGCCGGCAACGACATCCTCTACGGCGTGGCCGGCAACGACACCCTTTTGGGAGGGGCCGGCAACGACACACTCAGCGGCGGCGACGGCATTGACATCCTCGTCGGCGGGGCCGGGACGGACACCCTCGACGGCGGCGCGGGGGCTGACACGGTGCGGTTTGCCCCGGGCGACGGCGCCGACACGATCACTGCGGCCAGCGACGACACCCTCGAGTTCGGCGCAGGCATCGCGCCTGCCGACCTGGTGTTCACCAAGGCAAGCGAGACGGCCATGACCCTGCGGATCGGGACCGCGGGCGACCAGATCACCTTCAACCAGTGGTCCTCGGGCGATGCCTGCAAGATCGGGCGCGTGACCTTTGCCGACGGCACCGTGTGGACACTGGACGACATCAAGGGCAGGCCCGTCGTGATCAACGGCACGGAGGCGGCGGACACGCTCGCGGGGCTTGCGGGCAGCATGAACATGATCTCCGGTTTCGGCGGCAACGACACCCTGAACGGCCAGGCCCTCGACGACACCCTGGTCGGCGGTACCGGCAACGACACGCTCAATGGCGGCGCAGGCAATGACACCCTCGTCGGGGGGGCCGGGACGGACACCCTGTACGGCGGTGCGGGAGTCGACACGTACCGGTTCGCCAGGGGCGACGGGGCCGACACGATCAGCACGAACGGCACGACGGGTGACGACATCCTTGCATTCGGGCCGGGCATCGCTCCGTATGACCTGGAGTTCACGAAGGGCGGCGACACGGCCATGGTCCTGAAGATCAACGGCACATCCGACCAGATCACCTTCGGCCAGTGGGCCACAAACGACACCTACAAGATCGGCTCCATCAAATTTGCCGACGGCACGGCGTGGTCGCTTGCCGACATCAAGAACCGGTTCGTCACGATCACCGGCACGGAAGCGATTGACACGCTCACAGGGCTTGCGGGGAGCCGAAACGCGATTTCCGGCCTGGGCGGCAACGACACCCTCAACGGACAGGAAATCGACGACGCTCTCGACGGCGGCGCAGGCAACGACATCCTCTATGGTCTGGGCGGCAATGACACCCTGACCGGCAGCGACGGGATCGACAAGCTCTACGGCGGCGACGGCAATGACATCCTAGTCGGCGGGGCCGGGAACGACACCCAAGACGGCGGGGCGGGGGCCGATACCTACCGGTACGGCAGGGGCGACGGTTCGGACACGATCTCGGCGAGAAACGAAGACACCATCGAGTTCGCCTTGGGCATAACGCCGGCCGACCTGGAATTCACCAAGGGGACCAGCACGGCCATGACCCTGCGGATCGCGGGAACGAGCGAGCAGCTCACCTTCAGTTCGTGGTTCTCGAGCGACACCTACAAGATTGGCGCCATGAAGTTTGCCGACGGCTCGCAGTGGACGCTTGCCGACATCAAGGCGAGGCCCGTCACGATCGTCGGGACGGCATACATGGACATGCTGACGGGTTTTGCCGGAAGTAAGAACACCATGTGCGGCCTGGGCGGCATGGATTCGCTCACCGGCAAGGAGTTGGACGACACCATCGATGGCGGCGCCGGGGACGACACCATCAAGGGATGGCGCGGCAACGACACGCTGATCGGCGGGACGGGCAAAGACTATCTCTACGGCGAGTCGGAAAGCGACCTGTACATTTTCGGCAGTGGCCATGGGAAAGACACCCTGCAGGACCTCAACGAAACGGCAGGCTCGACGGACACGGTTAGACTCGACGGGATCACGAAGGATGAGATCGTCTTCAGCCGCAGAAACGACGACCTGCTGGTCCTGACGAGCGCAAACGATTCGATCGCGTGCAAGTACAACCTCCTTGCCTCGTACCAGTACAGCTCGAGCCAGACGGGCACCTTCACCGACTTGAGCCCCGGGATCGAGCGCGTGGAGACCTCCGACGGCTTCTACATCACGCGGGCGGACATCATCAACATCGTCAATGCCATGGTGGCCTACAACATCTCGGACACGATGACCACGAGCGCGCAGTACACGAATTTCATAGGCAACACGGATTACCAGACCATGCTGTCCCAGGGCTGGCAACAGATCACGAACCCCCAAACCTGACGCCCGGCAGGAAGGCCCGGCCACCGGAATGGGGATGAGTGAAACGAAGAAGCGCCCGGCAGGATTCTGCCGGGCGCTTCGTTTTGCTGCTGATCTCAAACCCCATGTTATTCCTGCGCAAGCAGGAATCCAGACAGCAAGTGGATTCCGGATCGAGTCCGGAATGACAATCCTCCTTTTCCGGAAGAGTATTGCCTTCCTCAGCACGGCACGAATCTGCAAACCGGTAAATCCTATTGGCTGATTGTCCCCCGCCTCGTGATAATGACCTCCTCCACGGGCACATCTTTTCCCGCTCGCTGCGCTGCCTCGGTCACGATGGGAAGCAGGAAGGAGCAGCAGGGCACCTCCATCCGGAGGACCTTGACGCTCTTGATGTCGTTTACCCGGAAGATGTCGGTAAACCGCTGGAGGTACAGTTCTTTGTCGTCGACCTTGGGGCAGCCCAGCAGGAGCACCCGCCCGTCGAGGAAGTCGCGGTGAAAATCGGCGTAGGCCGCGGGCACGCAGTCGGCCGCCACCAGCAGGTCGCCGTCCTTCAGGAAGGGAGCCGTGGGCGGGATCAGCCGGATCTGGACGGGCCAGTGGGAGAGGGCCGACCCGGACGCCTCCGCCGTTCCCTTCGGTGCCGTTTTTTTCGGAGAAGGGGCGAAGCTGTGCAGGGTCATGGAGGGACAGCCGCCCTGCGCAGGTGTGAAGGGGGAGGGCGCCGGTGCCTTTGTTTTCTTCAGGAATTCGTGCACGGCCTTCTCGTCGAATTCGTCGGCCTCGCGCTCGATGATCTTCAGGGCCCCCGTGGGGCATTCGCCCAGGCAGGCACCCAAGCCGTCGCAGAACATGTCCTTGACGAGCTTTGCCTTGCCGTCGACGATCCGGATGGCCCCTTCCGCACAAGCCGGGACGCACTCGCCGCAGCCGTTGCAGAGCTCTTCGTTGATTTGAATGATTGGTCTTGATTTCTTCATGTCGTTCAACCTCATTCTTCCTCTCCCCTGGCGGGAGAGGATTGAGGTGAGGGGGTCCTTCGACAAGCTCAGGATGACATTTCTGTTCGCCATGGTGAGCCCGTCGAACCATCACCCTCACCCTGACCCTCTCCCGTCAAGGGAGAGGGAAATATCAGAAGCGATCTCTTCAGGCCATTGATCCGGATTTTTTCTGAGCCTCTCTCGGGTTATGCGATTTTCACTGTCTGCCTTGTCCTGGAACCCCGCTCCCCTTCCGAAAAGCAGGGGTTCCAGGCAGGAGAGAGGCAGATGGTGAATCGTTTTTACCCGAGTATCGCCTTCAAATCCGCTTCCGGCGTCGTGATCGGCTTGATGCCGAAGTTCTTCACGAGCACGTCGAGTATGCCCGGCGTGATGAAGGCCGGAAGCGAGGGCCCCAGGCGGATGTCCTTGATTCCCAGGTAGAGAAGGGTGAGCAGGATCGCCGCCGCCTTCTGCTCGTACCACGACAGGATCATCGACAGCGGCAGCTCGTTCACGCCCACGCCAAAGGCCTTCGAGAGCGCCACGGCGATCTGGATGGCCGAGTAGGCGTCGTTGCACTGGCCCACATCCAGAAGCCTCGGGATGCCGCCGATATTCCCCAGGTCCTTGTCGTAAAAGCGGAACTTCCCGCAGGCAAGGGTCAGCACGATGCAGTCCGCGGGGACCTGCTCGACGAACTGCGTGTAGTAATTCCTGCCCGGCTTGGCGCCGTCGCAGCCGCCCACCAGGAAGAAGTGACGGATCTTTTTTTCCTTCACGGCCTCGATGACCTTGTCGGCAACACCCAGGACGGCATTGCGGGCAAATCCCGTCAGGACCGATTTGCCGTTTTTATCCGCTGTGAAGCCGGGCAGATCGAGTGCCCGCTTGATCACGGGCGCGAAATCCCTGCCCGGGATGTGTGCCACGTCGGGCCAGCCCACGAGGCCCGTTGTAAAGATGTTGCTTTTGTACGCGGGCGTGGGGCGCTGGATGCAGTTTGTCGTCATCAGGATCGCGCCGGGAAACTCGGCGAACTCCTTGGCCTGGTTCTGCCAGGCCGTGCCGTAGTGCCCGGAGAGGTGGCCGTACTTCTTGAGTCCCGGGTAGCCGTGGCAGGGAAGCATCTCGCCGTGGGTGTAGATGTTGATCCCCTTGCCCTCGGTCTGCCTGAGAAGCTCCTCCAGGTCCTTGAGATCATGTCCGGAGACCAGGATGGCCTTGCCTTTCCTGGCGCCGAGGGAAACGGCCGTGGGGACAGGGTGCCCGTAGGCTCCCGTGTTGGCCGCATCGAGAAGTTCCATGGCCCTCAGGTTGACCTCACCGCACTTGAGCACCAGCCCCAGGGCCGCCTCGAGAGCGATTTTTTCATCGGCCAGTGCCGCCAGTGCCTCCTGGACAAAGGCGTATACGGCCGTGTCTTCCTGACCCAGGATCTGGGCGTGATCGGCATAGGCCGCCAGGCCCTTGATACCGAAGAGCAGGGTGTGCTTCAGGGAAAGGATGTCGGCGTTTGCCGCCGGGTAGTCCATCAGGCCCCGGTTTTCCCCCTGGTCGACCAGCTCCGTCGCGGTGCCTGCCGGCTTGAAGGTCAGCGCGTCCTTCGAGAGATCGAGGCTCCCGCCTGAGGCCTTGACCTTCCCGATAAGCCCGTCCCGGTATTTTACGGCCTGTTTGATCATGGGAACAAAGCGATCCGCGTCGAAGTTTACGTTTGTCAGCGACGAGAAAAGCGCCTTCACCGTGAACACGTCCACATCGTGATCGCCGATCCCCTTCCTCCTCGCCTCGGACGCAGCGATCGAAAGCCCGACGAGGGCGTAAACCAGGAGATCCTGCAGGGTGGCAACGTCGTGCGGTTTGCCGCAGACGCCTGCCTTCGTGCAACCCTCTCCTTTTGCCGTTTGCTCGCACTGGTTACAGAACATGTACAGCCTCCTTCCTTCAATTTATGTGCAGGTGCGTGTTTTGTAAGATTTTATAGGGGAAATCCGGCCGGAATTCTTTGATCCGGATCAAAAAAACGGAAAAAAGATGTAAAGGAGAAAAAACCGTTTAAAGTGTTAGGTGTTACGTGTTAGGTAAAAAGAAAGATCGGTCCTCCAAGACTATTCTATATATAACAGCTGATACGTAAAACGTAATACATAAAACCTAAAACTTAAAACCTAAAACGGTCCCATGAACATCCAAGGTTTCCTATCCCATCTGCCGCTGTTCCAGGGGCTTCCCGACGAGGAGCTGAAGGCCCTCTCGGAGATCGCCGTCGACCGCCCGGTGAAGGCCGGCGAGATGATCTTCAGCGACGGCGACCGGGCGGCGGGTCTCAACATCGTCTCCGCGGGACGCGTCAAGATCTTCAAGCTCTCGCCCAACGGCAAGGAGCAGATCCTGCACATCATGGGCCCCGGCGAGCCCTTCGCAGAGGTTCCCGTCTTCCAGGGAGGGAACTACCCCGCTAACGCCCAGGCCATCGAGACGGGTCGAGTCCTATTTATCCCGAGGGACGAGCTCCTGAAAATCATACGCAAGAACCCCGCCCTGGCCCTCGACATGCTGGCGGTACTTTCGAAGCGCCTCAGGGAATTTGCCGCCACGATCGAGAACCTCTCCCTGCGCGGGGTGCCGGAGAGGCTTTCGGCCTATCTTCTTCACTTAAGCGATCTTGCCGGCGGCGCCGGGGAGTTCGAGCTCGACATCAAGAAGGGGCTTATCGCCAATCTCCTCGGGACGACGGGGGAGTCGTTGTCGCGCGTTCTCGGCAAAATGACGCAGTCCGGCATGATCCGCGTGGGCGGGAAGAAGATCACCATCCTCGACCGCGAGGCGCTTGCCGACGTGGCCGCGGCGAAGCAGGCCCTGGACTGAGAGGAGCCTCATGGAATTCCGTTACGGCCTTGACGACCGGCCGCCACCCCTGGAGTGGCTTTTCCTGGGACTGCAGTGGTTTGCGGTGGCCGTCCCGTCCATCATCATTCTCGGGAAGATCATCTGCACCGTCGGGCCCCCCGGGGCCTGCGACCCCCTCATTTACCTGCAGAAGATGTTCTTCGTTGCCGCCCTGTTCATGCTCATCCAGATTTTCCTGGGGCACGGCCTGCCGCTCATTGTCGGCCCTTCGACGGTGATCCTCATCGGGATCCTGTCGAGTCCCGGCGCTCAGCCGGCAGCCCTTTACACGGCGATCCTGTTGGGCGGCATGCTGCTTTTCGTCCTGGCCTGGACGGGCCTTTTGGGGAAAATCCGCCGCCTCTTCACGCGGCGCGTCGTGGCCGTCGTCCTGTTGCTGATCGCCTTTACCCTGACGCCGACAATCATCCGTCTGATCACCGGCTCCGGCGGAGGCGGGACGCCCCGCTCGTACGTCCTGTTTGCCTTTGCCCTGTGCCTGTCGATGCTCGTCCTGCACCGGTTCCTGGGCGGCATCTGGCGCTCGACGCTGATCCTGACCGCTACCGTCGCGGGAACCCTCACCTGGCACGTTCTCGGCCTGGGCTCTACCGGAGCGGGGAGTGCCGGCTCCGGGGCCCTCTTCGATCTGTTCTTCACCGGTTTCACGACGGCTCTTTCCTTCGACCCCGGGCTGCTGGCGGCATTCTTCATCTGTTTTATCGCCCTTGCCATCAATGACATCGGGTCCATCGAGTCGATGAATGCGTTCGTGGGCGACGGCGACAAGGGAGAGAGGCTCAGGAGGGGAATCGCCGTGACGGGCATGGCGAATCTGGCGGCAGGTTTTCTCGGAATCATCGGCCAGGTCAACTACTCCCTGAGCCCCGGTGTCGTGGCGTCTTCAAGATGCCTGTCGCGCTTCGCCCTCGTTCCGGCTGCGCTGTTGATGCTCGCCGTCGCCTTTTCGCCTGCGGCCATTGCGGTCATGGAGGCCGTGCCTTCCGTCGTGGTCGGCAGCGCCATGCTCTACATCCTCTGTGCCCAGATGGCGGCGGGGATCATGGTCCTGATGGAGGACGAACGGGTCGCCGGGTTCAACGGCGGCCTCGTGGTGGGGATCCCGCTGCTCGTGGCCGTCGTGGTGGCCTTTCTGCCCGGCGAGGTGGTCGCGTCCTACCCGCCTGTCATCCGTCCTGTGGCGGGCAACAGCTTCGTGATGGGCGTGCTGGCCGTGCTCTTTCTGGAGCACGGCCTGTATCGTGACTCGGGAAAGAGGGCCGGCGGTTGAGGCATATTCCCCGGTTTCCTGCCTGTCCTGTGGCCGCGGATTGTGATATAGGAGAACTCCCATTCCAAGGAGAGCCGGGGCACCATGAAATTCTTCCAATCGAACCGCGAGAAATACTATGACCTCTTCGAAGAGCTGGCCGACAAGCTGGTAGAGGGGATAAAGCTTTTCACAGAAATCCTCGACAACTACGAGTACTCGGAATTCAAGGTGGGCAAGCTGAAGGAGATCGAGCACGAAGCCGATCACATCACCCACCAGGTCTACAAGAGGATGCACAAGATGTTTCTGACTCCCATGGACCGGGAGGACATCTTTTCCCTGGCAAACAAAATGGACAGCGTCCTCGACGAGGTCGAGTCCGCCGCCGTGAGGATGTATCTCTACAGGATGAAAGAGCCGGCGAAGGAGCTCGTGGAGATCACGAGGGTTCTCACCGAAGCCGTCGCAAAGATCCGCAAGATCATCTTCTCGGTGAGAAAAAAACAGGATGCGCCGGTAATTCTGCAGTTGTGCGTGGAGATCAACACGCTCGAGAATGAAGCGGATCAGCTTTTCCGGGCGGCGATGACTCGGCTTTTCGAAGAGGAAAAGGACGCCATCGAGCTGATCAAGGTGAAAGACATTATCGGCCGGATCGAAACCGCCGTGGACAACTGCGAAGATGTCTCCAACGTCATCGAAGGCATCGTCCTGAAGTACGGCTGATATGAAGAACGCAACTCGCCTGAATCCCATCGAATGCGGCGGCACCCCCTACGAGATCGGCAGGCAGTGGGGCGAGGGCTGCCGGGAAAATCTGCAGGGCTCGCTTGCCATGCTGTACATGGGCCTCGAGCACGGCCCATTCCGGGCGGACAAGGGAAAAGTCTGGGATGCGGCGCTGACGTTTCTGGGCGCCGTCCGCAACTTCGACCCCTACGGCTTCGAGATGCTTCGCGGGCAGGCCGAGGGCGCCGGGATGGTCCTCGAGGAGGCCCTGGCGCTGCAGTGCACCCTGGAGATCGCCTTCAACTGCGGGAAGATCATGGGCCTGTGCACGTCGTTTGCCCTTGCGGGGAAGGCCACGCAGGGCGGCCGGGCGATCCTCGGGCAGAACGTGGACTGGCACCCCGCCTCGACGCTGGATCTGCTGCGGATCCGCCACGACAGCGGTATCCGCGAATTCGTGCTGTGCCTCTCCGGGAGCCCCTATTACCACCTGAACTCCGCCGGGATCGGCAACTGCGCGAACCTCACCCTCGACCCGCTGGGCGACATGAAGCAACAGGTGCCCCTTTCCTTTTATATCTCCAGGGCGATGCGGCAGCCGCGGATAGGCTTTGCCCTCGCGATTCTCCGCAGGCAGGCGCGCGGGCTGGCCTACTTCCACCTGGCCGACTTCGCGGGCAGCATGACGGGCATCGAGGCGGTCGCCGACGACATCGAGCTGATCCTCCCGCAGAAGGATGTTCTTGTCCACGCCAACCACTACGAGACGGAGCGGTTCAAGGCCGCCGACTTGACGACCCAACTGATCCCGGACACCTTTGCCCGGGCCGGGCGGATGCGCGAGCGGATCGAAAATGTCTACGGCAGGATCACCCCCGAGATCATGATGGGGATCCTTGCCGATCACGAGGGGCACCCCAACTCGATCTGCCGCCACGTGGACCCGGAAAAGCCGCCGGAGCTGGCCTCCACGTCAATGGCCTCCTTCGTCATGGTTCCCGCCGAGGGCTTGATGTACATCGCCGCAGGGCCGCCCTGTGAGTTTCAATTCATGGAGTACAGGCTGTGAGGGTCATGATCCGGACACTTGTGATCGGTCTGCTGTGCCTTGCTCCTTCCCTGGGCGCGGCCGCCGCCGATGTGCCGAAGTGCCTTACGAGGGACGCTTCGGACTCGATCGAGTTCGTGGCGGCGAAGGCAAAGCTTTCCCAGAAGGAGCTTCTGGCGAGGCTGGTCTATGCCGAGGCGCTTTCCACCGGCATCGGCGACAATCCCCTCGTCCACGAGGCCATTGCCTGGGGGGTCATGAATCGTGTGCGCCTGGCCGCGCGCTCCGAGAGCATGAAGAAATCCTTCGGGAGCGACATCCGGGGTGTCGTCTTCAGGAAAGGCCAGTTCAACCCGGCCGTCTCGACGAGATCCCCCTTCTCGCGGGATTTCCTGTGTCCGAAGGAGCGAACGCTCTGGCGGTTGGCCCTGGAGGCGGCCGGCAAGGCCATGGCCGGGGAAAAGAACCCCTTCATCCAGACCCCCTGGGAGCAGGAGCACAACCTCTCGCTGGTCGTGAACTTCTACTACCCGAAGTCCGTCCAGGCCAAGGGGCCTTACCCTCCCTGGGAGGGCGGCGGGGGCCTGGAGTTCATCGGCGACGTGATGATCGGCGACAAAATGCTGCCCGCCGAGCACATCCGCTTCTACCGCCTTGCCCGCCCGCCTGCGGATTTAAAACCGGGAAAATGAAACGCCTGGGAAAAACGATGCAGGAAGATTCCTTTTTCAATCTCCCAACCCCTGCCAATCTTAAATGACCTGTGCCGAAGGGCAAGCATGACATCGGGGCCACGATCGCAATCCCTGCAAACCGTTACGCTTCTACGTGCCTTCTCGAAGGAGACAGCAAATACCTTGAGAATCCGGGCAGGTCAGCGGTGAATAAAAAACGAGTCGGAGGATCATTTCCATCCGACTCATCCAGGTGAAGGGTTGATTACCAGCCCAGAACACCGAAGAACAGGACACAGGCCACGGCGCCGACGACGGACATGGAAAGTCCCCAGATGAGCAGTTTCCTGAAGAGCTTTGTCTTGTCCTCGTGCTCACCGGCGCAGGCGATGCAAAGCGCACCCAATGTCGACAGCGGTGAGGTGTCGACAAGGTGGGAACCGATGTTGATCGATGAAATCATGGCGATCACGTCCGCACTGGGCACCTCCTTGGCAAGGCCGGGCACCAGGGGCAGGAACATGGGCATCACGACACCCGAGGAGCTGGAGTAAGCCGAGATGATGCCGGTCATGAGGCCGAGCCAGAAGTTGACCGTAACGGGACCGGAGATGACGCCGATCATATTCACCATGGCGTTGAGACCTCCCGAGCGGTCCATGACCTCAACCAGTACGGTCACCCCGCAGACCATCATGATGACGCCCCAGGGCACGACCTTGATTGCGGCCTTGCTGTCGCCCGCATTGAGGAGCATGAGGATTCCGGCCAGGATGAAAGCGACGGAGCCGACGTTGGCGATCAGGGCCATGACTTCCTTGGGGATGAGCCCCTTTACGGCAGGAAGGGCAGGCGCGATGACGAAAACGATCAGAAGGATGATGGCGAAGATGGTGTACCACTGCTTCAAGGTGAAGGGTTCTGGTTTCGGGGCCAGTTCATCGATATTAATCGTCTGACCGCGCTGCCTGGCGATCCAGGCCCAGCCGCCCATCAACATGAAGCCGCCGATATTGATAATGCCCTGGCAGTACTCGGAGTTGAAATGGATCTTCCAGGCAAGGCCGTCGAGGGTCCATGCCTCCTGAATGGCGGGTAGCTGGGGTGCTATTTTGGCGATGATGCCGTTTGAGATGATCCCTGTGGGGGCAAAGGGCGAAAAGGCAGCACCGTTCGCCGCTCCGACGACCAGAAGCGTCATCAGGAAGGCCGGCATGCCGACACGGGTCGCGATGGCCATGGCGATGGGGGCCATGAGAGCGGTGGCGGCAATATTACCGGGGCCGATGGTGGTGAGGACAGACACAAGGATGTAGATAATGAGGGGAAGCCAGGCCGTCTTGCCGCCGCAGACGCGGATCGAGTAGGACGAGACTTTTTCCATGGTCCCGTTTGTCGAAGCCAGGGCGAAGAGGAAGGTCACACCCACCAGGATCATGAAGAGACCCAGGGGAAACGTGTTCATGACCTTGGCACCGTTCATGCCGACCCAGAGGCCGCCCACGATGATGCCGAAGGCAATGCTGAGGAACCCGACGTTGAGATCCTCATTGATACAGCTGATGATGACGACAATGGCCAGTGCCAGGATGGACATCCAAGCCGCTAATGAGATTTCAGCCAATATTTCCATGGTTGGTTTCCCTCCTTCGAACAATCACGATCTTGCACGGAATACGTCCGCGATTCATTTCTACGGCAGGTAGGCCCCGCAGCAGACAATCAGCATCCCCTCTTTCTGACAATAGGTGATCTTGGCCTCCTCCTGCCGGGTCATCGGATTCATGTAGGTGTAGTCGACCCATCCGTAACCCCGACTGTTGGCGAGATCCACGATGTCTTTCCTGAAAAGCTTGCCCTTGCTGTCGGGTTCATCATAGAGATTCCGGCCGATCAGTTTCGGATTCGGATGGCCCTTCATGACCCCCTTCGGGTCGTACGCGAATGCGTACAGATCACGCCACTGGAATCTGCCGTTGGGTTTGTCGAATTCCTGAAGGGCCTTCTCCTCACCGTTGGCCTTGAGGTAGGCAATGGCCTGCACCACCATGTTCTTCGCTTCCGCGGGCGTGCCAACGCCGTATCCCTGGGCATGCGCCGATCCCGCGGCAAAGAGGCAAATCAGGATGAATAGGAAAATTTTTTTCCGCATGGCCTCTGTGGCTCCTTTCCTGTCTGTATGATAGAATGTTCGAGTCAACCCGCACGGGCAGCACAAACGCTGTCACGTAGCCGGAAACCGTGCGGTTTCACGACGCACCGACAAAGATCACTTTCTAAAAATGATCGTAACTGATGATGGGCAAATCATCCTCTGTGATAATGACCTCCCCCTCTTCACGAAGAACCTTGAATGAAAGATTAACCCTGACCCTGAAAGTCGTTTTTCCCTTCGCGACGACGAGATCCTGCTTCACGACCTCGGCGATCCTCAACTCGTCCAGGGATCTCCCGGCCTCCGCCACGACGCTCCGCGCGGCATCCTCCCAGGACGTGGGACTTGTTCCCACCAGCTCGACGAATTTGTAAACGGACATAACAGCTCCTCCTTTCATTCTTTCATCGACCGTTGACTCCATTAACGAATCTAACAGTGGCGCCTGCAGGCCCTGATGCTTTTAGAACAGAGGAAAAAACGAAATGGTTGAAATGGAATAGATCGTTTACGATGACAGGGTTCGAGATCGACAGGATAAATTCAAAACGGACAAGTCAGCACGACCAACTTCTGCCTCATTGCAATGAAAGACGGGAGAATTCACGTGAACGGGGGAATATTTATGAATATTGCGCAGAATACCCCGTCCTGTGGTCGGTGATGAATGCGGAGCGGAGGCCGAATTTTTTTGATGTCCCGCCTCGTAGGCAGGACATCTATTTTTTTACGCCTTTCGAAGAGGAAATGCAAGGTTCAAGATGGTGCAAACCCTGCCAATCGCACCTGTGGCGCTTCAAAGCACAATGAACCGGGGGAATATTATGAGAGGATCTGCCCGGTTTCCGGATTGTTAGAAGAGCCCCCCAAGGCTGCCCGCGTAGCCCGTCATCTCCACGTAGCCTTCGCAGGTGACCTGTCGGCCGGCAGATGTTCCCTTTCCGCCCACGGCTCCTTCCCAGTAGGTCACACCCGTGGAGCCTGCCGTGATCAATTCCTGGGCCGCCACGAGCGGTGCAAGCTCAAGATCGAGGCCTGCCGCGGGAATGCGAACCCGCCAGCGGTTGGGGTAGGTTCCGCTGCTTTTGGGGCTCTTCCAGGTCCCGAGAACCTCCGCGTTGATCTCACTCCGTTTCAGGTGACGGGACTTGCCGTCGGATTCCACAAGGGTCCCCGAGGACTCCTTTTCCACCGTTCCATCCTTCTTCCGGAGGAAGAAAAGCATCAAGTCCCGACCGTCGGAGAGATGGATCGAGAACCAGTCCCACCCGACCTGGTCCTTTGAAAGGACATTGGATCCGAATTCCTGGTCAAACCAGCTCACCCCTTCCACCGCTACGGGCATCTGCGAGTCGGCGGTCCTGATCGTCCCCCTTGTCGCGAGGTCCGTGAAGGAATAGTAGTAGGACGCCTGGCCGTGCCCGGGTCCCTTGCGGCTGAGGCCCGTTGCGCCCTGGAGGATCAGGGGCTTTCTCGGCTTGAGCACGAGGGAGAGCGCCATGCCCTCATGGGCGGCCTGGAGGTGGAGGGTATCCCCCTTCATCTTCGCCGACCAGCCGAGGTTCCAGACGTTCATGCCGTCCGCTGCGGCCCCGGAAAGCCCCGGGCCGGAGCGGGTGATCTGCTCGGCGAAGTGGAACTTGTCGTTACTGACATCCGTGACGGCGAAGTGAGCCGGGTAGAGATCGCGAAGCGACCAGGGGTTTTTCGGGTCCGCGGGTTTCAGTCTCACCCCCTGGCGGAAGAACGTGAGCTGATAGCCATAGCGGTTTCCCGCCCCGTCGCGCAGATTCCCCGTAAAGTACCACCACTCGGTGCGGAACTCCGGGTGCGCCCCGTGATCCCTCGGGAAGCTCCAGGTGCGCTGGCCGATTGCCGCCTTCCAGTCATCGGCGGCGAAGGCCGGCAGGCAGATAAACATTACCAGCGTGATGATGAAGGCAACGATTCCTGCAGTTTTCATTCTGCTCATGATCTTCGCATTTCCTGCCTGCCGCGGGATTCGGGCTTCCGGATTCGGGCCTCGGGATTTTGGGGAAATTTCTGTTCTTTCATCCTGAAACCTGAAGCCCGATGCCTGAAGTCCTATTCTTCTCTGATCTGCATCTGCGGATACGTCCGGTGCACCTTCCAGATCGGGTAGAGAGCCGCGCCGACGCTGGCGGCCAGCGCCGTTGCCGCCGTGATGGCGTAAGGCTGCCAGTCGGGGTAGTAGAAAATCGTCCAGTTGAAGCTTCTCAAATTGATGACGCGGATGAGCAGGATGGCAAGCAGCGTTCCCACACCGGAGCTGAGTACGAAGCTCACGATCCCCATCCCGATGGCCTCGAGGAGCGTCATGCCGGCCACCTGGCCCGTGGAGAACCCGAGGGCCCTCAGGATCCCGAAATCGCGCTGCCTCTCGATGAACAGCGTCATCAGCGCCCCCGTGATCCCGAAGAAGGCGATGACGATCGCGATGACCCTCATGGAGCGGGTCACGGCAAAGGTGCTGTCGAAGACCTCGAGAATGTTACTGTGAAACTGCTCGCGGGTGAAGGCCGGGAGCCCCCGCGACAGCGCCCTGCCGCGGACATCGTCGAGGATCTGCTTTCTCCGGGGTTCAACGGGATTAATGAATACGGCGATGCTGTTGATTGTCCGGTCGCCGTAAAGGCCGATGTAGGTCTCCCGGTCCATCATGATGAGGCCGTGCTCCGTCGAGTAGTCGTAGAAAACGCCCTCGATGCGCAGGCGAACGGGGCCCGCTGACCCCTCGAGGGTGATCTCGCTGCCCGGGCCCGCCGCGAAGCTCCGGGCAAAGCTTTCCGAGACGATGACGTCGCCCTTCTTCACGGCCTCCCAGTGCTCGTCCCCCCCTGCGACCCAGCCGAAACGGGCGAAGCGCTGGAGGACATCGGCCTTGATGCCCGCCACGTGCACCGTGCGGCCGCGGTACAGGACGGGCACCTTGCGGTAGGTGTCGACGCCGCCGATCCCGGGGATGGACCGGATCTCCTCATAGAAGTTCTCGGGCACCTCCATGTCCGAGGCATTCGAGATGTACATGTCGCCGCGCAGCTGGCTTCCCATCCACCAGATGAGCGACTCGCGAAAGCTGCCGATCATGGAGCCCAGGCCGATGGACAGGGACAGGGCCACCATGAAGGCGGCCACGGCAACGCCGGTCCGGCCCAGGTTCTGGATAATGTTGCCGGCGGCGATCCGTCCGGGAAGCTTTCCCACGCCGCCGAGCAGGCGCCGCAGCAGCGGCTCGGCGAGCACCATGATGACGCCCGTCAGCAGGCTCAGCCCGAAGAGAAATCCGAAGACGCCGATGTATGCCACGTAGATCTGCTTTGAAAAAAACGCGAGAACGATGATGCTGACAACCAGGATGAATACGCCCGCCAGCGCAACGAACCAGGCCCAGCGGCGGCTCTCGCGGTTTCCCGAGCGCCCCCTGAGGGTGAGCACGGGATCGACACGGGTAAGTTCCAGCAGGGGCAGGAGGCTTCCCAGCAGGCTTGCCCCCAACCCCACGATGATGCCGGCGGCAGGGATCCACCAGGACCAGGCCATGGGCGTCGGCCGGAGAAAAAAGTAGAGGCTGCTGATCGTGCCGCCGATGATTTCCGTCAGCGCCAGGCTCAGGAGATAGCCGAAGATGCTGCCCAGGAGCCCGCCGAGGATGCCGAAAAGGGCGATCTCGGTCAGAAAGGCCATTGCGACCTCGGTCCGGCTTGCGCCGAGGCTCCGGAGGATGCCGGCGTCGCGCCGGCGGCTCACGACGGCAAACATGGCCGTATTGTAGATCAGAAACACGCTCACGAAGAGGGCCATGAGCGAGAGGGCCTCCAGGTTGAGCCGGAAGGCCCCCACCATGGCGCCGAAGGTCTCCTGCCGCTGGCGCTTGGACTGGATCCGGTAACCCTCCTGCCAGCGGGAGACAAAGCCGCTCTCGTCGGTGAGGATGAGATCGACGTGATCGATCTTTCCGGGCAGCTCGAGCAGCTTCTGGGCATGGGCGATGTCCATGAGGATGAGAGGCTCGCCGGAGGGATTGGAAAAGATCCCGATCACCTTGAGACGGCCCCGGAGAGTGTTGAGCATGCTGCCTTTCGCAAGCCCGAGCTCACGGGCAAGGTTTTCTTCGAGCAGGACGGCCCGCTCATCGGTGAGGAAGGCAAGGGAGTCCTCCCGTTCACCGCCGGATCGCCCCGCGAAGGGGGCCCGGGAGATCTCGGGCCGGATGGCCCGGTCGAGGAAGGGGTCGATGCCCAGGAGCCGGACGAGATCGCCGTTGGCGAGTTTCAGCCGCCGCTCCACCACGGGGGCGAAGGAGGCGACGGCGGGGTCGCCGACGAGATCCTGCAGGATCGCTTCGTCCATGGGCCCTGCGAGTCGTTCGAGGGTGTGGGAGGATTTCCCCCGGAGAAACTCCACGGCCTGGGAAAAGCTGGAGAGGGCCGACTGGGCCGAGAGGGCCATGCCGATGACGGCGGCCACCCCGCAGGCGATCCCGAGGAGCTGAAGCAGGCTGAGGCTGCGCCGCCGGTAGAGATAGCGAAGAAAGGATCGGGTAACGGTTCGCAAAGAAAACCTCGGATTATGGCTTAAGGCGCAGGGCTTAGGGCAAGAAATGAATGCGGGCTTCTTCTCTCCTTTGCCTTATGCCTTTAGCCATAAGCCATTTGCCTTTCCTAACTGCATTTTTCGTCTTCCGTGATCACGCCGTCCACCATCTTGAGGATGCGGTCGGCGTGCTTGCAGGCAAGGGGCGTGTGGGTCACCATGATGAGAGACATGGCCGCCTCCCGGCAGCGCTCCGTGAGAAGCTCCAGGACCTGGTTGCCCGTGACCGTGTCGAGATTGCCCGTGGGCTCATCGGCCAGGATCAGAGCGGGCTCCTTCACGATGGCCCTCGCGATGGCGATGCGCTGCTGCTCGCCGCCCGAAAGCTCATGGGGATAACGGTTTTCCTTTCCCTTGAGGTCGACCCTCTCCAGGGCAGCGCGCGCGGCATCCGGGTTGAGCTTGCCGGCCAGCTCGAGCGTGAGATAGACATTCTCGAAGGCCGTCAGGGTGGGGAGCAGGTTGAAGAACTGGAATACGAAGCCCAGGCGGCTCCTGCGCAGCTCCGTGCGTCCTGCCTCGCCCAGGGTCTCCAGGTTTTTCCCGTCGATTTCGATCAGGCCCCGGGTGGGGCGATCCAGGCCCGCGAGCATGTTGAGAAGCGTTGTCTTGCCGGAGCCGCTTTTCCCGAAAAGGGCGAGCACTTCCCCTGGGGCCGCCTCCAGGTTCGCCCCGCGGAGTGCCTGTGTCACGACCTGTCCGTTTTCGCGGTATTCCTTCCAGAGATCGACGACTCGTACGACGGGCTGCGGCATGACGTTTATTTCGTTGGGATCGTTTGTTTCGTTATTTCGTTTCCCGGATCATCTGTTTCGATTCTCTCTTCCACCCTGTACCCGATACCCTTTACCCTGGACCCTATATATCTTTGAGGCGGAGGTTTTCCGGCGATTTCT
>DCVI01000069.1 GCA_002327315.1 Syntrophaceae bacterium UBA2192 | reverse complement strand
TCCCAGGGATAATCGTCCATGAACAGGGTCTTGGGAATCCGCCGGTAGAGGTCGCCGTTCAGGAGGTCGAAGCGCTCGATCAGCCCCTGGGGCCTGAGATCGAACAGCTCCTCGACGACCTGGGCCAGGCGCTCGTCCGTCGCGCTGCCGCAGGTGCTGAAGGTGTTGATGTAGATGGAGAAGGGCCGCGCGATGCCGATCGCGTAGGAGAGCTGGACCGCGCACTTCTCGGCGATCCCGGCGGCGACGATGTTCTTCGCCACATAGCGGGCGCCGAAGGCGGCGGAGCAGTCCACCTTCTCCGGGGATTTGTTGACGACGGCGCCGCCGCCCAGCTGCGCCCCGGGGTAGCCCCCGTAGAACTGGACGACGAGCTTGCGCCCGGTCACGCCGGAGTCCGCGGCGCTGCACGAGTTGACGGCCTGCCACTCCCCGGTCGGGTTGAAGAGGAACTCCGTGTCCTTGTCCACCCAGTCCGCGAGACACCCGAAGGCGATCTCCTTCGCCCGGGCCTTGATCGCCTCGCGGCTCAGCCCGTTCACCTGGCGGTAATCCACCGCGTTGGACATCAGCACCTTGGCCAGCCGCCGGGGACCGCACACCTCGGTGTTGTACTCCACCGACACCTGCCCCTTGCCGTCGGGGGCGAAGATGGGATCGCCGCACGTCTCGAAGGTGCGCATCATGCGGCTGGACAGGACGTAGGGCAGCGGGAGGAGCTCCGGGGTTTCGTTGCAGGCGAATCCGTACATGATCCCCTGATCGCCGGCGCCGATCTCCTTGTCCTTGTTCAGATCGAGCGCGGTGCCCTGGTTGATGTCCGGGGACTGGGGGATGATCTCGTTGATGACCCGCATGGTCCGGCCGTCGAGGCCGACGGCCTCGTCATTGTATCCCAGGGACAGGACCGCCTCGCGGACGCATTTTTCGATATCGATCTTTTCGACCCGGGTGCGGACCTCGCCGCCGATCAGACAGAGGCTCTTCCCGAGAAAGACCTCCAGGCCGCAATGGGGCATGTTGGCAACGGTGAGCCCCAGTTTTTTCTCCTGATCGAGGATGAGGGCAATCACCTGGGCCGAAATCACGTCGGCCACGACGTCCGGATGCCCGACTTTAACGCTTTCCGATGAAATCTGCATGCAATTCTCCTTGGCTTGAAATAAAAAAACCTCTCGCAAGGAGAGGTTCATTCCAATTGTCGTTGCGACCTCATGGTTCCCTTGCGGGCTGGCTTTGGCACCTTGTGGATCAGGTTGCCGGGCGGTCACAGGGCCAGTACCCTCACGCCACTCTCCATAACTTTATGTCGGCGCGACCATACCACGGCCGCGCCAGATGTCAAGCATTATTTCTCCCCCGCTCAGTCCGTCTCCTTCTTCCCGCGGGAGCGCTCGGGCAGTTTTCCTTTCATCATGTCTCCGAAGGAACCGAACGATTCCTTTGACTTGGGAACATACTGCTGGTAATCGCCGCCCCGGTCGCCTTCTTCTCCCGTCGCTGCGGCATCGGCCGCCGGCGTGAGCGAGATGCGCTTCTGGGCCGTCTCCACCTTCTCCACCCGCACCTCGATGGTCTGGCCCTGGGTGAGGACCTCGTTGGGGTGGTTGATCCGCTTCCCCTTGCCGATCTTGGAGATGTGGACGAGGCCGTCGATTCCCGGCGCGAGGGTCACGAAGGCCCCGAATTTGGTCAGGCGGGCGATCACGCCGGTATGGACCGATCCCTCGGGGAAGGCGTTCTCCACCGTTTCCCAGGGATCGGGCAGGGCCGACTTCAGGCTCAGGGTGATGCGGTCGTTGGCCCAGTCCAGCCTCAGGAGGACGGCGTCGATCTCCTGGCCGACGGCGAGGACGTCCTGAACCTTCTCCACATGCCCCCAGCCGATCTCGGAGATGGGCAAAAGCCCCTGGATGCCGCCGATATCGACGAATGCCCCGAATTTCTGAAGGGAAACGACGGTTCCCCGCAGGGTCATCCCTTCGGACAGGGTGTCCTTCAGGGCCTCCTTGCGCTGGCGGTCCTCCTCCTCGAGAATCGACCGCCTCGATACGATGATGTTGCGGCCGCGCGACCCGTATTCCACCACCCGGAAGGTGCGGGTCTTGCCGACGGGGCTCTCCGTCTGGGGCTGGCGCGGCATGCCCATCTGGGAGTGCGGGCAGAACGCCCGGAGCGATCCCCCGATGCGGACCTCGTAGCCGCCCTTGACCTCCTTCTCCACGACGCCTTCCACGGGGATCCCGCTCTTCCAGGCGTCCTCGATGTAGGAACGGGCGGCTTCCCCGCCGCTCACCTTCGTGGTGAACAGCTTCTCGTTGCGCTTGGCCGATAGAAAATAGGCCCGGATCGTATCGCCCTCCTGCACGGTGAGGTTTCCCTCGGCGTCGAGCAGTTCCGACCGGTCCAGATACCCTTCGCTCTTGCCCCCCAAATCGAGAAATATCCATTCCGAGGTGATCTTGACGATCGTCACCTCCACCCGCTCGCCCGGCCGGAGTCGGCCGCGATCGGGAGAGGTTTCCGCCAGGAGTTCGGCAAAACTTTTTTCTTCTTCCGGTTCCGCGTTGATCTGCTGTTGTTTCTCTTCGTCCATAACCTTGCTTATCCCATACCCTTTCCGAAATATAGATCTTTCGATCCAACGAACGCGCCGGGATTGCCCCGGGCA
>DCVI01000060.1 GCA_002327315.1 Syntrophaceae bacterium UBA2192 | reverse complement strand
CGATGAGGCCGTTGGCGAGCACCATCGATTTCAGGATTCCCGAGCCCTGCTCGCCTGTCAATGCGGCGGAATACTTTCCGTCGCGCAGCTCCACGCGGGCCCGCAGGAAGTATTTCAGCCCCTTCTGTTTTGCGAAGCCCTCCGTCATCTCGGCCCGGACGGCCCTGCGATAGATGTTCCTGTATCCCCGCATCTTGAGGATCGCGGGGCGGATAAACTGCTCGAAGGAGACCATGGAGGACACGGGGTTTCCCGGCAGACCGAAGAGGGGCTTTCCTTCCAGCAGACCGAAGGCCAGCGGGCGCCCCGGCCGCATGGCCACGCGCCAGAACTGGATGCGGCTGCCGATCTCGGCCATGATGTCCTTCACGAGATCGTAATCCCCCACGGAAACCCCGCCCGATGAGATGACGATGTCGGCCCGGGCGGCTGTCTTGAACCTGGCAAGCAGGTCCTCCCGGTTGTCCCGGGCGATCCCCACCTGAAGCGGGATGCCGCCCGCCTCCAGGACCAGGGCCGCCAGCGAGTAACCGTTGCTGTTCACGATCTTGCCCGGCCCGGGCGTCTCGTCGACCTCCACCAGCTCATCGCCCGTGGAGACGACGGCCACGACGGGCCGCTGGTGCACGCTCACGTAGGAGCGGCCCAGGGCGGCAAGCATCCCGATCTCGGCGGCCCGCAGGATGCTCCCTTTGGGGATGACGAGCTCGCCCGTTTTCACGTCCTCGCCCGCCTCCCGGATGTCGAGGCCGGGTGCGGCGGCCACGAGGATCTTTACCCTGCCGGCCTCCGCCTCGGTGTCTTCCACGCGGACAACGGCATCGGCCCCGTCGGGCAACGGGGCGCCCGTCATGATCCGGATGGCCTGGCCTTTCCGGACGGGCTGCGTGGCCACCTTTCCGGCGGGGACGTCCTCCAGGACGTCGAGAACGGCGGGCTTTGCTTTGCTTGCAAAGGCCGTGTCGGCGGCGATGACGGCATAGCCGTCCATGGCCGAGTTGGCCAGGGGCGGGATGCTGCGGCCCGACACGATGTTCTCGCCGATCACGCAGCCGAGGGCCGAGGTGATGGGAACGTTCTCGCAACCGAGGGGATGGATGGCCTCGAGAATGGTCTTCAGGGCTTCTTCTACGGATATCATGGTCACTCCTGATGAATCTCAATTGTGGGTGCAGGGCTACGAACGTACCGTAATCACGGGGGAATGTCAACGGCCGTGCAGCATCCGATCATGCCTGTCCGATGGTTTTTACCTTGAATTCGATGGTTCGATAACCTATATTACCGCTGAATGATGTTGAAAATCCCCCTCTTTCCCCCTTTACAAAGGGGGATGAAAGGGGGATTTGCGTCGGGAGTTCAAATGGCATTTTCGGAATTAAGAAAGAAAATACGGGCATTGCTGAAGGAGAAAAACGGCATCCTGCTGGCCCACTACTACCAGCGCGATGAGGTGCAGGAGATCGCCGACTTCACGGGCGATTCGCTGGCTCTCAGCTTCGAAGCCGCGAAGACGAAAGCCGACGTCATCGTCTTTGCGGGCGTGCACTTCATGGCCGAGAGCGCCTCCATCCTCTCGCCGGACAAAACCGTCCTGCTGCCCCGGTTCGAGGCGGGCTGCGCCCTGGCCGACACGATCACCGTGGAGGCCCTCGAGGCGGAAAAGAAAAAATACCCCGCAGCGGCCGTCGTGACCTACATCAACTCCTCGGCGGCGATCAAGGCCGCAAGCGACATCTGCTGCACCTCGGCAAACGCCGTGCGCATCGTCGAGTCGCTTACGGATGCAAAGCGCATCCTCATGATCCCCGACGGCAACCTCGCCCGCTACACGGCGAAGTTCACCGGAAAGGAGATCATCCCCTGGGGAGGGACGTGCCCCGTGCATCAGAACTTGAGCCCCGATGAAGTCCTCGCCGCGAAGGCCCGCCACCCGGGGGCAAAATTCGCCGCCCACCCGGAGTGCCGCGAGGCGGTGCTGGAGCTGGCCGACTTCGTGGGGAGCACCTCCGGGATCATCGCCTACGCGGGAAAGATGGAGGGCAGCGAGCTCATCTTCGGAACCGAGATGGGCATTCTCTATCAGCTCCAGACGAGATACCCCGGAAAGACCTTCATCCCGGCCTCGGAAAAGATGATCTGCGAAACGATGAAGCTCACGACGCTCGAGGACATCCTGAGGGCCCTCACGGTTATGGCGCCTGCGGTGAAGGTGCCCGAGGCAATCCGGAACCCGGCGAAGAGGTGCTTGGACAGGATGCTGGAGGTGGGATAAGGCGCTTCGCGCCGGGCTTCGGGCTTCAGGCGTCGGGCATCGGGAAAGAATAAAATCCCCCTGTGTCCCCCCTATGAAGGCCTTTACCTTAAATTCCCTCTCCCGGGCCAGGGTGAGGGTGATGGTTCGTCAGGCTCACGATGACTGCTNNGGAGGGGAGAGGAAGATTAAGGTTCGCTACCTTTAGAGGGGGATTTTTTGAAATTGACTCATACAGTGAACACGGAACTGCAGAAACTCCTTCAGGCCGACCCTGCCTTCCGGGCCGTGCTCGAGCGCATGGACCGCGAAAGCGAGACGAGGGTCACGGGCCTGAAGGGCTCATCGAAGGCCCTTTTCATCGCCGCTCTGCACGAGCTGACCGGGCGGTCGGTGGCCGTGCTCTGCGCAAGCGGCGAGGAGGCGCGCACGCTCGCCCAGGATGCGGCCTTCTTTGCCGGCGGCGATTCGGTCCTTCTCATGCCCCCCTGGGACCTCATGCTCCCCGATGCGCTCTCGTCGCAGAAGGACGTGGAGCGGGAACGGATCCGCGTCCTTTCGACGCTCATCGAAGAAAAACCCGCCATCGTCATCATTCCCAGGCAGGTTCTCCTGCAGAAGGTCGTCCCCCGGGGCGT
>DCVI01000088.1 GCA_002327315.1 Syntrophaceae bacterium UBA2192 | reverse complement strand
TTCTTCCTATTGCGACACAGTCTCCTTGAGGGGAGAGGGACAGGGTGAGGGTGACTGATCCCGTTCCATATTAGGGAGAGGGTTGGGGTGAGGGTGAATGAAGATTCTCGAGTGTGTCCCGAACTTCAGTGAGGGGCAGGACAAAAAAAAGATCGATGCCATCGCCTCCGCCCTGCAGAAGGTGAGTGGAGTGCGTCTCCTGGACATTTGCACCGACAGCGACCACAACCGGACGGTCTTTACCTTCATCGGCTCACCCGAAGACATCGGGAGGGGAGCGGCGGCCGCCTGCGACAGGGCGCTGGAGGTAATCGACATGCGGGCACAACAGGGCGTGCACCCGCGGATCGGCGCCGTCGATGTCGTCCCGTTCATCCCGCTCAAAAATGCCGTCATGGCCGATGCCGTCGAGACCGCGCGCCGCTTCGGCCGGGTCTTTGCCGAGCGAAACGGGCTTCCCGTCTATTTCTACGGCGAGGCGGCCCTCGTCGAGGAGCGCCGCGAGCTGCCCCACATCCGCAAGGGAGGCTACGAGGCTCTCGAAAAACGGATGAAGGACCCGAAGTGGGTTCCCGATGCCGGCCCCCATGTCCTCAACGAGCGAAGCGGGGCCACCGCGGTGGGGGCCCGCGATTTCCTGGTTGCCTACAACATCAATCTCGCCTCGCCCAACCTGGAGGCGGCCCGGAAGATCGCCGAGACGATCCGGTTCTCCAGCGGGGGAATGAAGCATGTGAAGGCCATCGGGGTGCCCCTGAAGAGCCGGCAGATCGTCCAGGTGTCCATGAACCTCACGAACTTTCGGGAAACGCCGGTCAAGGCAGTCTTCGACCGCGTAAAGGCCGAGGCGTCCCGCTACGGCGTGCAGGTCCTCGAGTCGGAACTGATCGGACTCATCCCCGAGGAGGCCCTGATGAACGTCACCCCGCAGTACCTCATGCTGAGGGATTTCAGCGAGGACCGGATCATCGAGAGGCACCTCTAGGCGCTGCGCGCAGGCTTCGGGTTTCAGGCATCAGGCATCGGGAAAAGAAGTGAAACAGAAAAGCCCCCGTGCTTTGCATGGGACCACATAGCCTCCCCCCTTTTGCAAAGGGGGGAAGGGGGGATTTGAAAACGATGCGGAGCGTTGCCGGATACCGATCGCGAGGGTCGACATGAAAGATTTTGTAAGAGAGTTCCTGTTTGGTGATGCGGGAATAACCCGGGACGGGGCCGGTGTGCGCTCCGAGATCGTGATGGACCTTCGGACGGAGGGATGGATCGGAATTCCTCACGGCGGGATCAGCATGGGCGCGATCGCGGATCTGTTCGAGTCCCTGCACGAGACCCGCAACGCCCGGGGGCTGCCCTATCCGGTTACCATGAACATCCGGATGGGAGGCAGCCGTTTGAGAACCGGTGAGACGGTCCATGTGGCCGTCGCCCCGGAAGGGGAGGGTGCAAAGGGAATCGTATCGGTGCGCGGAAGCGAGATGCCCTACCTCGAGGCGGACATCACCAGGGGATTCGGGCCGGAGACGTCGGAGGCCCAGCCATGTCTGCCGTCGTCTTTCGACAGGCTGGAAGGGGCCCTCTCGGCGCTTCCGTTCTACCGGAACTGCTTTGTGTGCGGAATCGACAGGAGCCACCCGGGACTGAAGAGAAAGTTTCAATTGTTCGAAGCAGCCCGGCAAAACCGGGTCGTCGTTTCCTGCGCCGGTTTCGATGCCGCAGACATGGATACCGTGCACCGCTTCGAGAGAGGGGGCCGGGTTCATCCCGTGGCCCTCATGGCCCTGGTCGACGAAACCATGGGCTGGGCGGGCTTCATGAACTATGCAAGCGGCGCCGTCACCGTCCGCCTGAGCGCCACCCTGCATCGTGAAATCATCCTGGGCGAGAAATTCGTCGTCTTCGGCCGGGGGGAGAGGGTCCGCGGGACGGGCTCCCGCATGCTCTTCTGGGCCTCCGGCGGCATTGCCGTCGTGGGGCAGGGGGGTGCCTTCGAGACCGTCGTGACCGCTTCGAGCCAGTTCCTGGGTGTGCCTGCGCTCACCGAGCAGATGCGTACGGAGCTGATCCCGCAGGAACTGACGCGGCGGGCCTTCGCGATCGCCGAGTCAGGTCTGCCTTGACAGCCCCGGGCGATCGTGTTAATTTCCCCAATCTGTCGAACCACCCCGACCTTTCAGGTTCCCTCTCCCTTGAGGGGAGAGGGTCAGGGTGAGGGTGAATAATTCCCATTCCTTTTCCGGGAGAGGGTTGGGGTGAGGGTGAATGATCCTGTTCCTTTCAGTCTAGAAAGTGCCCCCTTAGCTCAGGTGGATAGAGCAACGGATTCCTAATCCGTGTGCCCCGTGTTCGAGTCACGGAGGGGGCACCAAGCAAAGAAAAGGGTTACATCTAATGTGATGTAACCCTTTTCTTTGCAATTCATTAAAGCCCCACATTAGCTGTCTAAAGACGGACTTGAGTCGACACTACAGTAGCAAGGGTAGTAAAGAGTAGAAGGCGAACGCAGTGCCTCGGTTCGCGGGATAATCATTCGGCCCGCCCTGCAAAGTGGCGTGGCCCGGATATCGAGGCATGGGTGTGCGCATGAACCGACGGAATGATCCGCGTGGTCACGGGTGTCATCCCGGAAGTTCAGCGACTCTCACATTGTTTGCCCGAAGCCCATACTGACTTTCCTGGACGTCCAAACGCACCCTCGCACCTTCTCGGATCAAACTCGGATCGGACTCCTTGACGGCGCTGTGTAGAAACAGCACATTCTCGCCGTTATCGGTCCTGATAAATCCGGCGCCGATTGTCCGGTTGAACCACCTCACGGTACCCTTTGACATGGTCCTCTACCTCCTTACCGCTGAATCGCCGTTATCTTCCGCGACATCGAGTTTAAAAGGGTTTCATGTTCCACGTATGGATTTAATTTTTCTCTCATCAATGGACAGAGGCATACTCTTCGTGGGTTTCATTAGAGACTCGGCTGAATCGAACCAGTCGTAAAAGTCCAGTTCCGCTATTTTATCCTTTTCCTCTGTTTCGCTTTTCATGATCGCCTGTTTCCCTCTCTCATGCTCTCCTGCTCTCCGGTATCCGGTAAGACAACGGCATCATCAAAATCGCTAGTTGCTCATCAACGCAGAACCTTATGAGTAGTAGGCGTTAAGGCCCGAATCATTCATATAGTCAAATCGAGGATGCTGTATCTTGAATTGGCTGAGCTTTGAAGCAACTTCAGCATACAGTTGCCTTGCGCTGATATCCGCCCGTAAAAATCGAATTTTATCTTTTTCTATCGAGATGATTAATTCAACGATGTCAGGTTTGCCATAAGGCAAAGCTTCCGCGTCATCCAGATTGGCAAGTTTCTTTTCTATTTCATGGCTCAATTCATCCATGAAATCCTCTTTGGCAGCGGTTTTCTGAAAATGAATGCTGATATCCAATATTTTCACGAACGACATCTATTTTTTCACCTCTTAGGAGAATCTGTTTTGTCAGGGGAGGAAAATATCGTAGCTCCGGTAACATCCTCTATGCCAGGTGACAGGTCACGGTGAGCAATCGGTTGTGCATTATTGCACAGGGTACAATGAGTCACGGTCCACACCCCCCCGCCCATCTTTGCATCCTTCTTCAACCAGATATTGCCGCAGTACTGACACCGCGTGATTGTATTGCCTGCAAGGTGAGAGTAGCATTCCTGACAAACGTAGATGATGATTTTTCTATTGCGAATGCTGATCTCAAGGGATGCTGAGCCGTTTTTGCTTTCTGAGTTACCGTTGCAGAATCTGCAGATAAAGCCGCCCATCGTACTTACCCGTCCTTAGCGTCTGCCTCATTTCCATGAAATTCTATCCATGCCGAGTCGTTGCCTTTTATGCCACGGCGGATAACATCCGGAGGGGCGTGGATTCCTCTCTTGTGTCGTTGTGATACCTGTTGTCCTTGATCCACCTTTGCGTGCATAGAGAGCAAAGCAGATAGAGGGTGTTCAGGATGCACCAGTCAATCCCCTCCCATCGCATCGGCTTTCCGCAGTCATCGCAAATGCAGGGTCCTTGATGGGGTATTCTTGAGGTCTGCAGAGTGGGCATCGTCTCCTACCGGTCATTCTGTCTTGATTCTATGAGGGGCGTCGAACTGCCGGGCTCATCCCGCTTGGCGACTGTTCCCTGCCCTGTATCACATCAGCAGATACAGCATGCTGATGTGGGACTCTATCCAGGCGTTGGCTTCGAGGCGGTTCCTTGCCCCAATCTTCCCAAAGCTGTTATAGAGATGCGTGCGAACGGTGTGGCGGCTGATCCCGATCCGTCCCGCAATCTCATGGTTCCGGAGCCCATCGGTCATCAGCATCAGCAACTGCAGTTCCCTCCAAGTCAGCGGGCATTCGACTGCAGTCTCTCTGGCGGTTTCCATAGATACGGCCATCGCGTTTTCCAGGGTGTTGACACCATGGAAAAGACCGCACAGCCAGTTGAGCAGGGTCGTGGTGGAATCACATCTGTAGAAAATCCCGCAGGCGCTTCCCGCACGCTTCCGCTCCGCGTCGTTTCGTCCGGAGTTGAACAACGAGACGAGACGCCGGGCCAGGGACGAGCCGTTTCCGTTGAGGGAAGCCTGCTTAAGGATCTCTTGGAGTCGGGGCTCTCGGTAGTCGAACAGAAAGAGCCGGGTTGGCTCCTCCTCAGCGTCGACGAAATGCCCTTCGACCCTGTCGAAGTCGGTCACAAAGCAATCCGCATCCGTCTCTTTCCCGACAAAACTCACCAGAAGTTCATTTTCCAGCCTGCGAGGGCCAACGACGTGAATCGTTTTCCCGGTCAGTCTTTTCTTCATCTCACACACGCACCCCGTCGTGATGCCTGGGTCGTTAACGTCGATAAGCTGTCTCATGATGCAGGGTTCTTGATGAGGTTTTCTTGAAGTCTGCGAAGTGTGCATCGTGTCCTCCCCTTCATGCCCGTCTTGACCTCATCGAGGGCATCGAATGTGCCAGGTGCCTGCGTGTCCATATAACCAAATAAATCAATGCGATACGATAATCACTTGGCAGTAGATGACTTATAGAACTGCACCAATTTGGATGGGAGAGTCAGAAATGAATTACATGTCAAGAGGTTAGATATTGCGACCGTTTTGGGATAGTAGATTGTGGCAGGTAGGGAAAGCATGAATCAAAAGACCAAGTCATACTTGCACACCCAGCGCTTCGCGATCTCAGGGTAAGCCCCTAACTGAGAACCACGATTAGCTGACAGAAGCTAAAGCGGCCTGACGTACCTCAGGTAATTCCTGATCCGTGTGCCCCGTGTTCGAGTCACGGAGGGGGCACCATTTTTTCTCTCCCGATCACTTCTGCCTTGACTCTTTATCGTTTCCCCTTTATTTTTTACTTGTTGCGGGGCGTTTCCATCTTGTAACCCATCCAGCAGCTGCAGGGAATCCGGGAATGAACTGGAAAGACCTCATCAGTCTGCCCCCGAAGAAACTCCTGTCCGCCGGCGTCATCGTCGGTGCGCTCCTCGTTGCCGCCACGGTCGGCGGTTACCATGCATCAGGCAGTCCGAAGATGTGCGGGGCCTGCCACAGCATGGACCACGTCTACAGCCGCTGGCAGATTTCCACACACAAACAGTTTGCCTGCATCGATTGCCATCTCCCCGATACCAACCTTGTCGGTCAGATCGCCTACAAGACCAAGGCCGGCCTCAACGACCTCTACCATGAAACCCTGAAAATCTATCCCGCCTCCATCGCCATTTCGGCGGAGGGCCGGGAGATCGCAAACGGCAACTGCCTGAGGTGCCATTTCTCGACGGTGCAGAACACCCCCATGGGGGCAGGGGGCGCCGACTGCCTCAAGTGCCATCGTTTCTCCGTCCACCAGCGGGGGCTTGAAAAGGGAGGAGGGATCATCCTTGGACAGCAATAAGAAAATCTGGATGACGCTCGGCGGGATTGCGCTGGTGATGCTCTTCATCATCGTGCTCCAGGTCTTTGTGCGCACACCCTACACGACGATGAAGATCGCCGCGATCCCCGAAGGGGAATACGACCCCGCCCTGTGGGGGAAGTATTACCCCCTGGAGTACAATAGCTACCTGCGGAACAAGGAGATTGCCGCATCGCCCACGGGTTTCGGCGGCAGCGAGAAGGTTCAGAAGTCCATCAAGGAGCCCGAGATCCTCGTCAACTTCAAGGGGATGCCCTTCAGTGTGGACTACACGGAGGACCGGGGGCACGTGTATGCCCTCGAGGACATCAGGGATACGAAGCGCGTCAACGAGACCACGGCCGGCGCCTGCATGACCTGCAAGACGGCCCAGCTGGCCGACATTTTCAAGGAGAAGGGCTGGGATTACGCAAAGATTCCCCTGCTGGAGCTCCTTCCCCAGCTCAAGCACCCCATCGTCTGCGCAAACTGTCATGATCCGAAGACGATGAACCTGCGCGTCATCAACCCGGCCTTCATCGAGGCCATGGAAAAGCGCGGCATCGATGTGAAAAAAGCCTCCCGCGAGGATATGCGCAGCTACGTCTGCGGGCAGTGCCATGCGGAGTACTACTTCATACCGTCAAACAAGAAAGTCGTCTTCCCCTGGGCCAATGGCCTCCACCCCGAGAAAATGTACGAGTACTATTCCGTAATCCCCAGCGGCTTCGAGATGGACTGGAAGCACCCCGACTCGGAGGCGAAGATGCTCAAGGCCCAGCACCCCGATTTCGAGATCTGGAGCGGGGGCGTTCACGCCGGATCCGGTGTCTCCTGCGCCGACTGCCACATGCCCTATATGAAGGTAGACGGCCAGAAGTACACTTCGCACTGGGTGACAAGCCCCATGAAGCACGGTAGGGAATCCTGCAGGACCTGCCATACCCAGACCGATCAGTGGCTCCTCGACCGGGTGAAGACCATCCAGACCAATGTCTGGGAGATGCAGCGCACCGCCGGGCAGACCGTGGCGAAGGCCCACCAGGCCATCGGGTTGGCTTCGAAAGCGCCGAAGGCCAACAAGGCGGAACTCGACAAGGCCCGCGAGCTCATCCGGAAGGCGCAGTGGCACTGGGACTACGTGGCCGCCGAGAACAGCATGGGCTTCCACAACCCGACGATGGTTCTCAACACCCTGGGGCGCTCCATCGATCTGGCCCACCAGGCCATCGCAACAGCCGAGAAGGCAGCAGGAGGGCGGTAAACGACTGGAGGAATCAAATCCCCCCTCTTTTCCCCAAGGCAGCTTCGCTGCAGGAATTGGTTGACTGGGTAATGGGTTGATTGGGGAAGAGCAGACAGCCTACCCGTGCGCTGCCCTTTTTCCCTTATCAACCAGTCAACTAATCACCAGTTACTGCTGCGTAGCAGCTAATTGGGTAAAGAGGGGGATTTTTATTTCCTTTTCCCTTGACCGTAGATTTCAGAATCCATACACTCATCGGGCGAGGAAATTATACTTATCCGCATGACGAAGAACAGCGCGGGGTTGCTTCTATACCGGTTCCGCGACGGGAATATCGAGGTATTCCTCGTCCATCCCGGAGGTCCCTTCTGGGCGAAGAAGGACCTCGGCGTCTGGTCCATCCCCAAGGGGGAAATGGACGAAGGCGAGGAACTGCTCGATGCTGCCCGGAGGGAGTTCGAGGAGGAGACGGGGTTCATGCCCGAGGGGATATTCCGTGAGTTGACACCCGTCCGGCAAAGAAGCGGAAAGATTGTTCATGCCTGGGCCGTTCAGGGGGATTGCGACCCGACGGCCATCCGGAGCAACACCTTCACCCTGGAGTGGCCGCCGCGATCGGGCAGGCTGCTGGAGATTCCCGAGGTGGATCGGGCGGGGTGGTTTGACCTTGATGCCGCGAGGGAGAAAATCCTCGAGGGTCAGCGGGGGCTCCTCGACGAGTTGAGGCGCCTCGTCGGGTAAGGCGCAGAAGAAGTGCGGCGAAGGGATTGAAAAACGAAGACAGGAGGGAATGTATGCAGTTTCTGATAATGGCCTACGACGGAACCGATGACAAGGCCCCGGAGCGCCGCATGGCGGCGAGGGAGACGCATCTGGCGGGCATCGTGAAGATGAAAGAAGCGGGGAAGGCGATATACGGAGTGGCCATCCTGAATGACCGCGAACAGATGATCGGCTCCGCCCTGGTGGTGGATTTCCCGACCCGGGCCGACGTGGACGCATGGCTCAAGACCGAACCCTACGTCGTGGGCGACGTGTGGCGCAAGATCGAGGTGTTGCCGGCACGGGTACCGCCGATGTTCGTCAAATAAGTGACCAGTGACCGGTGACCAGTGAAAAAGATAAATCCCCCTCCTTCCCCCTTTCATAAAGGGGGATGCAAGGGGGATTTGCTTGTCTGAGGACCGTCTTGATTGAACGGACGTGTTACCGCAACAGCTCGCCGAGGTCTCTGCGCAGGGTCTCCGCGTCCGTGAATAGAATACCCTGGAGGCCCAGATCCTTCGCGGCGGCGATGTTGGCCGCCACGTCATCGATGAGCAGGACCTCATGCGGCTCGAGGTGCAACGTCTCGATCAGCGCCTCGAAAATTCTTCTCTGCGGTTTGGCCGATCCCACCTGCCAGGACAGCACAATGGGGTCGAAGATCCGGTAGGGCTCCCTCCCCATGATGGGCCTCGCAGGCTTTTCCGTGTTGGAAAGGATGCCCGTCCGGAAGCCCCTGCCGTGAAGCGCATGGGCCACGGCAAAGACGTCCTTCTTTTCCACGTAGGAACGTTCAAAGGCCTCGAGCCACAGCGAATCGGGCAGCATGCCTTTAGCCCCTGTCCGTCTGCGCACCCCCTTCCAGAACTCCTCCTCCGAGATCTTCCCTTCCTGCAAGTAGGGAATCAGTTTGCGGTAGGCCGCCAGCATGCACCCGGTCCCGATGCCGAGAACTTCCCGGCAATATCGGAGGATCCCTTCCGTTGGATTCTCGATCAGCACACCCCCCCAGTCGAAGATCACCGCCTTGATCATGCTCAACAAATACTCCCCGCCGTCCGATACGAATAAGGTGTGTTGCGATTCTGACGGCGCCTGAGTTTTACACGGAAATTGCATAATTACAACGGGGAGAAAACTCAAGGAAAATCGAGCGGATCGATGGCAGAAACGAAGAGGACAGAGGCACCGTTGTTCGAAGAGAATGACCGCGCCCGGGACGAATTGGTCACACTGCGCCCTGCGGAAACCGGACCGGCGAGCCCGCGCGACATCGTCCGCGAGGAGCGTTACCGGGCCATTCTGGACGGCATTACGGAAGGCTACTACGAGGTGGATCTCGCCGGGAACTTCACCTTTTTCAACGCAGCGATGAGCCGGATGCTGGGCTATGCCCCGTCGAAACTGGTGGGGATGAATTACCGGGTTTATCTGGACGGCGAGGATGCAAAGAAGGTTTACGAAGTCTTCGGCCGCGTGTTCCGGACCGGAGAGCCGGAAAAAGGATTCGATTACGAACTCATCCGCCAGGACGGGTCCCGCGTCCCCATCGCGGTATCGGTCTCGCTGATCCGGGATACCGACGGACGGCCCTCCGGCTTTCGGGGGCTTGCGCGCGATATCTCTGCCCGCAAGCGCGCCGAGGAGGCCTTGCGCAAGAGCGAGAAGAAATTCCGCCTGATCGTCGAGAACATTCGCGATATCTACTTCCGTTGCGACCTCGAGGGTAAGCTCGTCATGGTGAGCCGATCCGCCCTGACCAAAATGGGCTATGAATCCTTCGACGAAATCATCGGCCGCCCCGTATCGTCGTTATACGTGGATCCGTCTCAGCGGGAGCAGTATCTCCGTATGCTGCACGCGCAGGGCTACGTGGACGACTTCGGGGTCCGGATCAGGAAGAAGGACGGCACCCCCGTCGACGTCTCGGTCAGCAGCTCCTTCTGCTACGACGACCACGGCAGCCCCATCGGCGTCGAGGGGATCATCCGCGATATCACGGAGCGCAAGCGCATGGAGGAGGAACTGCGCTGCAACGAGGCGCGCTACCGGCTCATGGCCGACAATATCCGTGACCTCATCTGGACCATGGACCTGAAGATGAACCTGACCTATGTCAGCCCTTCCATGCAGACGATGTACGGGTATTCATCGGAAGAGGCCAGAGGGAGCCGCTTCGAGAAATTGCTGACACCCGATTCAGCCCGAAAGGTGCTTGAGCTCTACAAGATCATCAGGGATCTCATGAAGCAGAAAACCCTGTCCGGCAGAGGGTTTTCGGAGACGCTGGTGCCGGAGCACATCCGGAAGGACGGCAGCACGTTCTGGGGTGAAACGCGGGTTAGCATTACTGTCGACGGCGACGGCCTGATTGTCGGCATGCAGGCGGTGACGAGGGACATTACGGAGCGCAAGCGGGCGGAGGCCCTGATCAAGGACAAGGAGGCCGCCGAGATCGCCAGCCGCGCCAAGAGCGAGTTCCTGGCCAGGATGAGCCATGAGATCCGCACCCCTCTGAACGGGATCATCGGGATGACGGAGCTTTGCCTGGGTCAGAATCCGGATGACAACCTCAAGGGGCTGCTGGAAACCATTTACGGAGAAGCCCGCAATCTCTCCGGCCTGATCAGCGACATTCTGGATCTGGCCAAGATCGAGGCGGGAAAGATGGCGCTGGAGGAAGCGCCCTTCGACCTCGCGGAGCTCTTTCGCACCGTCACGGACGGTTTTGCCCCCCGGGCAAGACAGCAGGAGCTTGATTTCATGGCTTTCCTGGCGCCCGAGATCCCGACGGGGCTGTGCGGCGATGCCGTACGCCTGCGACAGGTGCTTGTCAACCTCATCGGCAACGCCCTCAAGTTCACCCCCAAGGGGAGGGTGTCCGTGACGGGCGGGCTCGTGCGCGACATGGGCGACGGGGTGGTGATTCGATTCTCCGTCAGCGATACGGGGATCGGCATCCCTCCGGACCGGCAACAGAGGATTTTCGAATCCTTCGAGCAGGCCGACGGATCGACGACGAGACAGTATGGAGGAACGGGCCTTGGGGTCGCCATCGCGAGAGAAATCGTCAGAATGATGGGCGGCCGGATCGGGGTGGTGAGCGAGCCCGGCGAGGGGAGCACATTCTGGTTCACCGCGGAGATAAAGAAAAGCCGGGAGCAGACCCCTCGGAGAGAAAAAGAAAACATCGCCGGTCTTCCCGATGCCGGAACGCACGGACGGCAATCTCGGCGAGGCCGCCGGATCCTTCTGGCCGACGATTATGCCACCAACCGGGAAGTCGCCCAGAGGCATCTAGAGGCGGGAGGCCACTGCGTCTCGCTGGCGTGCAACGGGCAGGAGGCGATCGAAGCCTTCGAAAGCGGGAATTACGATCTCATTTTCATGGACATCCAGATGCCGGTCATGGACGGCATCGAGGCCACGAAGCGCATCCGCGACATCGAGAGGGGCAGCGGGAAAGCAAGCCGCATTCCCATCCTTGCCTTGACGGCGCACGCCGTCAAAGAGTATATCGATGCATGCCTCCGGGCAGGGATGGATGACTACCTGATCAAACCCGTGTTCCGGCAGGACCTGCTCGACAAGGTGGATCGCTGGATCGACAGCGGGTCCGCGACGGCCGGCGGCGCGGCTCCGCATCCCGGGGCATCGACGGTTCAGAGGGCCTCTGCGGAGCCCATGGATTTTACGCGGGCCCTGGAAGAGTTCGAAGGCAACCGGGAGTTCCTGATGGGACTCCTGGAGCGTTTCCTGGAGAATGTGCGAGTCCAACTCGGCACCATCCGCGAGGCGCTGGATCGGGCCGATGCGGAGATCCTCAGGCGCGAGTCTCATGCCATCAAGGGCGGTGCAGCCAACCTTGCGGCTGCGGAGTTGTCATCGGCTGCGGCCGAGCTCGAGAAGACGGCCAGGTCGGTTTCGCTCGGCGAGGCCCCCGGAGGTCTGGAGAGACTGGAGAGGGCATACAGGCGCCTGGACGAGTTTATTCACAAACCCTGAGGCTGTGCGTCGAGACAGAGGAGTGAAGAATGAAGATCCTGGTTGTGGACGATGAAATGGTCAGCAGGGAAAAGATGAAGATAATCATGAGCCATTTCGGCGAGTGTGAGGCCGTCGAAAACGGCGCCGATGCCGTGGAGAAGTTTGTGGACGCCTGGAACGGTTGGACCCCCTTTGACCTGATCTCCCTGGATGTTCAGATGCCGGAGATGGACGGCGTGGAGATCCTGAACCGGATCCGCGGGATGGAGCGTGAAAAAAACGTTCCCGAGAGCAAGAGGGTGAAGGTGATCATGGTGACGGCCCGATCCGACAAGGACACCCTGATGACGAGCATCCAGGCGGGTTGCAACGACTACGTCGTCAAGCCCTTCGACAAGGCACTCGTTGCGAAGAAGCTCTCCAAACTGGGATTCCAGGTTCACCTGTTCTGACAGGACGATGAGGAAACGTTCGTACAAAAAAGCGCCGCAAGCCTTGCCCGCGGCGCTTTTTCTTTCGCTTTTTCACGGATCACTGGCCACTAGCCACTGGCCACTTGTTTTCACTTCGCCGGAGGGAAGCTTTTCAGGATTCCGTCCACGGCACTCTTCAGGTCGTTCGAAGCCGCATCGGTGCTGATCGTGCCCGTTGCGGTTCCCCGCCAGATCAGCTGCTTGCCGTCCGCCTTTTGAATGCCGAGGGTGAGCATCCGGAGCTGGTAACCGTACTGGTTGATTCCGATCTCGTTTTCGTAGTTGACCGAGACCAGCATGTCCGGGTTCTCGGCGGTCTTCCGGAACCCTTTTTTCTCGAGGATCTGATCGGCCTGATACTGGACGTTTTTCACGACCAGATCGCTGGTCTGACCCATGGTCCCCGTTGTCACCCAGCTGTAGCTCTTCAGTCCCGTGTAGCTTGCTGCGGGATCGAAGGAATAGTTGAACCCCGTGGCGCAACCCGCGAGGATGACCCCTGCTGCAAGCAGGACCGTGAAAATGGAACCCAACCGTGCTGTTGTCTTCAAACCGCGCATGTCTCCTCCTTGATCCTTGATCGGTGTTTCGCCTGCCGTCGTAACCGCACTCGGAACGGTTGCGTCCCTTTCCCCCCCTCTTTGATGTCTGTTGCGGGCTCGTTGAGATGCCTTCACAGATATTTTATAGCGCGGTTGCAAGACGGGTTGCAACTGGAAATTTAAGGGAAGAAGAATTCGATCCGGCACGGGGGCTATCCCTGAAAATTCATTCGCCAGGCACCGGGAATCTGCGATAAATTTCTGCAGCGATAAATCGCGATGAGGGCTGAGCCATGGGCAGACAAAACTTGGGCCGGTTGAAACGACCTTGGGCGGGGGCGCTTGTTGCCCTGGTGTTTCTCGTGCTCGCTTGCAGCTCCCCGCAGGCCCCTCCGGCAGAAGTCCAGAAGGGGAAGGCTGCACTTGAGGGGAGCGCTGCCCCTTCGCACGTCAATCGCCCGGACATCGGTTTTGCCAGCCGGCAAAAGCTTGTCGATCACTACAGGAAGCACGGCCGGGAGTTCGGCGCGATCACCCTGGAGCAGTACCTGAGGAAAGCCCAGGAGCTTCGCGACCGGCCGGCAGGGGGGACGATCCTCGAGTCTGCCCGGCCCGACGGGGTGGTGACCCGGTTCGACAAGGGAGCGGGGGATTTTATTGCCTTCAACCGCGACGGCGTCATTCGCACGTACTTCAGGCCGGCAGACGGGGAGGCGTACTACAGGCGCCAGCTCCGGCGAAAACATTCATGAGCAGGGTGTAGGGACTCGGGTGTAGGGTGTAGGCGAAAGAGGGAAAACCTGCCAACGGACTCTAATGCTCTTCTCGAGAGGTTTGACATGAAAGAGAAAGATCCCGTCGGGGAGTTTCTGCGCAAGCGGGGGTGCCCGGAGCACGTGGTCAGGGGGGGGCTGCGGGGGCTTGCGGAGAGCTGGGAAGAGGTCGTCCGGTCCGTCGAGGAGGGCTACGGTCTCGGGCTCGACGACTACCTCAACGATATGGACGGACGGCAGCTCCTCGACGAGACCCTTGCCATCGCCCCGGCAGAGGTTAAAAAAACCTGCCTCAAGCGAATAAGGCAGGCCGATTCGAAAATGCAGAAGCTCGTCAGGCCGGCGGGCAGGTGTCTCTGGGGCGACGAGACGGCCCGGCAGGAGGGATGGACGTTAAAGAAGAACTGGTGGTACTTCTCCCGCCCGATCGAGGCGGGGGAGGATCTCCTGGCGGAGATCGAAGAGGACTGATCGGCCCGGGCTTCAGCCCGGTCATTGCCTGCCCGGCAGGTGTCGCTTCATCCCGCTCACACTGACGGGCAAAACGGTCCTTTCCCGGATCCGGATCTCATCGGGGAGAGATGAAAGCCTTGCCAGCCCCGGGTCCGTCACGAGCAACTCCTCCAGTACGCGCTCCTCGAAATTTCCGTCCGCCTGGCCCGCGTGCTTCATCGACAGGGCCATCCAGAGATCGGCCTGCTCGATGGCCACAGCCATCACCTTCCTGCATTCCCGCGTCGATCCCCAGTGTGCAAAGCACAGCAAAGAAGCGTCGAGCGCGGCAATCGTCTCCAGTGAGCGGCGGTACGCAGGGTAATGAAATCCCCCGGGAGGGGCGTCGAGGCGAAGGTAAAACCCGTCATCGAGCCCCAGGTAGATGCCGGCAGCCTCCCCCGCAAAAACAATGTCTCCTGCCTTGAATGCAAGGTGGTGGGGGGCGTGGCCGGGGGTGTCGACGCACTCGATCGTCAGCCCGCCGGTCTCGATCCGTTCCCGAAAGTGGAGACATTCCTTCGGGACCGGTCCCGGTCTGCCGTACATCTCGGCAATCCACCCCAGGTTTTTCAGCGAGACGTCCCAGAGCCTGTCGGGGTTTGCCATGTGTTCCACGCCGCGGGGGTGGCAGATCACCTGGGCCCCGGGATAGGTTTTCAGAAGCTCCGCCACGCCTCCCCCGTGGTCGAGATGGATGTGGGTCAGGAGGATCAGGTCCAGGCGATCGACCTGGAGCTCCCCGAGGGCCTTTGTCAACTGCACGATCGTGCCGGCAGGCCCGGGGTCGACGAGAATGTTCGTCTCCCCCGCCCGGAAAAACCAGCTCGAAATGAAACGGCCGAACCCCGCGCGGGGCTGCTCGAGGTCAATCAGGGTGAGGCTCTCCTGGGGTGTGCTCTTTTTCATCGTTTCCTTGCCGGGTCCTGATAGACGCTGCCGGGCGGGTGACGGCTCGGATAATGTAATCCAGCAGGTACCTGCCGTCAACGGTTATCGCAGCCGTCTCATGCGCAGGGGCCGCGCACAGACCTTCCCCCTGGAATTATCCGCCTCCGGGTCATTCCTCTTCCGCATGGCCGAAGGTCCGATTTCGGATCATCCCCTCAGGCTTTCCTTTCTCTGAACTTCTCGATCACCTGGTAAGCGACCAGGATCAGGACACAGATCAGAGTCATCGCGGCGATGGCTTCCCACATCGTTTTTACCTCCCTTCTTTTTGTATGATCGGCCGGAAACTCCCCGGTGGTTTGCACCGGGTCTGCAGCCCTGACCTCGCACGGGGCCAACGGGGATTGGTTTCCGATTGGAACCGGGATTGAAATGGAAGGCTACGCGTACTTCTTGAAATGCTCCGTGGAACCGGGAGTGCGAGATGGAAACGCATTACTCTTCTATAAATAATTTACAAGACATGGCGGCGTTGTAAAGTTCCTCGCACCAAGGTGCCAGGGCGGAGTTGTACAAACCCGTTGACTCCGCCCGCCTGCACGGGTATCGTTTAAACTTAAGCAAGGCTGCGGGGCATGCTTTTAAACGGGCAGGCAAGCCCCGTCAACTCAAACTTGACCGGAGGCATTCATGAAAGCGGTCCTGATGGAAGGATTCGGAGGAGTCGATGTCCTGAAGATCGGGGAGGTTCCGAAGCCGCAGCCGGCAGCGGGTCAGGTGCTCATCCGGGTCATGGCGACCTCCATCAACCGGCCCGACCTGGTCCAGCGCGGGGGGAAATACCCCCCTCCGCCGGGGGAATCGGACATCCTGGGGCTCGAAGTGGCGGGTGTTATCGACGATCTCGACCCCGGAGTAAGTGGATGGAAAAAGGGCGACCGCGTCATGTCGCTGGTCGGAGGCGGCGGGTACGCCGAGTACGCCGTGGCCTATGCGAGCCACCCCATGCGCATGCCCGACAGCATGAGCTTCGATGAGGCCGCCTGTGTCTGTGAGTCCTATATCACGGCATTTTTGAACGTCTTCATCCTGGGTGAGTTGGGGGATAACCAGATTGCCCTTCTCCACGGCGGGGGCGGCGGGGTCAACACGGCGGCCGTGCAGCTGAGCAAGGCCCTCGTGCCTGCAACGAAGCTCATCGTCACGGCATCCCCCGAAAAGATGGACCGGGTGAAGAAACTGGGGGTAGACCTGGTCATCAACTACAAGGAGACGCCCGATTTTTCAGAGGCCGTGAAGAATTTTACCGGAAAGAAAGGCGTCGATGTCATCCTGGATCACATCGGGGCGAAATACCTGGAACCGAACATGAACTCGCTGGCCTATGCGGGCAGGCTCGTGCTCATCGGGGTGACGAGCGGGATCAAGGCCGAGTTGAACCTGGCTCTCATGATGGTGAAGCGCCAGCGGATCATCGGCTCCGTGCTCCGTTCCCGGCCGGTCTCGGAAAAAGGGGAGATCGTGGCCGAATTCACGCGGCGCGCCCTGCCGAAGTTTGCCGACAGGACCATCGTCCCTCTCATCGAGAAGGTGTTTCCCCTCGAGGAGGTGCAGGCGGCCCACCGGATGATGGAGGAGGACAGGCACTTCGGGAAAATCGTGCTGCGCATAGCTCAGTAATCAGTTGATAAGTTGATAAGTTGATAAGTTGATATCATGACTTCCCTTATCAACCAATAAACTCGTCAACTCATCAACTTTGGAACATGATTTAAACGAAGCCAAAAGAATTGTTCGTCGAACGGTAGTTGAGGGGAGGGGAAGATGAAGGTCATGACTCGCAGGGGATGGTCGCCCTATATTGCCGGGGGACTCGTTGGCGTGCTGCTGGTGGCATCTGTTTTTCTGACGGGTAAGTATTTTGGCGCCTCGACGACATTCGTACGCACGGCGGGCATGATCGAGCAGTCCGTCGCGCCGGAGCACGCAGCAGGGCAGGAGTACTACAAGAAGGAAAAAATAATCATCGAGTGGCAGTGGATGTTCGTGGCCGGGATCTTCTTCGGGGCCCTCGCGGCAGCCGCATTCACGAGGGATTTCAAGTCCACCCCCGTGCCGCCCATGTGGGAGTCCCGCTTCGGATCTTCGAAGGCCAAGCGCTGGGTCGCGGCCTTCCTCGGGGGCATTGTGCTCATGTTCGGGGCCCGCATGGCCGATGGGTGACCGAGCGGCCACGGTTTGAGCGGTCTGGCTCAAATAGCGGTGAGCGGTTACATCGCGCTGGCCTGTTTCTTCGGCGCCGGCGCCGTCGTGGCGCGAATCCTTTATGGAGGTGACAGAAGATGAACGAGCTTCTCTCCGGCCTCATCACCGGCATAATCTTCGGCTTCCTCCTCCAGAAGGGGCAGGTGCTCCGGTATGACAAGCAAATCGGCGCGATGCGTTTTCTCGACATGACGATCATGAAATTCATGCTGTCCTCGATCCTTGTTTCCATGATAGGGCTCTACGGCCTCTATGAGTTCGGTCTCATCAAGTTCAGCATCAAGGAAACGATCATCGGGGCCAATGTCATCGGCGGGCTTCTTTTCGGTATCGGCTGGGGCATCGTGGGATACTGCCCGGGGACGGCCGTGGGGGCCGTTGCCGAAGGGCGGTGGGATGCGCTGTTCGGCCTGGCGGGGATGCTTGTGGGGGCGGCTTTCTTTGCGGAGGCCTACCCTCTGGTGAAGGCGACAATCCTGACCTGGGGCAATTACGGCAAGATCACGATCCCGACGGCCCTGGGCGTGGGGCCCTGGCCCGTCATCGCGGTCATCACGGCAGGATTCCTGGGGCTCTTCTGGCTGTTTGAAAGACAAGGTCTCTGAGCCACAAGCCACTGCGCGGCAGTGAAAGAAGTGTATGAGTGTCTNNAGTGAAGAGAAGAAAAAAAGAAAGGGTTGCCCAAAGATCAAGACTGGAATGCGGAAGCAAATTCTTTATCTTCACTCAATCACTTAAACACTCAGACACTCAGACACTTTTTACGGTTCCACTTTCCCCGGTGACGGAGGAAAGATCTCGACACTGTCGATGCCCGTGCGCTTGATCACCGCCTGGATCCCCACCGTGGAATACCACTCGCCGATGCGCTCGCCGCGCTGGTCGACCATCTCGAAGCCCCGGAGGTTCAGGTTGCTCTGCATGGCCTTCGACTGCATGCCCGCGATCAACGGCTTCAATGACTCCTCCCCCGGCCTGACCCTCATCCAGTGCTCGGCAGAGTCGAAGCGAAATCGTTTTTCGACGCCGATGACCGCGACGGGATGCGATTCGGGTCCGCTGAACCAGTAATCGAGATCGGGTGCCGGGCGGTGCGACTCAAAGGCTGCCGTGACGTCTGCGCTGGTATTTAGCATGCCGTAGTTCTCCCCCGACCGGCTGATAAATAAGACGATGAAGCCGATGAAAAGTGCCACAAGAACGATGATAACGGTTTTTTCGTCCATACCTGTCGTCCCCACGTATAGCGAACCCGCCGGCGGCGGTCAACGGGATTTTAAGGTAGGGATCCATAACCCGGGTTGCCCGAAAGGGGTGCGAAAAATGCTTGTCGCAGCGCCAATGACATGATATGAGCCGGGTTTCCGCAAATGGAGCCAACTGCCTGAAGACAGGATCCGACATGGGTAAAGCACCGGTTACGAAAACAAAACCCGATTCCAGGGAGCCGGGCGGCACGGGCGATGCCCGGAAGCCCGAAAAGCCGAAGAAAAGTTATCGGCCCTTCATCATCCAGGCCTGGTGCAAGAAGTGCGGGATCTGCGTGGCCTTCTGCCCGAGGCAGGTCTATCGCTGCGACGACAAGGGCGTGCACGTGGACAAACCCGAGGAGTGCATCGGGTGCCGGTTCTGCGAGATGCACTGCCCCGACCTGGCCGTCTCGGTACAGGAACGGGATGCCGCTCCGGGGGGGAAGTCGTCATGAGCGCACGAAAGACCGAGAGAAAAGTTCTGCTTCTCCAGGGAAACGAGGCCCTTGCCGAAGGGGCGCTCGCCGCAGGATGCCGCTTCTTTGCCGGCTACCCCATCACACCCGCTTCCGAGATTGCCGAGCACATGGCTCTCAAGCTCCCGGCCCTGGGCGGAAGTTTCATCCAGATGGAGGACGAGATTGCCAGCATGGGCGCTGTCATTGGAGCATCGCTGGCTGGCGTGAAGGCCATGACGGCCACCAGCGGGCCCGGCTTCTCGCTGATGCAGGAAAATATCGGCTACGCCTGCATGGCCGAGACGCCCTGCGTTGTCGTGGACGTGATGCGGGGAGGGCCCAGCACAGGGCTTCCCACCCTGGCCTCCCAGGGGGACGTGATGCAGGCCCGCTGGGGGACCCACGGCGATCACCCCGTTATCGTGCTGGCCGTTTCGTCGGTGCGGGACTGCTTCGAGATTGCCGTTTTCGCCTTCAACCTCTCCGAGAAATACCGCGTGCCCGTCATCATCCTCTCCGACGAGATCGTTGCCCACACCCGGGAGACATTCGTCCTGCCGTCGCCCGACGAGATCGAGGTTTTCGACCGCGTGACGCCGACGGTTCCGCCCGAATGGTACCTTCCCTATGAAGACACGGGGACGGGGGTGCCCCCCATGGCCGCCTTCGGCGACGGCTACCGCCACCACGTGACGGGACTGACGCATGACGAGAGGGGTTTTCCCACCCAGCGCTCCGACGAGATCGACGCCTTCATGCGCAGGCTCTTCCGAAAGATCACCCAGGGATTCCACGAGATCCAGCGGGTGGAGACCTTCATGATGGACGATGCCGAGATCGCCGTGATTGCCTATGGCTCCGTGGCCCGATCTTCCCGACGGGCCGTCATCGAGGCCCGTGAACACGGGGTGAAAGCGGGGCTCCTGCAGCTCGTCACGCTTTTTCCCTTTCCCAGGCGATACGTGGAGAAGGTCCTGAACCAGTGCCGGGCCGTCCTCGTGCCGGAGATGAACATCGGACAGATCAGCCGGGAGGTGAAACGCGTGCGCATCAACGGCTCCCGCGTCGAAACCCTGAACCGCGTCGACGGCCGCCTGATCACGCCGCGCGAGATCGGCGACTGTCTCATCAAGATGTACTACTGAGAGGAAGCAACCTATGGCAGAGGGCATGACCGGCCTCGTACACAAGTACCTCCGGCACGACAAGAAGTTTCCCCACATCTGGTGTCCGGGCTGCGGCAACGGCATTGTCCTGGGCTCGCTCATCCGCGCCATCGACCGCCTCGGCCTCGACAAGAACAAAGTGGCCCTCGTCTCCGGCATCGGCTGCGCGGGGAGAATGACGACCTACGCCGACTTCAACACGCTTCACACCCCCCACGGCCGGGCCCTCACCTTTGCCACGGGGCTCAAGCTCTCCCGCGAGGACCTCACGGTCATCGTCATCATGGGTGATGGGGATGCCACGGCCATCGGCGGCAACCACTACATCCACTCCGCCCGCCGCAACGTGGACATGACGGCCATCATCGTGAACAACCAGATCTACGGCATGACGGGCGGCCAGTATTCCCCCACGACGCCCTACGGTTCCAAGACGACAACCACGCCTTACGGGATGGTGGAGCACGCCTTCGACATCTCGGCCCTTGCCGTCGCGGCGGAGGCCTCCTACGTCGCCAGGGGCACCGTGTACCATGCTGCCCTGCTCGACCAGCTCATCGAGAGCGCCATACGCAAAAAAGGCTTCAGCTCCGTGGAGGTGCTCTCCAACTGCCACACCCAGTTCGGCCGCAGAAACAAGATGTCGAGCCCCGTGAAGATGCTCGAGTGGTTCAAGGAAAACGCCGTGCGGATGCACGCCACCTCGAAGATGAAACCCGAAGAGCTGCAGGGGAAATTCATCATCGGCGTCCTGGCCGATTCCGAAAGACCCTCGTACAACGAAGAATACGAAAAGGTCCGCGAGCGGGCAAGGGGGATCAGCAAAGAGCCGAACCCGCCTGCGCGGTGCGAAGGATGACGCAGATGCCGGAGAAGAGCGTGGAAAAGGCAACGCGCCTCGAGATCCGCCTGGCCGGTTCCGGCGGGCAGGGGATCATCATGGCGGCCATCGTGCTCGCCGAGGCGGCCGGTGTCCATGAAGGAAAACAGGTGAGCCAGACCCAGAGCTACGGGCCCGAGGCCAGGGGAGGGACCTGCAAGGCAGAGGTCGTCATCAGCGACGTGGCCATCGACTACCCCAAGGTCTCGAGGCCGGACTTTCTGCTGGCCATGAACCAGGCCTCCGTCAACACCTATTTCGGGGATCTCAAACCGACGGGGCTTCTCATCGTGGACAGCACGCTGGTGAGCAAGGTGCCCACGGCCAAGACCGTCTCGATCCCCTTCACGCAGATCGCGAGGGATGAATTCGGCACGGACCTGGTGGCCAACATGGTGGCCCTGGGCGCCCTGGGCTTTCTCAGCAAAGACGTTTCCCGGGAGAGCCTCGAGGAGGCCGTGATCTCCCGCGTGCCGCCCGGCACGGAGGAGATCAACCTCAAGGCCCTGCGGGCGGGAGTGAAAGCGGCCGAAAGCTACGATCTCAAGAAGCTGCCGCAGACCGTTGCGGAAGAGGAAGAATAGCAGCCGAAGGCTGCAGGCTACAGGCATCAGGCTTCCGGAATCCGGAATCCCGAGTCCCGAATCCCGTCTTTTCTGGTCCCTTGTCCCATAACATATCGCCATTCGGCGGCCCGACGTAAAATGGGGGATAGGCAAGATGCAGACCCATTCGACGGTTCAGGTCCGGTTTCTCGGCAGCGGCGGGAGGCTCCAGAGCTGCATCCTCGTCAGCCATCCCGCGGGGAGGTTTCTCATCGACTGCGGCGCCTCGGCGATGGTTTCCCTCCGCCGATTTGACGTCGATCCCAATACCGTTGACAGCGTATTTCTTACCCACCTTCACGGGGACCACTTTGGCGGCCTTCCCTTTTTCATCCTCGATGCCCAGCTTGTGAGCCGCCGCGGCGCACCGCTTCTCGTGACGGGCCCGCCGGGGCTTGCCAAGAGACTTCCCGGGGCCATGGAGGCCTACTTTCCCGGCTCGTCGGGCGTGAAGAGGAAATTCGAAATCGACATCAAGGAGATGGAGCCTCGCGTTTCCATGTCGGCAGGCGCTGTCCGCGTGACGCCTTTCATCGGACTGCACCCCAGCGGCGACAATGCCTACTCCCTGCGGATCGAGGTGGGCGGGAAGGTGATCGCCTGCTCCGGCGACACGGAGTGGACCGACGCGCTGGGCGAGGCTGCCCGCGGCGCCGATCTGCTCATCGCCGAAGCCTACTTCTACGAAAAGAAGGTCCCTTACCATCTGGACTACCGGACCCTCATGGAAAAATCGGCAGGCCTGGGCATCCGGCGCATCGCCATCACCCACATGAGCGCCGACATGCTCTCGAAGACCGGCCTGGCCGAGTGCGAGGTCGCCGACGACGGGAAAATCCTGGAACTTTAATCACTACGGGTGCAATTTCCCGAAGCTTGCTTCGGATTTGTCATTCCCTCGAAAGCGGGGATCCGTGCGCCTGG
>DCVI01000142.1 GCA_002327315.1 Syntrophaceae bacterium UBA2192 | reverse complement strand
AAAACCTAACCGGACACTGCTGGTCGTGCTGGATAGTTACAAGGTTTGGACATATTTTAATGCGATCCATTTTTTCTGTCGTTCTAATGCCGGCACGGAAATGCTTATTTCCAATTCTTATAGTGGTCTCAACTCTCTTTCCGTTTTCCGATGGGATGACATTCGCGTATTTCTTGGCTATCAGGATAACCATGACCGGTATGCAATCGGCATAGAAACCAGCATTTCCAATTGTCCCCTCGATCTCGGTAATCATTTCTTGCGCCCCAGCGAACGAAGAGTCTTCGGTATTTTACGGATATCCTCAGCGATTTCCGCCAGTTTACCGGCGTCTTTGGTTTGACATTCCCATATCACGATAATTTTCCAGCCGAGCACTTTCAATTCGGCTTCAACTTGTTTGTCCCTGGAAGTGTTCTCTTGAAATTTCGACTCCCAAAAATCAACTCTGGATTTCGGAGAACGTGTCGATGGGCACCCGGGATGTCGGTGCCAAAAGCAACCATGGACGAATACGGCGCAATGCCGGGAGGGAAACACCAAGTCAGGTCGGCCGGGCAAGCTGTGAACGTGAAGGCGATACCTTAGCCCCGCCGCATGGAAAGCGGACCGGACACGCCACTCGGGTTTGGTGTCCTTCCCTCGCACCCGGGACATTATCTCGCTACGAGTTAGGGCTGTCACCGGTGTGAGCTTTTTTCGATGACCTCGCCCTTTCGAATAATGTAGCTGGCGAACTCAAAGTCTTCCTTTTTCTTGTAAAGAATGATTCTGCTGGGGAATATCGTCGCCTGCCAGGAATCGTCAGGCAAACCATTCACAATGATTTTCATGACTTCAAGGGCGCTCATGCCGGAGGTGGGTAACCTGACATCGCGGTCACGGTACTCATCATGCCCTGAATGGGCCAGCCCCTCGCCCGTCTGGAAACGCAGAAGGTAAGGTAACCCGTTCTTCAAAGCTTGTAGCACATCATGGATCGTGTATTCCCCCGCGGACATGAACGGAAGAGGCCGCACAACATCAATGGGAAATTCCAAGTCGAAGTCCGCGGGTTTTTGCCCCTCACGCTTACGACCTGGATCGTTCGATCCAAAACCTGAAAAATTCCAGGCGAGGACACCAGCGCGGCGGTTTTTCAGTTCGTTGATGAGGAGATTCTCCACGTCGAGAGCGGAAAAGACCCATATCCGAATCGCCTTGAACGAGACACTCTCCGAGTCAAGGCCCCTACGGTGCTGGATCGAATAATGATGCCGCTCCAGACGATTCCTGAAGCCATGTCGGGCATCCGTTTTTCCAGCATAAACCTCCACGCCGTCACGGAGTAGAAGGTAGGCGCCCTTCGCTCGCGGCGGAAGGAGTTGAATATTCTCAGGCGTCAGCGTCGCCGGTTGGACATCGTCAAAAAACGGTGGCAATTGTTCCCTAAGCACTTTTTCGACATCCAACTCAAACTCGTCATATCCGGGGATGCTCATGCCGCCTCCCGACGTTTGTCAGCGACCAGCAGTTCCGTATGAAGCTTACGACCAAAAACCTCGGAAAGGTGAACGGGAACGGCATTTCCAAGTTGCCTCATGCTTTCGGTCCATGAACACGGAAACATGTAATCATCTGGAAGCCCTTGAAGGCGAGCGGCTTCACGGACCGTGAAATACCGAACCGATCCATCATCGCAGATCATCATGTTCTCTCCTCCCGGGACGCCATGGTCCCCCGCTTTCAACGCCTTCGCGGGTTGATCGAGTGGGCTTCCCGTGTGCCCAACATAAACGCGCGCACCATCTTGACGCACATGATTATTCTTTCCATTTGGGTCGCCCAGTCCCACAAGGGCGTCACGGACCGTGATCCATGGTTCGCCAGAAGGAGGGACAAGCATCGTTCTTAGCTTCTTAATGGTCTGGCTATCGTATGCCTGAATGGCATCGTCTTTGGGTCGTGAAAGACCATGGCGAGCCCAATATTCGCCAGTGATCCATTGATCCCAGAGTAATTTTTCACGACTATGCGTGGGCGAAGGTAAGCACGGTCTCACACCAATATCTTTCCTCGTGCCCGTGATTATGACTCGATGACGCTTCTGGGGTGCGCCAAAATCCGCAGCGTTGACCTGAATCACCGCCAACTCATACAGCGATTTGTCGATTCTGGCATCGAGACGAGCGAGGTGGAGCGTGTGGTTTTCCTCTCCCAACCGCTCGATCTGGGGCAATGCCAGATGCGTTTTTATCCATCTGAGATATTCGGAGAAAGCTGGGCGGGTGAGCCCACGCACGTTTTCGAATAAAAACGCCCTTGGTCTTAACTCACGCACGGCCCTGATGGCTTCGGGCCACATGTCGCGTCTGTCCTCGTTGCCGGCGTGTTTTCCGCCGATGGAGAATGGCTGACAGGGTGGCCCTCCGGCTACCAGATCGATGTTTCCAGGGATCGTAGACCAATCAATGTCGCGAACGTCCGCATGCTGGGAAGGCCAATCATGGACGTGGCTTAGTCCTCTCTCCTTGTTGTGCTTGATGGTCGCATAGGCGTTTTCGTTCCACTCCACCATCAATTCGTGACGAAATCCGGCGTGCGAAAGCCCCATGGCGAGACCACCACATCCCGTAAACAATTCAACGCTTCGCATCGTCGCCCTCCTCACTTATAAACGAGAGGCAATAAAGGCCCTCCCTCCTCTTCTTCAATCACATGTTCGACGGCTCTACGGATGAGCCAAGCGATTGCCACGCCGTTCCTCTTGGCCAACTGCTCCAACGCCTCATATTGCTGTTTGGTCAGTGTGGTGGTCACCCGAACCGCGTTCTTTCCATCTTTCCCCATCGCATATCCTCCGCAGCATTCCGCGGCACTCCGCGGACTTCTAACTTTTATCATACAACCATGCGACGGGCAAGAAATCGTCATCGATAGCTATCGATCAATGCTCCGGGAGAAGATGGTAAGTTAAGGCTACACGGGGGGATGACAGAATATGTCTCACGATGTTTCCAGCATATCACCCTGAGGCTCTGAGCTATGAGGGTCGAGGAAAAGTCCGGGGGTCAGGTCCAACCCTGACACAAAGTTAGCCAGCCGACCTTTTCTTGGCAATCCGATCTGAGCCTTTGGTTGGGCGGGAATCCGGTACCAGTTTGATCTCCAAGTGACACCCGACGGCCCGAGCGTACTTCCTGAGAGTCGTCATGGAGGGGGCGTGTCTTCCGGCCGCTTCCAGGCGCGACACGGCGCTTTTGGTCGTCCCCATCAACTCGGCCACCGCCTCCTGGGTCAGGCCGGCTCTTGAGCGGGCGGCCAGAAGTTCGCGGACCAGGGCATATTCGTCCGCCAATCCCTCGTAAGCCTCCTTGAACCCTTTGCGTTTCATGGCTTTTTCGAGGAACGCTTTTTGGTCGTGGGAAACCGGTTGGTATTTTAGTTCAGCCATTCTGCACCTCTTTCATCCTTTTCCGGGCAATCTTCAGATCGTGCTCCGGGGTCTCTTGGGTTTTCTTTACGAAGGCATGGAGGATCACCACGCGTTGACCGATGACGAAGCAGTAAAACGCCCGCCCGATCCCTTCGCGTCCGCGGGGTCTCAGCTCGAAAAGCCCGCCACCCATTGCACGCGAGTGCGGCATGCGCAGGCTCGGGCCGAACTCCATCAGAAGATCCACAAGTCGGGCATAGTCGGCCAATATGCCGTCCGGCCAACTTTCTATTTCGGCCTTGACTCGTGCGTGGAAGTATTCAAGTGAGTAGGGCATGGACGAAGGTTAGCAAGTTTGATAACAAACGTCAACCGCCTCAGGCGATTCCCAGGGGGCAGGTAGGCCTTGCTCGATTATCACTGGTGCACTTTTGCGTCCCGGCGCTACGCGCGGCCCTCTCCAGAAGTCGGGCGGCGAGCAAGACGGTGCGCCCCCTTCTTTGCCCTGACTTTTCGTCCGCCGCTTGCAGGGCCGTCGTTAAGTGATAGATTGCTGGCAGGCGGTCCGCTGGTTATCTGACGGAGGACAAGCGATTATTTTCTTTACCACGTGGGAAAGGAGACGAACCATGGCCGAGATCAAGTGGGAAAGGAAGTTCAGCGCCGCGCTGGAGCGGGCAAAGGCGGCGAAAAAGCCGATCTTTCTCGATTTCTGGTTCGAGGGGTGACTGGGCTGCATCGCCATGAATACGGGTCCGTATTCGAGTGAAGAGGTGCAAAAGTACATCGAAGAACAGTTCATCCCGGTGAAGAGCGAATGCTTTTGGGACAAGCGGACCGACCTCATGAAACGGTTCGCCGTCAAGTGGACCCCCACGCTGCTGGTTCTCGACGCCGAGGGGGAGGAGCATCACCGGGTGGTGGGGTTTGTCCCCAATGACGACTTTCTCGCCCACCTGGAGCTGGGTCTGGGGAAGGTCGCCTTCGACCGGGACCGGTATGCCGAGGCGGGGGACCATTTCCACGCGGTCGTCGACCGGCACCCGGAGGCGGGAGCGACCCCCGAGGCGGTCTTCCTGCACGGCGTGGCCGGCTACTGGAAGACCCATGACGCCAAGTCGCTGCGCCGGATCTACGATACGCTGTCGGCAAGATATCCGCAGAGCGAGTGGGCGCGGCGGTCAAAGCCCTATGCGCAGGTCCCCCTGTGAGCAGGACTCTTCGCTCCCCTCTTTAGTCCGCCGCTCCCCTGGTCATCCTCTCCCCCAACTCTCTCGCCGGGGGAGAGGATAAAGGTTAAGCGTGGAGCTTTGCCCCCCCTCCTCTGTCAAATTCAACTGAACGAAAACTTCACCCGCCGCCAACAATTCCCGAACAAAGCCAAGGCAGGATTGTGCCCAACAATGAGAGATGAACATAAAAGGAGTCTTGCCATGATTAAAGAATGCGCTACCTGTCACAAAACGGACGGAAAACTGTCGAATGTCGACGTCTGTCCCTTCCACAACGATGCCGACGGCCACTGTCGAGCCGCCTTCTCCGGCCTGCCCATCGGTCGCCACGGGCGCAACCTGCGCTGCAGCACCGAGGACTACGACGGCTGCCCCCTCTTTCTCGCCCGCGCCCTGCGCAGCAGTCGGCCGCAAAGCCGCCGCGAGCCCTGGCCGCTCCACCAGAAGTAGCTTTCCTTTTTTTTCAGCCACTGTCAGTTCCTCTGAAATCCTCCCCGCTTCCACCGGTCTGCCCCCCCTTTGGGAGCCGGCCATTTTTCTGCCCAACCGGCTTCAGGTCGGCGCAGGGGATGCCGGCAGAATCCATTCGCACAGAGGTTTCACCGAATTCTAACGACAGGTTAACGCTGCCGGCAGAGACTCAAACTACAGGCCCGGCCCTTTGGCCACCCGTGAATACTCATTCACTCTGTCGAGGAATTCGTCATGCCGACCAGCATCGCCAGTTCCAACCCCTTTTCCATCACCG
>DCVI01000075.1 GCA_002327315.1 Syntrophaceae bacterium UBA2192 | reverse complement strand
CTGACCGGCGCGTCGGCCTGACCGGGATCGTGTGACCACCGGTCAGTGAAATTGCTGGGATGTCGTCCCTGCCTGCATCCGCGGGCAGGGACTTTTTTTTATAAATTCCATTGACATAGGAATGCAGATATGTCTACAAATCCCTCAAGAGGAGAGCGCCCCTCGGGCGTCTATTTCATCATTAGTTCTTTGATTACAGGAGGGGGTATTATGACCAGGAGGAGGCTTGTCTATTCGTTTTTAAGCGTCGTTTTCGTTCTTTTCCTTTCCACACCCGTTTTCGGTTCGGGCTTTGCCCTTTATGAAGGCAGCGCCCGCGGCAACGTCCTCGGTGCGGGTCTCGTGGCCTCGGCCGACGACCCGTCCGCCGTCTTCTACAACCCGGCCGGCATCACCCAGCTCAAGGGCAAGCAGGTTATGGTCGGCGTCACGGCAATCACGCCGATGATCACGGTTGAAACGCCGGGCGGCGTGGAGAGTGATTTCCCGCGCAACTGGTACTTCCCGCCCCACGCCTACTACACCCAGCAGATCAACGACAAATGGTGGGGAGGCATCGGCCTTTTCTCCCGCTTCGGCCTCGGCACGGAGTTCACCTCCAACTGGCCCGGCCGCTACAACAGCTACTTTGCCGAGATCCAGACCTTCGAGATCAACCCCAATATCGCCTACAAGCTCAACGACCAACTCTCGTTCGCGTTCGGTCTGAACATGACGTACTTGACCCTCGATCTGAAGAAAAAGTTATCCCCCGCCGTGGGCAGCCCCGAGTTCGAGCTTGACGGCGATTCCTGGGGCTGGGGCCTCAACGCCGCGATCCAGTACAAGCCCACGGACTGGATGCAGGCGGGCGTTACCTACCGCAGCCGTATCAGCCAGAATGTACAGGGCGATGTGAAGGTCAGCCCCAACGTTCCCGCAGCGGGCCTCAGGAATATGCCGGCCACCGGCGATCTGAGTCTGCCCGACATGATCTTTGCCGGTGTGAACTTCAACCTGAGGAAGGACCTTACGCTCGGCGGCGGCCTCTACTGGACCCGCTGGGAGACCTACAACCAGCTGCAGATCAATTTCGGAGCGCCTTTTGGCCCGACGCAGGTGAGAACCCAGGCAACCCCCAAGAACTGGGACAACGTTTACCGCTTCATGATCGGCATGGAGTGGAAGGCGACGGAAAACTGGGACTTCCGCATCGGCTATGCCTACGACGAGGCGCCGGAACCCGATAACACGATCGACTATGTCCTTCCCGACGCCGACCGCAATATGTACAGCATCGGCTGCGGCTACCACAAAAACAACTGGGCCCTCGATTTCTCCTACACCCTGATGATCATCCAGCAACGCGATGTGGTGGCAAGGCCGGCCGATGGCATTCCCACCAGCACAATGAAAGACGGTACGGCCCATCTGATCGGCTTCAGCTACACCTACAAGTTCTAGACATGGTTCAAAAGGAAGCCCGGAAATGTCCGGGCTTCCTTTTGAACCGGCACAGGGCATAAGGCTGAAGGCTTAAGGTAAGAGAAATTGAATCCTCTCCGTGCGAGAAGCCTTGTTCCCTTCACGCTTTTCCCGTTCCTTCACCTTAAGCCCTTCGCCATAAGCCATTAGCCTGTTTGGACGATTTCCTGTTTTTCACCCTAAGCCCTTTGCCTTAAGCCCTAAGCCATTTAATAATAGAGGTGCCCCATGGCCTACGAAGACTCCGTCTATTTCAAGAAGCCCTGGCTCAAGTCCTACGAGCCGGGGGTGCCGGCCACGATCGACTATGAAGAAATCACCATGCCCGACATCCTGGACCGGACGGCCGGCAAGTACCCGGACAAGGCCGCCCTGATCTTCCAGGGCTACTCGATCACGTACCGCCAGATGAAGGACATGGTGGACCGCTTTGCCGCGTGCCTCACCGATTTCGGGGTCAAGCAGGGCGACGCCGTGGCGATCCTGCTGCCCAACATGATCCCGCAGGCGATCGCCTACTACGCGACGCTCCGCATCGGTGCGATCACGGTGCTCAACAACCCACTCTACTCCGACCGCGAGCTGGAGCACCAGTTCAACGACTCGGGCTCCAAGGTGCTGGTGACCCTCGATCTCCTGGGCAACCGGATGATCGACCTGCGGCCCAAGACCAAGGTCAAGCAGATCGTCTACACCTCCATCGGCGACTACCTGCCCTTCCCGAAGAGCCTGCTCTTCCCGCTGGTGGCCAGAAAAAAGAAGATGGCCGCCGACGTGAAGGCGGCGCCCGATGTCTACAAGTGGAAGGACTGCATCGCAAAATATGACCCCAACCCGCCGCGGCCGAAGATCGGCATCGAGGACGTGGCCATGTACCAGTACACGGGCGGCACGACGGGCGTCTCCAAGGGCTGCATGCTCACCCACGCCAACCTGAGCAAGCAGATCCAGCAGGCCGAGGCGTGGTTCAGGCGGTTCAAGAAGGGCGACGAGGTCTGCCTCGGGGCCCTCCCCATCTTCCACGTCTTCGGCATGACCGCGGCCATGAACATCTCCGTCCACATGGGCTGGACCGACGTGCTCATCCCCAGGCCCCAGCCGCAGCAGCTGCTGGAGGCCATCCGGAAGTTCCGGCCCACCTTCGCGGCGCTCGTCCCCACCATGTACATCGGGATGATCAACCACCCGGACCTGAAGAAGACCGACATGTCCTGCATCAAGGGGGCCTTCTCCGGCAGCGCCCCGCTTCCCGTGGAGGTCATACACGAGTTCGAGCGCCTCACGGGGGCCGTCATCGTCGAGGGCTTCGGGATGACGGAAACCACGCCGGTGACCCACGTGAACCCCTTTGCCGGCGGCGCCCGCAAGGTGGGAAGCGTCGGTGTTCCCCTCAGCGACACGGAGGCGCGGATCGTGGATCTCGAGACGGGCCTCATCGACATGGCCGTGGGCAAGCCCGGCGAGCTCATCGTCAAGGGCCCCCAGGTCATGAAGGGCTATCTGCACATGCCCGAAGAGACGGCCTACACGCTGCGCAACGGCTGGTGCTTCACGGGGGACATTGCCGTCATGGATGAGGATGGCTACTTCTTCATCGTGGACCGCAAGAAGGACATGATCATCTCGGGTGGCTTCAACATCTACCCGAGGGACGTGGACGAGGTCTTCTACGAGCACCCCAAGGTCCAGGAGGCATGCACCATCGGCATCCCCGACCCCAAGCGGGGCGAGAACGTGAAGCTCTTCGTCGTCCTCAGGGAAGGCGAGACGGCGACCCAGGAAGAGCTTATCGAATACGCCAAGACGAAACTTGCCACCTACAAGCTCCCCTCGGAGATCGAGTTCCGCAAGGAGCTTCCCAAGAGCACCATGGGCAAGGTCCTGCGCAAGGAGCTCAAGGCCGAGGAGATGGCAAAAAGAAAAAAAGCGGGGTGATTCATCACGCCGCTTGAACGATTGCAAACGAATAACGGGGAGGCTGCCCAATCGGCGGTCTCCCCGCTTTTTTTCTGCAGCCACAAGCCGCAAGGCAAGAAAATCCCCCTCTTTCCCCCTTTGTAAAAGGGGGATGAAAGGGGGATTTTTTCACCGTTCGCCTGTGGCCTTATTTGTTCAGCTTTTCCTCCTCGAGCCTCCGGACCTCGTCCGTAGCATCCTTTTCGGCAAAGGAGATGACAATCTCGTAGGCCCCCTCGGAGACGATGGCGCGAAGAGGGAAGGGCGTCTTCTCGAAGACCCGGAGCATGGACTTGTTGTCGAGCAGCACGTCGGCCCGGAACCCCTCGATGCCTCCCTGCTCGCGGGCAATCCGGATGAGCATGTTCAGCAGAAAGGTCGAGATCCCTTTGCCCTGGTAGGCCTCGTCGACGAGGAAGGCCGTGTCGGCGTAGGGGCGGTCCGCAAGGCGGACGTAGCGGCCCTCGGCGATGATGCGATCCATTCCCTTTTCGTGAACGATCCCCACGATGGACATGGCCCGGCGGTAGTCCACGTTTACGTATTCCTGCATCTTCCCGTGCGGCATGGTCTTGATGCGGCTGAAGTAGCGGTAGTAGACGGCCTGGTCGGAAAACCGGTAGAAGAGCCTTCGCATCTCGTCCTCGTCGGAGGGCTTGATGGGCCGNNAAAGTGATTTTCAACTGATCTTTGAAGATCTCCGTGCGGGCAAGATTCTCCGGGTAGAGGTGGCCGGACTCGGCAAAGAAGATCTGGTCCTTGTAGAGGAGCTTTGCATCCTTGCCTTTTTGCACGAGGACTGCCCGGTCGTCGGGGTGCGCGATGTCGATCAGGGCCTGGGCCCGCTCCCGGATCGTCCGACCCGTGAGATAGGCGATCCCGAACTCCGTTGCGACCATGTCGAGGGATTCCTGGTTGGTGAACTGGTTGGGGTAGTCGGCAATCGAGACGAGGATGTTCGACTCGCCCTTGCGGTCGCGGCTGGGAAGGGCGAAGATCGTGCGCCCGCCCCGGGAGAAGGCCGCCCCGGCGAACAGCTCCGCCACGGCGCCCGCTCCTGCCGTCACGTTCCCCTTGCCGACGTGAAGGGCGATGCCGCCGGTCAGGTCGGCCTTGCGGGCCGGCAGGAGGGCCATGAAACGGTCGTTGAGCCCGATGTTGCGGGGGTTCATGACGACGTCGATGGGCTGGAAATCGACAAGCGCATTGCCGTCGAGCCACTTCATCAGGGCCTGCGTCCCGAGCACATAGGCGGCCACGGCCTTTCCCTGGAAAAACCGCTTGCGGCGGTTGGTCACGGCGCCGGAATTCACGAGATCCATGAGGGCGTCGGTGAAGAAGGGCGTGTGGATGCCCAGGTGCTTCTTATTGCAGAGGTGACAGGCGAGGGCCTCGTAGATGGGCCCGATGGAAAAGGACAGGCAGCTGCCGTCTTCCACCACCGAGGCGATGTGGCCGGCGATCCGGTCGAAGGCGTCCGGAACGGGCCAGCGGGGCAAATAAATCGGAGCATCCTTCGCCTCGACGAAGAGGTCGAAGTCGTCGACGTGGACAAAGGTGTCGCCGAGGGTTCGGGGAATGCCCGCGTTGATCTCCGCCACCACGAGCGATGCCTGCTCCATGGCATAGCGCGCCACGTCCACGCCGAGACCGAGGCTTGCATGCCCCCTCTCGTCGGGCGGCGTGATCTGGATGAAGGCAACGTCGATGCGAACGGCGCCGGACTTGAAGAGCCAGGGGATTCGGGAGAAGCGGCTCGGGATGAGATCGACCCGGCCCGCCGTAATGGCGTCGCTTGCCACCCAGCCGGAGTAGAACGTCTTGAGGCGGTATTTCCGCGAGTACCGCTCGTCGATGGAGACCGTGTCGCCCAGGCTCACGAGCTGGATCAGCTCGAGGTCCTGCAGGTTTCCCCGGTCCGAGGCCATGAGCTCCCGGACGAGGGTCCGCGGCTCAGCCATCCCCGTGCCGAGAAAGATCGTCATGCCGGGCTTGATCTTTTCCAGCACCTCAGCCGGTTTTACAATCCGGTCTTTCCAGAAGGGCGGGTCTTTGGGGCCGTGCAGCAAGGCGGCTTCACCTCATTTAATTTCTTTAAACATTATGAGGTCCCGCCCCTCTACTGTCAATCCGGGAAAACGCACCCCAGTGTGCGGCGTTCACGCCGATTGTTCAACATGCTTTACTCGGGCAACGTTCCGTATAAGACAGCGAAGTGAGGAAGTTACGAAGAGCGGAAAATCGGAGTGGATGAAGTCTTCTTCTTATCCGCTCTTCCTCACTTCTGCTCTTCCGATCTTCGCCGTCTTGATACGTGAAGACGGACACAAGGCATAAGGCTCCGGGACAGCCGGCTAGTCTTTCCATAGGAGCTTGAGGGGCTCGATGTACTTCGGATCCTCCTTGTCGATCACTTCGACGATCCCCGCATGGAGCCGCCGTTTCATCTCGCCGAAGACACCGCGCTTCTTCTGGAGGGATTTCGCGAAGGCCATCGTCTCGGCGATGAGCGATTCCTCGCTTTCGCAGGCTTTCAGGAGGACACCGCTTGCGGCCATCTCGCTTGCCGTGCAGCGCCTTCCCGTCAGGGTCATCTCGTTGAACTTGTCATAGGGGATCGCTTTCTTCAGGAAGGCGATCATTCCGGGCAAGAAGGGGATGCCGATGTCGATCTCGGGGAAAAAGAAGAACCCCTTGTCGGAGCGCATGAGGCGGAAATCGCAGGCACAGGCCAGGATGGCCCCGTTGGCCGCTGCATGTCCGTTCAGACAGGCGATCACCGGCATGGGGTAGAGAAGCACCCGCTTGAAGACGCTGTTGATCCCGTACATGAAATCGCGGATGCCCTGGATGTCCTTCTGCTGCATCTTTGCCATCATCCAGGTGAGGTCAATCCCCTGGGACCAGCTCTTCGCATCGCCCGACAGGATGACGACGGAGGTGAGCGCCGGGTCTTTTTCGATCTCATCGAGCGCCGCCAGGAACGCCGCGACGAAATCGGGGTTGTGCCTGTTCTCGCCGTTGGTCAGGGTGATGACGGCGACCGAGTCTTCTTTCCTCCACTCCAGAATGGCCATGCTTTTCTCCTTTGCTAGTCGGAATGCAAACGGTTGACCTGTCGTTTATCGGTTATCTGCGATGAGGCCATGTGAAGAGCGGAAGCTAGGAAGAGAGGAAGAGCAGAAAAGAAGATAACCGTCCGAAATAGAACCAATCTTCATTCCATGCCGCTCTTCCGATGCTCTGCTCTTCCGCTCTTCGCAAGCTTGAAGGGTTAAAATCCGGTCAGTCTTCAGGCTGGAATAGCCCGGTCGAGACGCTCTCGCGCGGCGGATGCCTCGGTGACCATTCTCTCGATCAGTTCGGCCACCGAAGGGATGTCTCGCACAAGCCCCGTCGCCTGGCCCACTGTGAGGACACCCTTTTCGTTGTCGCCGTTTTCCGTGGCGATGCGGATGGCCTTGAAGGCGTTGGCCATGAAGGCAAGCTGCTTCGCGTTCTTCCAGCCCGAGGCCACCACGCCGGCGAAGAGCTTTGCGTAGGGCAGCCTCAACTGCCGGGCAATATCCTGCGAGGTGAAAAACGCTGCGGGAAGATCGAGGCCCTTCCGGATGGCCTTTCGTGCCGCCGGGGTGTCGAGGACCCGGCAGTACAGACCGTCGAAGCGGTCGGAATAGAGGGTGTCGGTGACATCCTTCTCGACGGAGAGCTTCTTGAAGAATTCATGCAGGGGGCTTTCCTTCGTCGTCATGAAACGGGTCCCCATCGCGATCCCCTCGGCGCCGAG
>DCVI01000165.1 GCA_002327315.1 Syntrophaceae bacterium UBA2192 | reverse complement strand
GAAACTCGGGAGACACAGTCGGCAGCCCGGCAAGCTCTTCCCGAATCAACTCGCTACCAGACTGGAAAAGATGCCTTTTCATGCGGTACCTGCAAGTCTCGCCATCCGGCCATGCGTCACCGGTGCGCTTGGGTTGAATCTTCCACAAGCAAAATCGGATTATATACTACCACCATTAAGCCGGACAGGCCATGGCCGGAAACTGAACGAAACGCGGTTGACTTCGATTAGGCAGTACAGGCAGGACAAACGAAAGAAAGGGAGCTCGGAGGAGTCCCAGTAGTACCTGGTCAGATCAGGGATTGTTCGCGCGGCCGCAACTCGGGCAGTAGCGCCACCCTGCGGACAGAGTGCCACCGCAGCGGCAGCGAGAGCGAGAAAGGGAGAGGCGACGGTGCAGCTTGAGGCCGACCAGGAGGAAAACCGCCAGCCCATTGAGCGCCAGCAGGATCAGGCCGAAGGGCCCGGGATTCAGGAACGTCGAGGCGGTGCACCGCCCGCAGTGCCAGGACCAGGTATTATAGAAGAAAACGGCAAGAAAACTCCCGCCGGCCAACAGCAGGACCGCCGATCCGGTCAGAAGGGGTCGTTTCATCGTTCCTCCGCACAACGCTGACGACCGCAGTCGGGGCAAAACGAATGCCAGGCGGAAACCTGCCGGCCGCAGCTGCCGCAGGTTTCCTTGAGCAACGTGCGGCAATGCGGGCAGAGCAGCCACTCTGCCTCCGCCGGCCGGTTGCAGGCGGGGCAACTGCCGCCGGTGGGTTGCACATCCTCATGCCGCCGTTCCAGCTCTGTCAGGATGCCCAGGGAGAGAAACGCCAGGCTCAAGAGAAAAAGCAGGAGCAAGACCCTCTCCTCAACCGGCCGCCGCCCGCAACGGGGCAGCGGTGGCGATATCGGAAGCGACCAGCCCGTCCCGCAGGGAGACGGTGCGATGGAACCAGGCCTGGTTCTCCGGATTGTGGGTGACCATGACGATCGTCTGCCCTTCCTTGTTCAGCTCGGCGAGCAGTCCCATAATTTCCGTACTGGTCGCCGTATCGAGGCTGCCGGTCGGCTCGTCGGCGAGAATCAGCGGCGGCGCGTTCACCAGGGCACGGGCAATGGCGACCCGCTCCTGCTCGCCACCGGAGAGCTGGCTCGGCAGATGGGTCGCCCGGGCGGCGAGACCGACGCGGGCCAGCACCTCTCGCGCCCGCTCCCGCTTGGTGGCGGCCGGCATCTTCTTGACCGCCAGCGGCAGCATAACGTTTTCCAGCGCGGTCAGATACGGCACGAGATTGAAGGACTGGAAGACGAAGCCAAGATATTCCCGCCGGAAATCGGCGAGTTTTTCCTGCCCGAGCCCATAGAGGTCGATGCCGTCCACCCGCACCTGGCCGGAAGTAGGATGGCAGAGTCCTCCCAGGATAGCGAGAAAAGTACTCTTGCCGGAACCCGAAGGCCCCATGACGCCGAGGAACGTCCCCTCCGCGACGCTCAGGTCGACCCCTTTCAGAGCCTCCACACAGTCCGCCTCGCCTTCATAGCGCTTTTTTAATCCAATTATTTCGATAAAAGCCATTGCTCTTTCTCTTTCGCATTCAGGTTTTACCAGTCACCAGTCACGAGTCACCAGTCACGGCCTTTAAGCCGATTTTCCCAATCACCAATCACCAATCACCGATTTTACAACGCCCTTAAAGCTTCCGTCGGATCCATCCGGCTGGCGTGCAGCGCCGGATAAAAGGAAGCCAGGGCGCCGACGACCAGGGCGAGAAGGATCGCCCCGCCGGCCAGCGGCAGACTCCAGACCAGGTGCGGATGCTCTTCAGCCAGAAACGGCAGGATCAACCGGGTCGCGCCCATGCCGGCGAGGAAGCCGAGCAAGCCGGCAAGCAGGCTCACCGCCGAGGCTTCCATGAGGATGAGCCCCACCACGTGTCCGCGGCGGAAACCGAGCGCCCGGAAAATGCCGATCTCCCGGGTCCGTTCATTGACCGAGCCCATCATGGTGACGAAAACCACCAGGGCGCCGATCAGGATGACCACCACCCCGACGCCGAGGGAGAAGGTGCGGAATTGATCGAGGGCATGCATGCGCGTCTTCACCACCTGCTGGATGGCGCTGACCTTGACGTCAGGAAGAACCACGGCGATCTGGTTCACCATATCTTCCACCGGGCAATCACCGCAGAGAGCCGATACCTCCACCAGCGACACCAGTCCCTCCTTGCCGAGCAGGGCCTGCACGGCCGGCAGCGAGCCGATCAGCAGGTGGTCGTCCTGGGAGCCGGTCTCGCGCAGGATGCCGGTCAGGGTGAAACTGCGGCCGTCGACGACGACCGGCTCTCCCATCGCCAGACCAAGACGCCGAGCCACGGCGCTGCCCGCCACCATCTCGTCATCCGCGACCAGCGGCCGCCCGTCCACCGACCACCAGCGTTTGACCTGGAATTCCACCTCCTGGTTGACCCCCATGAGGAGCACCCGGGCGGCGCCCACCTCAACAGCCCCCAGCACCTTCGGGGTAACGGCTGCGATGTTGCGGGCATTGGGGATGTCGAAAATCCGGACCAGATCCCGTTGGCGAATCTCGTGGGCATCGACGGAAACCGCGCCCAGAGTGATGCCGCCATAGGCGAGAGAAAGTTCGTCGCTGCGCGGCGTGATCAGGATGTTGGCGCCGTAAGTGTCGAGCTTGTGCTCGGCCTCCATGGTCAGCGACTCGGTAAGGGAAAGAAGGGTCACTACCGTGGCTACCCCGATCAAAAGGCCGGCCACCAGGAAGACCAGGCGCGCCCTGCGCCGGCGCAGGTTGTTGAAGGCGATGGTTCGCAGGTTCATGGGAAATATTTCCCGCCCTGCTCAAGTTCCGCCGCCGCGATAACGACCCGGCCGTCGGTTACGGAGCGCTCGATCGGCGCCGGGTTGCAACCGCCCTTCACCTCGTTGATCATTTCAGAGCGGAACTTCATGCCGCAGTTGTTGCAGACCATGGAATCGCCCTCCTGTCGATACCCCTTCTTCGCGTGGTAGCAGACGTCACAGGCGTCGAAGGCGGCGCGAATAACACCGTCATCGCTCTTGAGAACGAAAAAGTTGATATAACTGTCGCCGTTGCGATAGCTGAAGAAATGTGCCTTGCCATCGCTCACCTGGGCCACCGGAATGGCCACTACGCCCCCCTCGGCAACAACCGTCTGGTAGGGAGCGCCGCCGCTGCTGCCGCCGACGGTTTTCCAGCCGATAACGCCGGCCGCTGCCAAAACCACCAGTCCGGCAACCAGCATGGGGAGCAGGCCGCGTTTCTTCTCCTGCTGGAACTGGGCACGTTTTTCCTGACGTTCGCTCATTTATTCGGCTCCTGTAAATTCGTATGTGGTTAATTCACCCGTTTCGTGACTCGTGACTGGCAAAAAAATCAAGGCGCCTCGCACCCGTTCGCTTCGCTCACTTGAGCTCACAGAGAACACCGAGAAATCTTCAATCTATTGAGCATTTGGGTTTCTCTGTGCCCTCGGTGTGCTCTGTGCGAGAAGAGTTTGCTTTTCACCAGTCACGAGTCACGGTCTTCTCACCCGCAACAACCCCCGCCGCACCCTTTGCCGCCCGCCTCGACCGCCGATTTAAGGGCCGGATCGAAAATGACGACCGGGACGACGGTAGCCAGTTCGCGAAACCAGCGATCGATCTTCAATCGGGCCACGGATTGGTCCGCCTCACCCTGCAGCACATTCTCGTCGATGTTGCGCTGGATGATCATCGCTTCCTTCAGTTGACGGCGAAACTCTTCGGTGCTCCCGTATCGGGCCTGGACTTCGGCGTCGAAGTCGCCACTGGCCGTACGCAACTTCTGCAACTCCAGATCGACCTCCCCTTCCCGCGCCACCACGGCGTTTTTCTCGGCGGCCACCAGCAGCAGTTCCCGCTGCAGAATCTCGTCCCAAATCGACTTCAGCAGCCCCTGACCGGGAGCGGCGACAGCGCTTTCGCGCCGGGACAGTGCCGCCGAAAAATCGTCACGACTGACCAGCTTCTCGCCGATGCGGCCGACGTAGCGATCGGCCAGCCGCGTCGCGTCCTCGCGGAGAGCCTGATAGTCGGCGGCCGAAAGATCCCGGCTCAGCGAAGCTGGATAACCGGCGCCGCTGATACGGTCGGCAATAGCGGCAGCATCAATGCTGGAGGGTACATATTCCACCCGCGCCCGCCCCGAAGTGACGATGACATCCACCGTCCCCACCCCTTTGACGCCACCGAGGGCGTTGCGGATGTTCTGCACGCAGGAGCCGCAAGAGAGGTTCTGGACCGAAAATTCGGCCAGGGCGTATGCGTCGGGGCGGGAGGCCGNNGAGCCTTTTAGCGTCGTGCTCAGGACCCGGGCAAGGAGCAACGCGGAGGCAAAGCGTTACGCCCAAAGTCATCTTTCATGTCCCGTGCCAGTTCCACCTTGGTCTGGAATGGTCCGTAATAACTTGGAAAACAAGGGGAATCAACAAAGGACACACTTCACGTGTGCGGAATAATCTGCAGAAGACTGAGGAATATTCTACAGAAGGAGAGAGGGCGCAAATATATTTGCACTTCCGGTAGTCAGGCTGCCTTGCCGGTCCGTTGTGCCTCGACCTCGGCGTTGAGATCGCGCAACAACTCAGCCAGCGGGATCTTGTGCGCCCGAGCTGCCCAGCGGACCTTCATGACGTGGGCAGAAAGCGCGAAAATGCCATGCCGCATATCCGGGCAGCCGTGCCGCCGGAACACCTCGAAGGTTTCCGGGTAGCGCTGGATCACTTCCCAAACCCGCATGTCGCCGGTGATTCTTTCGTTTGCCATGGTGTTGACCTCCAATGTTATGCAGGGACAAGCTCTGGTCGGTCTGCAACTCCATTATATTCCATCTGGCGACGAGGGGAGCTGATTGTACTAGACAACTTGGTCAGAATTGAAAAATTGCGGGTTGACGCTGCGGACAAAGCGAATTACAATTTGTATTACAAGTTGCGCGTCAAAGGAGTTCACATGCCTGCTCTCAGCCTTCGCCTGCCCGATGATCTGGATCACCGTTTGGAAGAAGAAGCCAGTCGGGAAGGTCTGCCCCGCTCCGAGGTGGCCCGCCAGGCCATCAGCGATTATCTTGCCCGCCGCGAACGTGAGCGCTTCATGGCCGAGTTGGTGGCAGAAGCACGCACCGCCTATGCTGATGAGGCCATTCGCCGAGAGGCCATCGAGATGGCCGAAGATTTCCTTGAAGCCGACAACGAGGCCCTCGAAATCGGCGAAGGGCGCAAACCCGGTGAACCATCGTCCGATGAAAATGGTCAACGGTGGTGGAAATGAAGCGGCGCGGCGAAATTTGGGTTGCCAATCTTAACCCCGGTCGCGGACGGGAGATTTCCAAGATTCGGCCGGTACTCGTCATTCAAGACGATTCGCTGACCGCCAGCGGCACCCCGATGGTGGTCATTCTGCCCTTATCAACCCAGGTCTACCCCAGCTTCAAACGCTGGCGGATCACCATCGCGCCCCGAGACCGACTGCTTAAACCTTGCCAGGTTATTGTCGACCAACCCCGCGCCCTTGACCTTGGCCGGTTCGGCGAGGGTCCTCTGACCAGCCTGACCGCCGAGGAGATGGCAGAGGTGGAGAAGAGTCTCAAGGGGATTTTGGGGTTGCTTTGATTCCATCGGCCGGCAGGGGTATGGTTCATTCTCGCATGTGCCGGCATGCGGAATCGGCAATATCGGGCGCAATGCATCCTCCAGGCCAGGAAGCCCGTACCGGCATTCATCACAGGCACGAGATTAGCGCATAAGTAGCTTATTTTATTGTTGTTTTCAACAAAAATCACTTCTTTTCGGCCAACGGGTGTAGTATAATTCTGCCATTAAAAAGATCATAGCCCATGCCTTGAGCTGCGGATTATGGTCGCCTCGGTCGCCGCCACCTCAAGTTGTTTTGCATTTTCAGAGAGGTCAGGAGATGCCGCTCTATTCCAACGAAATCGAAGCGAAAAAATATTGGGACCTGTATCTTAACTCTGTCGAAAATCCAAATTTTTTAATATTGTTTGAACGCTATTATTGGCCGCTAGATTCGCAAACTCCGCCGCCAGTTCTGGTGGTTCGTCCACCACGGATACTCCAAGCGCAGCCGCTCGACTACCAGTCGCCGCACCGCCTCGGACAAGGTCAAAAGACCTGAAATCGGATGTAGTGCCTTGCCACCCAATGCCGGCTTACAGGGCGTTGGTGCAGGTCATCCACGCCTGTGCGGGGAACATTCTTTTTCTATCTCCCGATCCGCGGCCCGAATCGCTCCTGGGCGTAACCGCGAGCGGCCGGTCATCTGGTCGGGGATCTGCTGTTTCAATCCGCGCCCGGGTTCGACCCCGGGTGTTAATACCCACAAGCTCAAGACTCCCACCACCGCCATCTCTCTCTTCATCCAGAACCTTGACCAAGGCATCATCGACCCTACCGACCCTTCCTTTCAGGAAACGCTCCCGCTGGTCATTGAGGAGTCGCAGTATCTCAGTTATCTGATTCAAGATCTGCTCTACTACAGCGAGATCATCCTGCAGGAGGGGCCACCGCGGCTCGCCCCGGTCAATCCCGGCGAACTGCTCGTCAGCGTCGTCGGCGAACTGCAGAAGGATCTGCAGAAAAAGGGGTTGCGGCTGGAAAATTCGCTGCTGTCCAACCTGCCTGAAATGAATCTGGACCGGCAGCGCATCATCATGGCCCTGCGCGCCCTGCTGGAAAACGCCATCAAGTTCACTCCTCCGGGCGGCGCCATCGGCCTTTCCGCACTACTCCGGAAGGAATCGGTGCGCCTGGTGGTACGCGACACCGGGCCGGGGATTGCCAGAGAGGAGCTGCCCAAGGTTTTCGAAAAATTCTACCAGGTCGACCCGGCGCATACCGGCCAGGTTCGTGGCTTCGGCCTCGGCCTCTATTACGCCCGGCAGTTTGCCCAGAACCACGGCGGCAACATCCAGCTTGAGAGCGCTCCCGGCCTGGGGACCGTCGCTACACTCATTTTGCCGCGATAATTGCAGCCGGCCGCTGCCGCCGAAGTCGTAACCGCCCGTTCGGAGCCGTCGGTGGGGCAGCATTTTGCTTTTTTTGCCTTTCAAGCTGTGCTATATTTCAGCGCATTTTCATTCGGCAGCGAATATCAAAACGAGGAGTCTTATGTTTCGCGGAACCACCATCGTCTGCATCCGGCGGAATGGCGAAGTCGCCATCGCCGGCGACGGCCAGGTGACCATGGGCAACACAGTCATGAAACACGGCGCCCGCAAGATTCGTCGCATGTACGACAACCGGATCATTGCCGGGTTTGCTGGCAGCACCGCCGATGCGTTCACTCTCTTCGAGAAGTTCGACGCCAAGCTGCAGGAGTTTCGCGGCAACCTCACCCGGGCGGCTGTCGCCCTGGCCAAGGACTGGCGCACCGACCGCATACTGCGTCAGCTCGAGGCGCTGCTGATTGTCAGCGACGCCGAGACGACCCTGGTCCTCTCCGGCGCCGGGGATGTGATCGAGCCCGATGATGGCGTCGCTGCCATCGGCTCCGGCGGGCCCTTCGCCCTGGCTGCGGCCCGCGCGCTGCTGGCCCATTCGGAGCTTTCGGCCCGGCAGGTAGCCGAGGAGTCGCTGCGCATCGCCGCCGGCATCTGCATCTATACCAACGACCAGATTCTGGTGGAGGCCCTGCCGTGACCAATTTCACCCCCCGGGAGATCGTCAGCGAGCTTGACCGCTACATCGTCGGCCAGAAAGCCGCCAAACGGGCGGTGGCCGTGGCGCTGCGAAATCGCTGGCGACGTCAGCAGGTGCCGGCAGAGCTGCGGGACGAGATCGCGCCGAAGAACATCATCATGATCGGCCCCACCGGCGTCGGCAAGACCGAGATCGCCCGGCGTCTGGCCAAGCTGGCCCAGGCGCCTTTCGTCAAGGTCGAAGCCTCCAAGTTCACCGAGGTCGGCTACGTTGGCCGTGACGTCGAAAGCATGGTCCGCGACCTGGTGGAGCTGGCCATCCTCATGGTCAAGGCCGAGGAGGCGCAGGCGGTCCGGGTCAAGGCCGAAGACGTGGCCGAAGAGCGGCTGCTCGATCTGCTGCTGCCCGGCGAGACTCACGCCCTGGCTAGCGACTTGTCCGCCGAAGCCTCGGCGAAGGCGGAAGGCGGAACCCGCGACAAGCTGCGCAAGCTGTTGCGCATGGGCGAGCTCGACAACCGCTACGTAGAGGTTGAGACCCAGGAGGTGAAGATGCCGATGATGGAGGTCTTCACCCCCCAGGGCGCCGAGGAGATGGGGATCAACATCAAGGAGATGTTCGGCAACCTCTTTCCGAAAAAGACCAAACGGCGGCGGATGAAGGTTGCCGAAGCGCGCGACCTGCTGATCGAAACAGAAGCCGAAAAACTGGTCGACATGGAGAAGGTCCAGACTCTGGCCAGGGAGCGGACCGAGCAGAGCGGCATCATCTTCATCGACGAGATAGACAAGATCGCCAGCCGCGAGGGGGGGCACGGACCCGAGGTCTCCCGCGAGGGGGTGCAGCGCGACATCCTGCCGATCGTCGAAGGGAGCACGGTCAACACCAAGTACGGGCCGGTGAAGACCGACCACATCCTGTTCGTCGCCGCCGGCGCCTTCCACGTCGCCAAACCCTCGGACCTGATTCCGGAACTGCAGGGTAGATTTCCCATCCGCGTCGAGTTGGAGAGCCTGGGGGAGGAAGAGTTCGTCCGCATCCTCACCGAGCCGAAGAACGCCCTGATCCGCCAGTACACGGCGCTGCTGGCGACCGAGGGCATCGAGATGGAGTTCGTGCCTGACGGGGTGGCGGAACTGGCACGGCTGGCCCAGGTTGTGAACGAACGCACCGAGAACATCGGCGCCCGGCGCCTCTACACGATCATGGAGACGCTGCTCGAAGAGATCTCCTTTGATGCGCCGGAGATGAAAGAGAGGGAAATCGTCATCGATGCGGCCTACGTGAGAGACAAGCTGGAGAATATCGTCGAGGACGAGGATCTCAGTCGTTACATCCTGTAACGACGGGCATCCGGCTTCCGGATTCAGGAATCGGGCAGGGAAAAGAATGTATTATCCTGAAGCCCGAAGCCCGAAGCCCGAAGCCGATCAGAAGCATGACGAAACCAGATACGCTGATTTCAGGAGTGTTGATATGGCAGAAATGAAGTTGGGTGCCCAGGAGCGTGCGGAGATTCTTCTCGAGGCGCTGCCCTACATTCGCCGGTTCTACAACAAGACGATCGTCGTCAAGTACGGCGGCCACGCCATGGTGGACGATGAGTTAAAGAAGCTCTTTGCCATGGACATCGTCATGATGAAGTACATCGGGATCAACCCCGTTGTCGTCCACGGCGGCGGGCCCCAGATCGGAGCCGTCCTGAAGAAGCTCGGGAAGGAGTCGCAGTTCATCCAGGGCATGCGGGTTACCGACGAGGAGACCATGAGCATCGTCGAGATGGTCCTCGTGGGCTCCGTGAACAAGGAGATCGTGGGCCTCATCAACCGCAACGGCGGCAAGGCCGTGGGGCTGTCCGGCAAGGACGGGAACCTCACCCGCGCCGAGAAGTACTACCTCAACGAGGAGAAACAGAAAGACATCCCGACGGAGATCATCGACATCGGGCTCGTGGGCAAGGTGAAGGAGATCAACGCCGATCTCATCATGTCGCTTGTGAAGGACGGCTTCATCCCCGTCATCGCACCGACCGGCGCGGGCGATAACGGCGAGACCTACAACATCAACGCCGATATCGTGGCCGGCGAGGTGGCGGCGGCCCTGAAGGCCGAGAAGCTCGTCCTGCTGACGGACGTGGAAGGCGTCTGGGACGGCCGGAAGCAGCTCATCAACACAATGGACAACACCCGGGCCCTTCAGTTGATCGATGACGGGACCATCGCAGGCGGAATGTTTCCCAAGGTGAAGTGCTGCCTCAAGGCCCTGCGCGGCGGTGTCCGCAAGGCACACATCGTCGACGGCCGGAAGAAACACGCCATGCTCCTGGAGGTGTTTACGGACCAGGGGGTGGGGACGGAGATCGTGCTGTAAAGCACGAACCCTTCAGCTCCCTCTCCCTACGGGGAAATTTACCTTGTAGGTTCCCTCTCCCTTGAGGGGAGAGGGTCAGGGTGAGGGTGAATAATTCCCATTCCTTTTCCGGGAGAGGGTAGGGGTGAGGGTGATGGTTCGACAGGCTCACCATGGCGAATATAAAAAGTCATCCTGAGCTTGTCGAAGGACCCCCTCACCTCGCTCCTCTCCCTCGAGGGGAGAGGAAGATTAAGGTATAGGGTATTAACAGGCGTGGAGATCCACGTTTGAGAGCTTTTGAGATATTTGCGGTGATTCCATAACGAAGATTGCTTTGTAACTTCGTTCCTCGCAATGACAAAATTCGCCAAGGCATAGGGCTGCAAGACACGGAACCAAAGAGATGAACAAAGAAGAGTTGATCGCATCGTCGGAGAAAAACATTATCGGGACCTACAGGCGCCAGCCCGTTGTCTTCGTGCGGGGCGAGGGCGCGCACCTCTGGGACACCGAGGGGAAGGAGTACGTCGACTTCGTCGCAGGGATCGCCGTCTGCAGCCTGGGGCACTCGCACCCGAAGGTGGTCGAGGCCATCCGCAGGCAGGCCGGTACCCTGATGCACGTCTCCAACCTCTACTACACGGAGCCCCAGATCCGGTTTGCAGAGATGCTGGTGGAGAATTCCTTTGCCGACAGGGTGTTCTTTTGCAACAGCGGGGCCGAGGCGAACGAGGCGGCCATCAAGCTGGCGCGCAAGTACGGCCACGACAATCTGAACGGGCGCTACGAGATCCTCACTATGAAGGGGTCCTTCCACGGCAGGACGCTGGCGGCGATCACGGCCACGGGCCAGGAGAAGTTCCACGTGGGCTTTTCCCCGTTGCCGGAGGGGTTTCGGTACATTCCCTTCAATGACGTGCAGTGCCTCGAGAAAGCCGTCTCGAAGAAGACCTGTGCCGTCCTGCTCGAGCCCATCCAGGGCGAGGGCGGCGTCCGCGTGCCCGACGAGGGGTACCTGGGGGCCGTCCGGGAGATCTGTGACCGCAAGGGCATCCTCATGATCCTCGACGAGGTGCAGACGGGCATGGGCCGGACGGGCAAGCTCTTCGGATACGAACACTACGGAGTCACGCCCGATATCATGACGCTGGCCAAGGCCCTGGGCAACGGCGTTCCGGCGGGGGCTCTCGCCGCGACGGAGAAGGTCGCGGCCAGCTTCGGCCCGGGAACCCACGCCTCCACCTTCGGCGGAAACCCGCTTGCCATGGCGGCGGCGATCGCGACGCTGGAGACGATCCTGGCGGAGGGATTTTTGGAGAACTGCCGGAAGATGGGCGAATACCTCCAGGAGCGTCTCTGGTCGCTGAGGAAGGATCACCCCGTCGTCCAGGATGTGCGCGGCAAGGGTCTCCTGGTCGGCCTGGACCTCACCGTTGAGGGCAATTCCATCGTGAAAGCCTGCCTTGAGCGGCGGGTTCTCATAAACTGTACCTTTGATCATATCCTCCGGATGGTGCCGCCTCTGGTCGTCACGAGGCAGGATGTGGACAGGCTGGTGCAAGTTCTCGATGAGGTGATGGCGCGGTGAAAAAAGATTTCCTGAGTGTCTACGATCTGACGAGAAAGGATTTTGACCGGATCTTCAGCCATGCGGCAACGCTGAAGGCCATGCTGAAGGACGGGATCATCTACCAGCCCCTGGCCGGCAAGACGCTGGGCATGATCTTCGACAAGTCCTCGACGCGAACGCGGCTTTCCTTCGAGGCCGGGATGTATCAGCTGGGCGGGCTGGCCATCTATCTCAACAGCCGCGACACGCAGCTGGGACGGGGCGAGACGATTGCCGACACGGCGAGGATCGTCTCGCGCTACCTCGATGCCGTCATGATCCGGACCTTCGCACAGGAGTCCGTCGAGGAGTTTGCCCGGCATGCAACGATTCCGATCATCAACGGCCTGACGGATCTCATGCACCCCTGCCAGATCGTTAGCGACCTCTTCACCATCGTCGAGAAAATCGGCACCTACGAGGGTCTAAAGATCGCCTACGTGGGCGACGGCAACAACATGGCCAACTCGTGGATCGATGCGGCGGCAAAGCTCCCCTTCAAGCTCACGCTGGCCTGCCCGAAGGGCTATGACCCCGACGCCCGGATTCTGGAGCGGGGGAGGAAGAAAGCACCCAGGGGTGTCTCGCTTTTCCGGGATCCCGCCCAGGCCGTGAAGAATGCCGACGTGGTCTACACAGACGTCTGGGCCAGCATGGGCCAGGAGGCCGAGCAGGAGGCCCGTACGAAGGTTTTCGAGGGCTACCAGGTGAACCGGAAACTCATGCAGCACGCAAAGCAGGATGCCATTGTCATGCACTGCCTGCCGGCGCATCGCGGCGAGGAGATCTCCGCGGAGGTCCTCGACGGGCCCCGGTCCGTGGTCTGGGACGAGGCGGAGAACAGGCTGCACGTGCAGAAAGCCATACTCGAGATATTGATGTTGAAGTGAAAATTGCTGTCGATCCATGAAACGATTTTGCCGGCCGTGTGCAGGCAGAGGGTGAGAAGGTTGGAGGATCGGGAGGCATTCGGTCTGCCGAGAGCTTGTCCAAACTTCTTACCTTCCCACCTTCTTAACTTCTCCATTTAGAAGAGGAGGAATCAAGGAATGTCGAACAAGGTAAAAAAAGTGGTTGTCGCCTATTCGGGCGGGCTGGATACGTCGGTCATCATCCAATGGCTCCTGGAATCCTACAAGGGATGCGAGGTCATCGCCTTTGCGGCCGATGTCGGCCAGAAGGAGGAACTGGACGGCCTCGAGCAGAAGGCCATCAAAACGGGGGCCAGCAAGTGCTACATCGAAGACCTGCGGGAGGAGTTCGCCCGGGACTTCGTGTTTCCCATGCTGCGGGCCAACGCCATCTATGAGGGGACCTACCTGATGGGAACCTCGATTGCGCGGCCGCTCATCGCCAAGAAGCAGATCGAGATCGCTCACCGCGAGAAGGCCGATGCCGTGTGCCATGGCGCCACGGGCAAGGGGAACGACCAGGTGCGCTTCGAGCTCACCTACATGGCACTGGACCCGGACATCCGGATCATCGCCGCCTGGCGCGACGACAAGTGGACCTTCACGTCGCGGGAGGACATGATCAACTTCGCGGCCAAGCACAATATCCCCCTCCCCGTGTCGAAGGACAAGCCCTACAGCTCGGACCGCAACTCCCTGCACATCTCCCACGAGGGCGGCATCTTGGAGAACCCCTGGAACGAGCCGACGGAGGACATTTTCACGATTTCGGTGTCCCCCGAGAAGGCGCCCGACAAGCCGACCTACGTGGAGATCGACTTCGAGAAGGGAAACCCCGTGGCGGTAAACGGAAAGAAGATGAGCCCGGCCACCCTGCTCGATCACCTGAACACGGTTGCCGGCGCAAACGGCATCGGGCGTGTGGACATGGTGGAAAACCGCTTTGTGGGCATGAAGTCCCGCGGCGTCTACGAGACCCCCGGAGGGACGGTGCTCTGGGCCGCCCACCGGGCCGTCGAGACGATCGCCATGGATCGCGAGGTGATGTTCATACGCGACGGGCTGATCCCGAAGTACGCCCAGCTCGTCTACAACGGGTTCTGGTACTCGCCCGAGATGAAGGCCCTGCAGCAGTTCATCGATTCCACGCAGGAAAACGTGACGGGCACGGCCCGCCTGAAGCTCTACAAGGGCAACTGCATCGTCGTGGGCCGCAAGTCGCCGAACTCGCTCTACAGCGAGGACATCGCCTCCTTCGAGAAGAGCGGCGGCTATGAGCAGAAGGACGCCACGGGCTTCATCCGGCTCAACGCCCTGCGCCTGCGCATCGCGGCGTACCTCCGGAAGAAGGGTAAATAGTTGATTGGTTGATGAGTTGATTCGGAAATTGCGAAATCAGCTATTCAACTCGTCAACTCCTTAACTTATCAACTTGTCAACTTATTAACTGATCAACTGTCTTACCCACAGGTGGTACATGGGCGGAAAAACACGGAGAAAGCTCTGGAGCGGGCGGTTCACGGAGGAGACGGACCGGCTCGTGGAGGTCTTCACGGCGTCGCTTCCCTTTGACATGAGGCTCTACGACCATGACATCGAGGGGAGCATCGCCCACTGCCGGATGCTGGAGAAGCAGGGGATCATCCCTCCCGCCGACGCCGGCAAGATCCTCGAGGCCCTGGCCGAACTCCGGACGGAAATCGGCTCGGGCGCCTTCCGGTTCGTGCAGAGCGACGAGGACATCCACATGGCAATCGAGCGGGGCCTCATCGAGCGGATCGGTCCCGCGGGCGGCAAAGTCCATACCGGCCGGAGCCGCAACGACCAGGTGTCCCTCGACATGCGCCTCTACCTGAGAGACGAGATCGGCGAGATCCTGAAGCTCGTTGCCGGGCTGCAGAAAACCTTCATCGCCCTCGCCAGGAGGGAGCTTGACACCATCATGCCCGGCTACACCCACATGCAGAAGGCGCAGCCGGTGCTCCTGTCGCACTACCTGCTCGCCTTCCGGGAGATGCTCGGCAGGGACGCGACAAGGCTTGCAGAATGCCTGGAGAGGGTCAACGTGATGCCCCTGGGATCGGCTGCGCTCGCCGGCACCAGCCTGCCGCTCGACCGGAAGTACACGGCGAGGCTGCTGGGCTTCAAATCGATCTCGGCCAACAGCATGGACGCCGTTGCCGACCGGGATTTCGTGGCCGAGTTCATCTTCGATGCAAGCCTTCTGATGATGCACCTGAGCCGCTTCTGCGAAGACCTTATCATCTGGTCCTCGGGCGAATTCGGCTTCGTGGAGATCTCCGACGCCTACACGACGGGCTCGAGCATCATGCCCCAGAAGAAAAACCCCGACGTGGCGGAGCTGGTCCGGGGAAAAACCGGTCGGGTCTACGGGAACCTCGTGAAGATCCTCACGGTCCTGAAGGGGCTTCCGATGACCTACAACCGGGACCTGCAGGAGGACAAGGAACCCCTCTTCGACACCGTCGACACGGTGAAGATGAGCCTCATGGTCCTCAACGGGATGGCCGGGAATCTCACCTTCAATCGGCCCCGGATGCTGGAAGAAGCCGCGAAGGGGTTCTCGACGGCCACCGACGTGGCCGAATACCTCGTTACCTATGGGGTTCCCTTCCGGGAAGCCCACGGGATCGTCGGGCGGCTCGTGGCCCATTGCATCGCCAAGGGGAAAGATCTCTCCGATCTCAGCCTCCGGGAATTCCGGAAATTCTACACGGGCTTCGATGAGGGTGTTTATGCCGTCATCCCCGTGAAGAAGGCAGTCAATGCCCGGCAGACGATCGGCGGGACAGCGAGGAAGGAAGTGCTCAAGCAGATCGGGGAGGCGGAAAAGAAGGGTAAAAGTAAAAGGATAAAGGATAAAGGATAAGCGCATGGGGAAAAGAACGCGCTTGTGCAGATATGCCCTCATCATTATAATAGGCATCTTTTTGCTGACCGTGCCGGCATGCGGAAAGAAAGGGGATCCCCTCCCGCCGCAGACGCCGAAAGCGAACACGAGTGCTCAACAGCCGGAAAAACCGGCTGGTGAAGTTCCGGTTAAATAAGAGGGTGCAACAGGTTCCCGGGATGAACTACTTCAATTACCGCGACGACAAGCTCTGGTGCGAGGATGTTCCCGTCGAGGCGATTGCCGAAAAGGTCGGCACGCCCTTCTACCTGTACAGCCACAGGACCCTGTTGAAGCATTTCCGGGTCTTCGACGGGGCCCTTCGGGAGGTTCCCCACATCATCTGCTATGCGGCCAAGGCGAACTCGAATCTGGCCATCATGCGGATCTTCGTGAAAGAAGGGAGCGGTGTGGACATCGTCTCCGGCGGCGAGCTTCACAGGGCTCTCCAGGTCGGTGCGGACCCCGGAAAGATCGTGTACTCCGGCGTGGGAAAGCGCATCGACGAGATCGATTTCGCCCTCCGGTCCAACATCCTGATGTTCAATGTGGAGTCCTCCGAGGAGCTGGGGGTCATCAACGAGCGGGCCGGCCTGATGGGGAAAAAGGCGCGGATCGCCCTTCGCATCAACCCCGACGTGGACCCCAAGACACATCCCCATATCTCGACGGGGCTCAAGTCGAACAAATTCGGGATCGACATCGAGAAGTCTCTCGATGAATACCTGCGGGCCAGGGCGCTGCCGAACGTGGAGATCGTCGGTGTCGACTGCCACATCGGTTCCCAGGTCACGCAGATCTCCCCTTTCCTCGATGCGCTGGAGAGGTTGAAGAAGCTCATCGACCGGCTGAGGGACGAGGGCATCGAGATCCGGTACCTGGATCTGGGCGGGGGCCTGGGGATCACCTACAACGAGGAGATGCCGCCCCACCCGGAGGAATATGCCAGGGCGGTCATCGACTCGGTTCGCGATCTCAAGGTGACCTTCATTTTCGAGCCCGGGCGGGTGATCGTGGGAAATGCCGGAATCCTCGTTTCGAAGGTCCTCTACACGAAGGGTAACGAGGAGAAGAACTTCGTCGTCGTCGATGCGGGAATGAACGATCTGATCCGGCCCAGTATCTACGGCTCCTACCACCAGATCCAGCCCGTGGTGATCAGGGACCGGGGGAGCTTTGTGGCCGACGTGGTGGGCCCGATCTGCGAATCCGGCGATTTCCTCGCCAAGGGACGGATGATCCCGAAGTTCGAGCGCGGCGACCTGATGGCGGTCATGAGTGCCGGGGCCTACGGGTTCTCCATGGCCTCGAACTACAACTCCAGGCCCCGGATCGCCGAGGTTTTGGTGAAGGATAAAAAGTTCCACGTCATCCGCAAGCGCGAGGACTACGGGGATCTCACGCACGGCGAAAAGGTGCCGGCATACCTTAAATAAGGGATTCCGGATTCCGGCTTCGGGATTCCGGCTTTCAAAGGATGGATTCATTTTTTTATCCTGAAGCCCGATGCCTGAAGCCTGAAGCCCAAACCTTGAAGAGGTTTTCATGATCGAATTCTATAAGATCCAGGGAAGCGGAAACGATTTCATCCTCATCGACAATCGGGAAAATGCCCTGAGAGATGTCGGGAATGTCGAAGAGTTCGTGAAGGCCGTCTGCAGGCAGCATGTCGCCGTGGGAGCCGACGGGCTTATCGTCATCGAAAACTCCGACAGGGCAAATTTCCGCTGGCGTTTCTTCAATGCCGACGGCAGCGAAGTGGAGATGTGCGGAAACGGGGGCCGGTGCGCGGCGCGCTTCGCCGTCATCAAGGGGATCGCCCCCGAAAAGATGTCCTTCGAGACGCGGGCGGGGATCATCGATGCCGAGGTAACGGGCGACATCGTCAAGCTGCGCCTGACGGACCCAAAGAATCTTCGCAAGGGATATACGATCGACGTGGGCGGTACGGCCGTACTGGTGAACAGCATCAACACGGGGGTGCCCCACGTGGTGGTCTTCATCAACGACGTTGACGGCCACGACGTCTTCAGCATGGGCAAGACCATCCGGTATCACGGGGAGTACCAGCCCGCCGGGACGAACGCCAATTTTGCCCGGGTGCTCAACCGGCATCGCATCAAGCTGCGGACCTACGAACGCGGTGTGGAGGATGAGACACTGGCCTGCGGGACAGGGGCCGTGGCAACCGCCCTGGTTGCCTCATGGACAGGACTCGTTGACAGCCCCGTGGATGTTCTGGTAAAGAGCGGGGAGACGTTGAAAATCTACTTTGAAAAGACGAACCAGGGGTTCGAAAAGGTTTACCTGGAAGGCGGCACCACGGTTGTTTACCAGGGCTTCCTCTGGGACGAGGCATACCATTCGGAGCGTTAGTCGTCGCAGGGTGGCAAGCCCCCGGATGCAATGGCCGAAAGGCGGGCGACGCGAAGTTAAGAAGCTATGAAGATCGGAAGTTAGGAATGAATTGAATTTGAATTTTCCTTTCTTAACTTCATAGCTTCCTATCTTCCTAACTTCGTCACCGAGTCAGGGTCGGTAAACGAAAGGCGGATGACTTAGAGCCGCCTCATGACAAGCTTAAAGAGAAACGAGGAGGGTTGTATGGGAGCTATGTTCAAGGGCGCCATTGTCGCCATCGCGACGCCTTTCAAAAAGGGAAAGGTGGATGAGGAGGCTTTAAGGGGACTGATCGAGTTCCAGATTAAGAATGGAACCGACGGCATCGTCCCCTGCGGCACTACGGGCGAGTCGCCCGTGCTGTCCCACAAGGAGCACGACCGGGTGATCGAGATCACCGTAGCCGCCGTCAAGAAGCGTGTACCGGTCATCGCCGGCACGGGATCGAACAGCACGGATGAGTGCATCCGGCTCACCCGGCATGCCTACGAGGTGGGTGCCGACGGGGCGCTGATCGTCGCCCCCTATTACAACCGGCCGACCCAGGAAGGGCTTTACCAGCACTACAAGCTCGTCGCCGAGACGGTCCCCATCCCCATCATCGTTTACAACATCCCCAGCCGGACGGGTGTGAACATCACCCCGGATACCATGGCGAGGCTCTCGAAGATCAAGAACATCGTCGGCGTGAAGGAAGCCGCGGGATCTCTCCAGCAGATGCAGGAGATGATCACCGCCTGCGGCCCGAACTTCTCCGTGCTCTCGGGCGACGATTTCTTCACCTTCCCCCTGATGTGCCTCGGCGGCCATGGGATCATCTCCGTTGCCTCCAATGTGGCGCCCGCTGCCATGGCGGAGCTTGTCGATACCATCAACGCCGGCAAGATCAAAAAGGCCAAGGAGCTTCATTTCAAGCTGACACCGCTGGTGAATTCCCTCTTTGTAGAGACCAACCCCGCACCCGTCAAGGCGGCGCTGGCCATGATGGGCAAGATCCAGTACGAGATCAGGCTTCCCCTGGTGAAGCTCTCCGATGCCAACTACGAGAAGCTGAAGCAGTCGCTCAAAACATTCGGGCTCATCAAGTAGCAGACCCTTTGGTTTGAACGTGGAGCCCGTCTGAAAAACGGGCTTCACGTTTATATAAAAGGTAAAAGGTAAAAGGCTAAAGGCTAAAGGCACAGGGTGTAGGGCGGATTGAAGAAAAGGAGTGGCGCTATGGTAAAGGCAATCGTCATGGGAGCCGGCGGGAAGATGGGCGGCAGGATCGCGTCCATCATCAACATGACAGACGGCATCGAGGTCGTGGCCGCCGTAGAGAGGGCCGGACATCCCGTCATCGGTCAGGATGTGGGTGAGACCCTGGGGCTGGGGAAAAAGGGCGTCCCGATCTCGGCGGGTCTCGAATCGGTCATCGGGAAGGGCGACGTCATCATCGACTTCACCCATCACGAGGCCTCCGTGGAGCATCTCCGGATCGCCGCGGACAACAAGAAGGCCATCGTCATCGGGACGACGGGGTTTTCGGCGGACCAGATGGCAAAGATCAGGGAAATGGCCGCAAAGACGCGCTGCGTGCTGGCCCCCAACATGAGCGTCGGCGTCAACGTCATGTTCAAGGTCCTCGAGTATGTCACCGGCATCGTCGGCGAGGATTTCGACATCGAGATCATCGAGGCCCATCATAACCTCAAGAAGGACGCCCCCAGCGGCACGGCCATGAAGATGGCCCAGATCATCGCCGCCACCCTCAAGCGGGACCTCGACAAGGAGGCCGTCTACGAGCGAAAGGGCATGATTGGGGCGCGCACCAAGTCCGAGATCGGCATCCAGACGATCCGGGCCGGCGACATCGTCGGCGAGCACTGGATCATCTACGGCGGGCTGGGCGAGCGGCTCGAGTTCATCCACCGGGCCCACAGCCGCGACAACTTCGCCAAGGGCGCCGTGCGGGCCGCGAAGTGGATCGTCGGCCAGCCAAACGGGTTCTATGACATGCAGGATGTATTGGGATTGAAAAAGTAACCTTTTCAATCCCAATGGCATAGGGCTAATGGCTAAAGCTAATGGCTAAAGGCTAAAGGCTTAAGGGAAGAGTAGAATGCAAGAACCTTTTTCCCTTTGTGCCCTTTGCCCTAAGCCCTTCGCCTTAAGCCATTCTTCTAGGAGGAGACAAACGTGCAGATTGCTGACCGGTTATCGAAAATCCCCCCCTATCTGTTCATGGAGCTGAGGAAGAAGATCAACAAGGCCAAGGCCGACGGCGTGGACGTCATCAGCCTTGCCATCGGGGACCCCGTGGAGCCCACCCCGACCGGTGTGATCGAAGAGCTGTGCCGGACGGCGAAGGTCCCCGAAAACCACCGTTACCCGACGGATGAGGAGAAGGGCATGTATGCCTTCCGGGAAGCCGTGGCGGTCTGGTACAAGGAGCGCTACGGCGTCACCCTGAATCCGGCCGACGAGGTGCTGGGGCTCATCGGGTCCAAGGAGGGCTGCCATCATTTCATCTTTGCCTGCACGAACCCGGGTGACATCGTCCTGATGACGGACCCGGGATACCCGGCCTACCGGGCGAGCATCCTCATGGGCAACTGCGAGCCTTACCACATGCCCATGCTCCCCCAGAACGACTACTTCCCGATCTTTGATGAAATTCCCGCAGACGTCGTGAAGCGGGCAAAGGCCATGTTCCTCAACTACCCGAATAACCCGACGGGTGCCTGCGGTTCCCGGGAGTTTTTCAAGAAGGCCGTCGCCTTCGCGAAAAAGAACGACATCGCCATCTGCTACGACAACCCCTACAGCGAGGTGGTCTTCGAAGGCCAGGAGCGCCTGAGCTTTCTCTGTGTCGAGGGGGCGAAGGACGTGGCGGTGGAACTCAACTCGCTCTCCAAGCCCTACAACATGACGGGCTGGCGCATCGGCATGGCCATGGGCAACCCCCGGATCATCGCTGCTATCAGCAAGGTCAAGGAGAACACCGACTCGGGCATCTTCAACGCCGTGCAATTTGCAGGCATCAAGGCCCTTCAAAACGAGAACGAGAACATTACCCGGATGCTCGAAATCTACCGCAAGCGCCGGGAGCTCGTGCTCGGGACGCTCAGGAAGATCGGCATCGACTTCAAGGCCCCGAAGGGCACCTTCTACCTCTGGGTTCCCGTTCCGAAGGGGATGACCTCGCTTCAGTTCACGGACCGGCTCTTCGAAAAGACGGCCGTTGTCGTCGCCGCGGGCCCCGCCTACGGGAAGTATGGCGAGGGCTTTATCCGGATTTCCCTGACGGTTCCCGACGCACGGCTCAAAGAGGCCATGGCGCGGATCGAGAAGGAGTTTGCCTAGTTTCACCGGGTGGAACCATTGAGGGGGCTGTTCGATAATGCCCCTGAGCAAGACGGCCAAGATTGGTCACGAAGTTAGGAAGTTAGGAAGAGCAGAAGAGCGGAGTGGATACAGGATTTAGCTCTTTTCTTATCCGATCTTCCTCGCTTCCGCTCTTCCGATCTTCGCAGGCTTGATGTCGGAAGATGAACACAACGCAAACAGCGGGATACTCCACCGATCGACAGTCGGTGATCAGCTATCTGGGCATCGGCAGCAACCTCGGCGACGCGGTGCAGAATTGCCGCAATGCGCTCCGGGAGATTTCTTCTCTGAAAAACGTTCAGGTGCTCCGCCGGTCGTCCCTGTACAGGACGGAGCCCGTCGGGGAGACTCCGCAGGACTGGTTTGTCAACGGGGTTGTGGAAATCCGCACGACCTTCACGGCCCCGCAGTTGATCAAGGCGCTGCAGTGGGTTGAACGGGCCATGGGCCGCGAGAGAAACGAGCGCTGGGGGCCGAGAACGATCGACATCGACATCCTGCTGTACGGCCAGGAGATCATAAAAACGCAGAGCCTCGTCGTACCGCATCCCGGGATGCACAAGCGCCGGTTCGTTCTCGCTCCGCTCAACGAGATAGCTCCCTATGTCATCCACCCGCTTTATGGCGTGTCGATGAAGGGGCTTCTGGACCGGCTGGAAGATGACCACGCCGTCGAACGGATCGATGCGGACTGGTAGCAAGGGTCCGTCTGAAGAACGAAGATGAGAAGGTGCTCCTGTAATGTTTCGTTTCATCGTCATCGGCATTGTCCTGATCCTGGCATACCTCCTTATCAAGAGGTTCCTATTCCCCTCGGGCCGTATCGACGAGCGCAGGCGGGACGACAGAAGGATCAAGGGGGAGGAACTCGTGGAGGATCCCCACTGCCACACCTATGTCCCCGTCAACGAGGCATACAGGGTGAGCGTGAATGGAAAAACGCTTTATTTCTGCAGTAAAGAATGTTACAAAAAATTCCGGGAAAAGGGCGGGCACATTCCCGATTGATCCCCCTGCCGACTGCAACCCCGTCGCTTCAGATGGAAAATTCCGTATGGATTCCGTTCACGTGGAGGCTGCATGAAGTTTTTTATCGATTCGGCCAATATCGGCGAGATCAAAGAGGCTCTCAGCTTGGGCATGTGTGATGGGGTGACGACCAACCCCAGCCTTGTTGCCAGGGAGAAGAAGCCTTTCAACGACGTGGTGAAGGAGATTCTGGAAGCGGTCCCCGGCCCCGTGAGCCTCGAGGTGGTGAGCCTCGATGCAAAGGGCATGGTGGCCGAGGCGAAGAAGCTCGTCGAGCTGGGCGGCAATGTCGTCATCAAGGTTCCCCTGACGACGGAAGGGCTCAAGGCAACGAAGATCCTCTCCGGCGAGGGCATCGATGTGAACGAGACGCTCATCTTCTCGCCGATCCAGGCCCTGATGGCGGCGAAGGCCGGTGCGGCCTACGTGAGCCCTTTCGTGGGCAGGCTTGATGACGTGGCCCAGAACGGCATGGAACTGGTGGAACAGATCCTCAGCATCTTCGACAACTACGGCTTTTCAACGGAAGTCATCGTGGCCAGTGTGCGCCACCCCATGCATGTCCTCGAAGCGGCCATGCTGGGCGCCGACATCGCCACGATCCCCTTCGGCGTGATCGGCCAGCTGGCGAAGCACCCCCTGACCGATATTGGAATCGAGAAATTCCTTGCGGACTGGAAAAAAGTCCCGAAATAAAGCGAAACCCCGATGGAACGCGCGGTGATACTCATCGATATCCTGAAGAAATACTTCGACCGGTTGCCGATCCGCGCCGAAAACCGGCGGATCATCAACCTGCCCAACGCCATCACGCTGCTGCGTATCGGGATCCTCCCGGTGCTCTTCCTCATCCTGCTGGAACCGGGGGAGGCGATGAGCCTCGCCATTTCGATTCTCTTCATCCTGGCGGCCCTCACCGATCTTCTCGACGGGTATGTGGCGAGGCGCTATAACATCGTTACCCGCATGGGGAAGCTCCTGGACCCCATTGCCGACAAGATCATCATGAGCGCTGCGCTGGTGCTCCTCATCCCCGTTGGGAGGGCGCCCGCCTGGGTTGTGGCCCTCATGGTCATGCGGGACTTTGCCGTCGACGGGCTGCGGAGCATGGCCGCCGCGGAAGGCCATGTCATCGAGGCAAGCCAGCTCGGCAAGTACAAGACCCTCTGCCAGATCATCGCCGTTTCGGCCCTCATCATCCATTACCCCATCTACGGGATCGACCCCGGCAGCATCGGGACGATGTTCCTCTACGTCGCCCTGGCCCTGTCGCTCTGGTCGGGCTTCGATTACCTGGTCAAATTCTACCGCACAACCCTTGTGTAAAGACAGTGATCAGTGGCTAGTGGCCAGTGAAAAGAAGTGTCTGAGTGACGAAAAAGAGGGATTCGGGATTCCGGCTTCGGGCGTCGGGATCAGAAAATAGAAAAGAGTCATCGCGAGCCGAGCCTCTAGCAAACCCCTTCCATAATCTCCCTCTCCCTACGGGGAACTTTACCTTGTAGGTTCCCTCTCCCTTGAGGGGAGAGGGTTGGGGTGAGGGTGGATGTTCTGAGGTGTGGCGATCCACGATTGAGACCTTTGCTCAGAAAAACCCCCTCTTTCCCCCTTTTGTAAAGGGGGATGAAAGGGGAATTTTTTTGCTTTGAGCCTTGTGGCTCGAGGCTTGCGGCTTGTGGCTTTGGAAACGGGCTACGCCCGTTTCCAGGACGCGTCCGCCTCGGCGTAGCCTTCGATTATCTTCTTTTCGATGTCGAGGCGTACCTCCTCGAAGCTCTTCTCGTCCAGATTTTTAGGAACGAATATGAAGTCGCCGGCCCGGATCAGGACTCGGCTGAAGGGCTTGGGGATCATGAAGCGGTCCCAGCTGTTGAAGATCCATGGGTTGTCATACGAGATGTACGCGGGGCTGATCGCGGCGCCAGTCTGTGATGCCAGGGCGATGAGGCCCGGCTTGACGATATGCGGAGGCCCCTGGGGGCCGTCGACGATGTGGGCGCCCATCCGGTATTTCTCCACACCTGAAATCATTTCCTGGAGGGCATTCTTCCCGCCGCGGGAGGTCGAACCCCGCACGGGAACCCAGCCGATCCGGGCCACCACGTCGGAGACGACATCGCCGTCGCGGCTCTGGCTGATCATGATGCAGGGGTTCATCCCAAAGATGCGAGGGACGAAAAACCCGCTGAAAAATCGCTGGTGCCAGCACGCGAAAACGACCGTTCCGCCCTTCGCAATGTGCTGCTGTACCCTCTCGATGCCCTCGGGGATGACCCTGATCGTCTTCGCATGCAGGCTGCAGGCATGGTAGCCGAGCGATGTGAGAAAGTGTTTCGCGATGAAGAACTTGATGTCTTTTACGGCACCCATGGGTTTATGAATACCCCGCAGAATACCCCGTCCTGTGGACGGGGATGAATGCGGAGCGGGGGCAAGGGGGATGCAATCCCCCTCATTGCCTTTCAAGATGCCCCGCCTTGTAGGCGGGGTAATTCACTCTGTTAACCTCTAATCCCGTTTCTTTCAAGTAAAAAGGATGAAGCCGGCGTGAGCCGCCTTCGGCGGCGGGATCCCGGTTTCGGGCTTCGGGATTCCGGAGATTGATGAAAGAAAGATCGCAAGACAAAAGCCCCTTGTTCCGGGCGGCTGGGACAAGGGGCTTTCTTTGGCCTTGAAAAGGCCCGCGGAGTGTTTTATGGTTCGGGCCTCATCCATCACGGGCGGAGAGACTTGCATGAAGGAAAAGCAGGATCAGCACTTCGGAAAACTCGTCGTTGACTTCGTGAATGCATCGACAGCGGAGGAGGCCGGCTCCGTATTTATCGGGGGAGCCGCAGCAGCTTTCGGTTTCGGGAGCGGGTTTTTGGAGCAGGCCCTCGGTCGTTACCCGACCCTGAGGCTCTTCGAGGATGCCCTGTCGGCGGGCGACCGGGAACTGGTGGGGCTCCTGCTCGAGGAGCGCGGGCTGCTTTCGGTCATCAACAACCTGCCCTGCAACATTTCACTTGCGTCCTATGACTATGACGGCGACAAGGTGCTGACCTTCAAGATCCAGCCCCTGGAGCCCAAGTGGGACCGTGAAGACCCCTACGAGGAGGATGTCCTTCAGGTGCCCGTCGGGACGGGAGGGAAAGCATGGCTCGAGGAGGTCGCGGAGATGTTCGACGATCGCGCCCCGCTCTCGACGGACATGGACGAGGTGAAGGAGAAGCTTCTTGCCTGCATGGGAGAGTTTGTCGAATTGGGGGACCGGATCCTTGCGATCCGGAGTGTCCTTCCTCCCGAGAGGACTCACGAGGCGCAGAAGATGGCGGCTTTCTACATCAGCATCCAGGCCGAGCAGGAGGTTCTCGCCGAGCTCCTGGAGCGTTGGAGGATGATTCTCGATGAGATCATCGCGGCGGAAACCCTGTCCCGGAACCACGTCCTGCTTGATCTGCTGCTGGTCTACAACATGGTCAACCGGCGGGAGCTTGCCGTCGGTGAAGACGGAGCCTTCTACGAAAAACCCATTTTCGAGCAGAGCTACTTCACGGAGCGCGCGGGCCTTGCCGACGAGTACTATCACAACGTCCTCGTCTATGCCCTTTTCGAATTCCTGCGGGCTAAGGGCAACCGGGATAAACTGCGGGGATGTCCCGATTGCAAAACCTTTTTTATCGCAGGGCCGCGCCGGGCGAAGGGGATGAAATGCAGCCGCTGCGCGAAAAAGAAGGGACGAGGGACCAGGGACGAGGCATGATGAATAAGAAAAATCCCCCTTTCATCCCCCTTTAACAAAGGGGGAAAGAGGGGGATTTGGACGGAACAGACGGGATAGACCAGACAGACCAGATAGACCCTGTCGTAGTTCAATTCCTGATTTCAAAATCGGCGATGTTCTGTCTCGAGACGATGACGTCTCTTTCCTTCGTTCTCACCGTCGCGCTCATGAACCCGAGGACCTGGTAAGCTCCGTTTTCGAGCTCCGTCGTGTCCAGGCGAATCCCGAAATCGTGTTCCCGCGCTGTCGACTCTCCGACCTTGATCCATGTCTGCGTCCCTTTTTTCCGGATGTACCAGCCATTGCGGAAGCCGACGGTCTGCCCGTCGATGTTCATCGCCTCCAGTTCCTTTCTAAGCAGATCGTCATCAAGACTTTCCCGCAGCAACACGCGACCGAAGTAGTGCTTGATCGAAATGGTCGGGACGAAAAACTGCGGACCCCAGCTTGTGTCAGCCAATCGGATCAACATGCGCATCATCCCTCCTTTCAGGATGGTCAGCGGAGGAGATCCCGCTGCCTCTGTAAAAGGAGTGAGCAAAAGTTGTACCCGTATCGAAGAGGCGTCGTTTTCTAAGGTGCTGTAATGATAGCTAAATATATTAGAGGAAATCCTGGCCTTTGTAAAAAAGTTACACTTTCGTATTTCACCCTACTGCATAGTTCATAAATGTAACTTTTGCCGAAAAGGCATGGCTGCTTTGCATCTGGAACCGGGAATTGGGAATTGGGTAATGGGTAATGGGAATGTCGAAATATCCATACGTTCGTCATTGTGAGGAATGAAGTGACGAAGCCATCTCGCCTTTCGAAGGGATTGCCG
>DCVI01000164.1:6757-13830 GCA_002327315.1 Syntrophaceae bacterium UBA2192 | reverse complement strand
TGGTTGTTGAGACGCAGCGTGTAGCCCGTCTTCCAGCTCCCCTTCGGGACGTAGCTGTAATAGAACCGGCAGGCCTCGAAGGCGCGCTCGGTATAGGCCTCGTGCGCGCGGCCGGCGTTCTTATCCGCCCCCGGCTCGAGTCCTACCGTGAGGATGGCCGAGCCCGCGGGGATGGGGTCGCTCAGGACGACCCAGGCCATGTCGGACTGGGCCTCGACCTCGATGAGGACCCTCACCACGTCACCGCGGCTCCAGAAGCTCTTCACCTTTTTCTCCACGGGCGTCACCGTCTTCTTGATCCGGTAGCCGCTCGAGAAGGGCTTTTTCAGGGGGATCGCAGCGAGCCCCTGGACCGTCGCCCAGGGAGCGCCTGCGCCCTCGTGCCGGATCGCCAGATTTTGTTTCCCGTCGGGCCAGTCGAAACGCGCCGTGCCGCCATCGGGCGTTTCCCAGAAGCCCCAGGCCGTTGTCGAGGTCTTCGACCCCAGTGCGGCCGTCGTCTTGCCCGTTACCTTCTCCTTCTCGAAAGCCGCCGAAAATTTCTCGAAGGCGAGCGTGCCCCAGGCATTTGCCGTCGTCGTATCCCAGTGCCCCTGTCTCATCCTGCCGAGGGTACCCTTTGCGATGCGGGGGGCATCCTCCTTCCAGGCGTCGAGATCGACCACGGCAAGCAGTGTGCGCGCCGCGTTCACATCGGGGGTCACCATGAGCCACCACAGGCCGTCGGCCCTCTCCGTGGAGAAACCCATGGTGCTTCCCTGCAGGTTGAGCCGGGAGCGCAGGATCTGCCCGGCCGCGGCGAGCTTCTTTGCCCGCTCCGGGATGTCGCCCACCCGCTTGAGAACGCCGATCCAGTCGATCACGGCCGAGGTGGGCCAGAGATTGGGTTCGATGGCCACAGAGCCCAGGAGGGCCGCTTTCGCCTTGCCGTAGCGCGAGAGGGCCTCGACGGCTGCCACCTTGCGGATGGCGAGATCCGCCGTGGCGAGCTCCCCTGCACGTCTCACGCGCCCCTCCACGAATCCCGCCAGTCCCGCCGTCATCTGTTCCCGGGCGGCAGCCGGGATCTCGAGTGCCGCCTCCTCGGCAACGGCGAGCACGTAGGTGGTGAGCACGTCGCTTCCCGTGCGCATCAGGGGGAAGTACTTCAGCAGCCCCTCGTCGTCGAGGTAAGCGGGCAACTCGCGCATCCGCGCTTGCCAGAGCGCCTTGTCCTTCAGGGCCACGGCCTTCGAAATCTTCTGCTCGAGGCAGCCGTAGGGGTAGCGCGACATGTACTCGCGCACGCCGGAAAGCCCGTCTCCGATCCGCGGCTGCAGCCGAACCACGATCCCGCCCTTGCCGGCGATGGCCCCGGCGGGGCGCTCCACGGGGAACTCCACCTTGTCCCGAACCTGTGCAAGGCTGGCCTGCCAGGTCCGAACGGGAACGGCCGGGACCACCTTCTGGGAGACTTTGACGCGGTCCGATGTCTTCCCGTCACGCTCCAGCGCGGAGATCTCGTAGTCGAGCCTGTCGACGCCTGAAGGAATACGGATATCCCAGCCGATCTCCTTTGCCTCGCCCGGCGAGAGCCCTTCGCGAAGGGTTTCGTAATCGGTTTTCTCCGTCCCGGCCGTGACGGCGAGCTTTGCCTCCACGTTCATGGGCTTCTGGGTCGTGTTGCGGAGAGTGACGCCCGCTCTCAGGAAGTCTCCCTCGCGGGCAAGGGGCGCGATGCCCGCAAGCAGCATGAGATCCTGGGTCGTCCGCACATCGGAATGCCCCGTGCCGAAAAGCTCCGCCCCGCCCGTGGCGACGGCGACGATCCGGTATTCCGTGAGGCTGTCCGCAAGGGGGATCTTCAGGCGGGCCTCGCCCTTTTCATCGAGGGCCACCGTCGCTTTCCAGGTGAGTAGCGTGTCGAAAAGTTCGCGGGTGATCTGCTTGCCGCCGCCGCCGCCCTGCGGGAGGGCCTTGAGTCCGAAGTGGCGCTTGCCGATGACCATCATCTGCGCCGTCGAGGTGAAGATCTCGTAGGGGCGCTGGCGCATCATCGACTCGAGGAGCCCCCAGCTCCCGTTGGGCCGCAGGGCGAGGAGCCCCTTGTCCACGGCGGCCACGGCCAGCTCCGTCCCCTCCGGCAGCTTCTGCCCGTCGGCCCTGCGAACCTTGAAGGTGACATCCGCCTCCTGGCGCACCCGGTAGACCGGCCTGTCGGGTATGACCTCCACGGCAAGCTCGTGGGCCTTCCAGCCCACGCGGATCTCGCTGATGCCGAGCTTGTAGGCCGGCTTTGCGGGGTCAAAGGTCGCCGTGGGCGCCGCTTCGGCGGTCCGGCCCCTGACGGCAAGGACCGAGACGAAGGCGTTGGGCGCGTAATTTCGCTTCACGGGGATTTCCACAACGGGGCTCTTGCCCGAGAGCTTCCGGATGAAAACGTCCAGGATCCCCTCGCGTTCCACCGTGACGAGGGCCGTGGCCTCGCGGAAGGGCATCCGGACCTGGAGGCGGGCCTTCTCGCCGGGCTCGTAGCGCTTCTTTTCGGGGATGACGTCGATGCGGTCGTCGTTGCGGGCCTCGAACCACCAGTCGTCCTTGCCGGCCACCCAGAGGTTGAAGTTGGCCAGGGCGGCGTTGCCGTTCTCGTCTTTCGCTTCGGCCTGGAGGATGACGCCGCCCGAGACGGGCGAGGGCGCCTCGCACAGCAGGGTGCCCGAGGCGTCCGTCTTTCCCTTGCAGTGCGGGCCGGCCTCGCAGACCGCCATCCCGGCGTCGTCCGATTTTTCCTTGCAGGGCACGGCAATGCGCTTGATCTCGGTCAGGTTCTCGTAGGAATAGAACCCGCCGGCGATCCGCCTGCGGTGCGAGTAGGTCTTGCGCTGGTAGAGATCCACGGAGACCGCACTGTCGGCAACCGGGTTTCCGGCAAGATCGAGCACGACGACGCGGTAGCGAAGGGCCTCGGCCGAGGCCGTCCAGGAGTCGGGCTTCAGGCCCACGGCACGCTTCGAGGGGACAAGCGGAATGTCGGCTGCAGCCGTCTGGACCTCGCCGTTGGGATCGCGGTATTCGAGCTCGGCGTGGAGCGATTTCGGCGTGTCGATCTTCGGCAGCTTCACGAATTTCGTCCGTGCCGCCCCCGCATCGTCGAGTTTGAACTCCTGCGTGGGGAGCCGGCGGGGCTTCTCGCGGCCGGGCACGGCTTCCTCGTCGATGCCGAGTTCATCCTCCGGCGAGAACTTCCGGGTGCCTTCCTTCAGGCGCTCGCCCGAGAAGGTATACTCGTCGTAGCCCCTGAAGGCGAGAGTTCGCGGACGGACCTCTCCGCGGAGCTTCACCGGGAGCCTTCCTGCGCCTCCGCCCGAAAAATAGGAGACGGCAAGATCGAGGCCGACCTCGCCGGGCTGCACGGGCGTCTCGGCAGGCCCCTGGACGAGCGCCTTCATCAGGGGGATGCGGAACTCCTCCACCTGGAAGGAGCCGGTGAGCACGGTTGTTGCGCGCGCCTTGTCCCCCTTGCGCGCGAGGCTCACCTCGTAGGTTCCGAGCCGCGCCCCCTCGGGGATCTTCCAGTCCGTCGCGGCGCTGCCGTTGTCTTTCCAGGAAAGCGGTATCCGGTATTCCTGGCCGCTGCCGCCGTGGCGGATCGCCACTTCGTCGAACCGAGCCTTTTCATGGGGCAGGCTGAAACCCGCCGTCGTGGGGATTCGCAGGATGTGCTTCATGTGGACCGTCTCTCCCGCCCGCAGGAGCGTGCGGTCCAGGATCGTGTGGGCGACGACATCGTCGAGCCCGCGGTAGTCGGCCGAGGGGAGCTGAAAGCGCCAGGGCTCGATCCCGTCCTCCCAGCTCGAGTGGGTGAAGGTTGCATCGTTGCCCGAGCGGGCGAAGACGAAGAGGCCCGAGCTCATGCCGCCCAGCATGCCCGTGGCCTCGTAGTAGTTGACGGGCCAGTTGCATCGGGCCTGTGTGTCCTGGGAGGGCAGGGTTCCCTGGATCAGGGCCACGCCGCGCTCGTCCGTTTTGCCCTGCCAGATGCGCTTGCCGCTGCAGTCCCGCACGGAGAGGTTGGCGCCGGCAACGGGGGCACCCGAGTCAAGGGCCGTGACCCAGATCAGCGAGGACTCGCGGCCCCATTTGAAATGGGCCGCCAGGTTCGTCACGAGGGCCGACGCGGGCACGTACAGGGGGGAGGGCTTTCCCAGGAGGTGGGTGCCCAGGATGCGGCTTTCGAGCTCCACGACGTAGAAGCCCGGCTTTCCCAGGGGGATGCCGATGACCTCGAAGGCCTTTCCGCCTTCGGGCACCGGCAGCTTGAATTCCTTTCCGCCCGCCTGCCCCGAGAAGACGGACTTCTCGCGGGTCGCCGCGGCGATGTTTCGCAGCCAGTGGATGACCCGCTCCTCCTGATCGAGGCTTACCGTCCGGACCTTGCCCTTCACCTGCTGGGTGACGGCCGGAGTCTTCCCGGCCGGGGTCTCCGGGGTCTCCGGGAGGATCTCCTCGGCCTCGCCCTCGACTGCGAGCATGTGGTTCTTCAACTCCGCCTCGATGTTTCGCACCGTCACGGGCAGAATCGGGCTTGCCGCCTCGAGGATTCCGAAACGGGCGGCAAATTTCGCCAGAGGGGGATAGCTCTCCGTCTTCACCGCCAGCGGGAACCGATTGACGTTGGCCAGGGGCCGCCCCGCATCATCCTTCATCCCCTTCGGCATCTCGATCGAGAAGGTGGCCTTCTCGGGGAAGGGTCCCGTGAAGGTAATCGCCTGGGTATGTGTGCGGCTCTCATCGTCCGTCGTCTTCGGTTTCCATGTCTTGCCGTTTTCGCTTCGGAGGGTGATGTCCTTGGCCAGGCTCCGGAGTGTCGGCGCCGAGAAGGTAAGGCGAATGGGCAGCACGGGGATGCAGGCGCCCCCCTTTTTCTCACGCGGGCAGGAGAACACCGCCCGGTAAGGCGCGCGGGCCTGGAACTCGAGGACCTGGTCCTCCTCCGTTGCCACGGCGCTCCTGGCGGCAATGCCCTTGCCCCAGACGAGCCGGATTTTCGCCGAGGGCGGGAAGGCCTGTTTGGCCCGGAGGGTCACGACGTTTCCCTCGTCCTTCCGGTAGCGCAGGGCCTTGAGGACCTGCTCGCGCTCCTTTCCCGAAACCATTGTCACGCCCACGCGCTCGCCGACGCCGCTCACGGAGAACCAGACGTTTTTCAGAAGTGTCTCCTGCGTGGGTTCCGCATCCAGGGTGAGGACGAAGATCTGCCGCTCGTCGATGGAGGTGTCCCCCTCGTAGGGTCTGGATTGGAGAATGGACGGGCCGCCCGTGGAGAAGGAAAATCCGGTATCGGCCGCCACGGAAGTCCCCGCCAGCGTCTTCGCGCCGGCTTTCAGGGTGAAGCGGCAGGCCACTCCGCCAGGGAGGTCCCGGTCGAAGTCATAGGACCAGCTCCGGGCGTCTATCCATCGTCCCCGGCCTTTCTGTGCGCACTGGATGTCGAAGGGGTCGGCAAGCTGCGGGTCGCCGAAGGAGACCATGGGCTCCGAGAACCGGGCTGTCACCTGTCGGATCTGCTTGACGGTGCCCTGCGGCGAGAAGTGCTCGATCCGCGCATCTGCCCGAACCTCCCGGGCGAGGGCAGGCATGAGTGCAAACAAGATGAACAAGGACAGGGAGAGGACAAGGATCCGATGAACCCGCTTTGCGGACGTGCCGGTTTGATGCATGGCGAACCTCTCGGAGGGATTTCATGATGGTTTAGCAGAAAGGGAAGCAGGGAGGCAAAGGCTTTCTTACGCAAAGAAGTGACAGAAGTGGCAAAAGTGGCAGAAGTGAAGGAAGAAGATGTATTTATGGGTTCACGGATACATGAGTTTAAGGTCGAATCCTGATTGAAAAAAATCCCCCTTTCATCCCCCTTTGCAAAAGGGGGAAAGAGGGGGATTTTCTTGCCTGTCTCATTACCCGCTACCCGCTTCTCCCGCTATGTCGCCGTCTCCCGACGGCCAGGCCGATGGCCGGGACGAGCAGGCATCCCAGGAGGAGGGGGTACTGGATCATGTAGACGACGGGCGTGAGGGCCCACCGGACAGCCATCCGCAGCCCTTCATGCCGTGCGATGAACCGGGCGGCGGGCGGAGACCAGGCGTAATAGAGACCCAGGAAGACCCGGCCTGCCCGGCTGGGTGCCAGCACCCGGTCCCTGAAGTCCCTCAGGACCTGGACGTGCGGGTCCAGATAGGAGCCGTAGGCCGCCGTGGCGATGAAACAGCTGATGCTCGCCGTATCCGTATCACCATCACCCGAGGCGGTGCTGAAGGGCGTGAACACCTGAATGCGCTGATTGCCTGTATCGGCGACAAAGATGTTTCCGTTGGAGTGGAAGGCGAGACCCCTCGGCCCGTTGAACTGGCTGCTGCCTGTGCCGTAAGCGCCCCATTTCGTGACGAACAGGCCAGCCGGGCTGAATTTCTGGATCCGGTTGTTTCCCGTGTCGGCCACGTAGATAAACCCGTTCGAATCGATGGCAATCCCGGAGGGGCCGTCAAACTGCCCGTCGCCCGTACCCTGCGAACCGATGGTGGCGGCATAAACACCCATAGAGGTGAACTTCTGGATGCGGTGATTGCCCGTGTCCGCCACATAGACAGCCCCGGTGCTGTTCACCGCCACGGCTGACGGCGAACTGAACTGGTCGTTGCCTGTACCGGCGGATCCCCACTTGAGGAGAAAACCGCCCGTCGAGTCGAATTTCTGAATCCGGTTGTTTCCCGTGTCCGCCACGTAGACGTTGTTGCTCGAGTCGAGGTCGATGCCCAGCGGGCTTTCGAATTGCCCGTTCAGCGATCCCTGGGAGCCCCACAGGATGTCGAAGAGATTCGATGCCGTGAACTTTTGAATCCTGTGATTGTTCGTATCGGCCACATAGAGAAAGCCGCTGGAGTCCGCAGAGAGCCCCGAGGGCGTGTTGAACTGTGCGCTGCCGGTTCCCAGGGAGCCCCATGTGGCGATGAACGTGCCCGTAGAGCTGAATTGCTGGATGCGCTCGTTTCGGCTGTCCGCCACGGAGACGTTTCCCGATGGATCGACATAGACATCGG
>DCVI01000164.1:0-6718 GCA_002327315.1 Syntrophaceae bacterium UBA2192 | reverse complement strand
AGTCCCTGGGGGGCGTTGAACTGCTGGGCTGCCGGGCCGAGCGTCCCCCATTGGGTCACAAAGACTGCCGTTGTACCCGCGACGACAAACTTCTGAACCCGGTTGTTGAGGGAATCGGCGACATAAACATTGCCGGCATTGTCCGTGTCCACGGCCGCAGGGGCGTCGAACTGGTAGTTTCCCGTGCCCGTCGCTCCCCATGTGAAGATGAAAATGCCCGCCGTGCTGAACTTCTGAATCCGGTTGTTGCCGGTGTCGGCCACATAGACGTCTCCCACCGGGTCCGTCGCGATCCCCAGGGGGCCGCTGAACTGGCTGTTGCCGGTACCTGCAGCACCCCAGGCGAGGATAAACCCGCCCGAGGAGTCGAACTTCTGGATCCGGTTGTTGCCCGTGTCGGCCACGAAGACGTCGCTCGAAAGGTCCGCAACCACCGCCGAGGGCCTGTTGAACTGCCCGGCAACCGAGCCCGCGGACCCCCACTTGAGGAGAAACGCGCCCGTGGAGGTGAATTTCTGAATCCGGTTGTTGCCCGTGTCGGCCACGTAGACTCTCCCCGCAGGGTCCACGCTGACGTCGGACGGCAGATTGAACTGGCCGTCTGCCGAGCCGTAGGACCCCCAGGAACGGACAAAGTCGCCATTGGCACTGAATACCTGGATCCGGTGGTTGAACGTGTCGGCCACGTAGACATTTCCGGAGCCATCCACGGCTATGCCGAGGGGTTTGTTGAGCTTGCCGCTGCTCGTGACGTCCGAGCCCCACGAGGTGACGAACAGGGCACCCCCGTTCGATGCCACGGGCGCGTTATAGCGGGGCAACAGGATGAAGACCAGGCCCAGGCAGAGGATCAAGAGGCCGAACCGAAGAACGGATCTTTTTATCATGTCGCCTCCTCGAGCGTCGCGCGGGCCCATCTCTCCCCTCGAGCCTTGCGTGGTTGATGCGAGGTAATCTTACAAACAGGGTAGAAGCCCTGCGGAGGAAAGGCAAGTATGATTTTTTTCTAATCCGGGTATTAGAAAAAAATACGAAGAAAGTATGAGGGGGATCAGGCTGTCCGAGTCGGACAAGGGCGTCGCAGGTCCCTTCGCAGGTCAGGCAAAATGAACGGGGGCAGCCCGGAAGGCACTCCGGTGCGCGGCCAGAATAAGATTGACTCCCCCGGTGGGGCTGTAATAAAAAAGAGCCAGGCAACATATTGGAAGAGGAATCTTGACCACGAAAAAACTTTTCATCCGGACCTTCGGCTGCCAGATGAACGTCCACGACTCCGAGCAGCTGGCGGAACTTCTCAAAAGCTCGGGATACGGCACGACAGGGAGCGCGAAGGACGCCGACCTCATCGTCGTCAACACCTGCAGCATCCGCGACAAGGCGGAACAGAAGGTCTACAGCGAACTCGGCCGGTACAGGCACCTCAGGAAAGCCAAACCGCACCTGATCATCGGGGTCTGCGGCTGTGTCGCTCAGCAGCAGGGCGAGCGCCTCCTCGAGAAGATTCCCTGGCTGGACCTCGTATTCGGGACCCACAACATCCACCGCCTTCCTGAATTGATTTCACGGGTCGGGAAAACGGGCCGGCCCGTCGCGGAGACGGGCTTCCGGGAGACAGTGCCCTCCATCGGGATTCTGGCCCTGCCTGAAAAGGGATCCGTGAGCGCCTTCGTCACGATCATGCAGGGCTGCGACAACTATTGCGCCTTCTGTGTCGTGCCTTACCTGCGCGGCCGGGAGGAGAGCCGGAAATTCCACGACATCCTGGCCGAGGTGAGAACCCTGGCCGCCCACGGCGTGAAGGAGGTGACGCTGCTCGGGCAGAACGTGAATTCATACGGGAAGAGTCTCGGCAACGGCCACAGCTTTTCAGAGCTTCTCCGGGCCATCGGGGAGATCGAGGGGATCGAGCGCATCCGTTTCACCACCTCCCACCCCAAGGATCTAACCGATGACATCATCGACTGCTTCCGGAACGTGAAGGCCCTTTGCGGCAGCATCCACCTGCCCGTTCAGTCGGGCGCCGACGCGGTGCTCGCTCGGATGAACCGCAGGTATACAAGTGCCGATTACCTCGATTGCGTTCGCAAGTTGAGAGAGGCCTGCCCGGACATCGCCGTCAGCTCGGACATCATCGTGGGATTTCCCGGAGAGACGGATCAGGACTACCAGAAAACGCTTGACCTGATGGAAAAAGTTAGGTTTGATACCTTATTCTCGTTCCAGTATTCCGAGAGAAAGGGAACGGCGGCTGTCGGGCTCGACGGGAAGGTAAATCCCGACGAGAAACGCAGACGGCTCATCGATCTGCAGGCCCTCCAGGACCGGCACACCCAGGAGAAAAACGACACCCTGGTCGGCAGGACCGTGGAGGTCCTCGTGGAGGGTACGAGCCGCAAGACTTCCCGGGACATGATGGGCCGCACGAGAACGAACAAGATTGTGAACTTCACAGGCGACAGGGATCTCGTCGGGAAAACCGTCCGGGTTCGGATCGTGGAAGCCTTTTTGCATTCCCTTCGCGGTGAGATGCTGGATTGAACCGGAGGTATTCGTAGATGTTTGTGGAAATGAAGGTGTCCGGTCTGACCATCGACCCGCTGACCAACACCCCCATCGTGATCCTGAAGGATCTGGAGGGAAAGCGGGCGGTGCCCATCTGGATCGGTCTCTTCGAAGCGAGCGCCATCGCCACGGAGCTCGAGAAAATCAGCTTCTCGAGGCCCATGACTCACGACCTGATGCGGGACCTTCTCAAGATCCTCGAGGCGAAGGTCACTCGGATCGAGATCATCGATCTGAGGAACAACACCTTCTTTGCCTGCATCCACCTGAAGCGAAACGGAGACACCCTCATCGTCGACTCGAGGCCGAGCGACGCCATCGCGCTGGCCCTGAGGGTCAACTGCCCGATCTTCATCGACGAGAAGGTCATCGAGAAGTCCCGCAACATCGACTTCGCCAAGAAGACGGACGAGCTCGACAAGAAAAAAACGGAAGAGCTCAAGGAGTTCCTGGAGAACCTTCCCGAAGAGGATTTCGGGAAGTACAAGATGTGACGACACGGTCACATCCCGAAGAGGCCCCGAGGTGGAAGAGACACGACGCATCTATCTGAAAATGGGGGATAAGGTCACCCACCTCCGCTACCCCCACTGGGGCACGGGTGAAGTGGTGGAGGAACGAAACTCCCTCGTGCTGGGCGGGAGCTCTTACGTGAAGATTGTCTTCAAGGACGGCCTTATTCGCGTTTTCGACAACAACTTCGCCAACGCCTGGTGCTGTTACTTCGCCGGGATCCGACGCTGCACATGATCGAAACGACCCGTTTGCCACTGAAACGCATAAAGTAGTCATAAATGTTATTTTTATGGACTTTTTTGTGCGTTTTCGTGGCTATTTTTATTGGCGGCTGGTATAGAGACAGCGTTAAGCCCTGCGTAAGCGTTCGAGGGCGGGATAACCACGCTGGATTTCGAAGTTAGGAAGCTATGAAGAGCAGAAGAGCGGAGTGGATGCAGAATTCATTTCTTTTCTTCTCCGCTCTTCCTCGCTTCCGCTCTTCCGATCTTCGCAGGCTTGATATCCTCGGATGAACGAAAGGAAATCGCGGGTATGCTACCGGTAAACAGCCGGCAGGACAGGAGCGATGGAGAAAGCCATTGAGGAGTTTGGGGCTTACCTGGCAACGGAAAGGAACCTGAGCCCCCACACCCTGCGCGGCTACCTGGCGGACGTCCGGCAGTTCCGGCAGTATCTGGAGGAAAACGGTCTGGTCCCCCTGGATGCGCTGGAGCGTGGACGGCTAGAGGCCATCGACCACGTGGCCGTCCGGTCTTTCCTCAGTTCGCTGTACCGCCGGAAGGTCCGGAAGGTGACGATCGTCAGGAAGATCGCCGCCCTTCGCACCTTTTTCAACTACCTCCTTCGGGAAGGCAGGGTCCGGGTGAACCCGGCCGAGATGGTCCAGGCCCCGAAGGCGGAAAAATATCTCCCCACTTTTCTGCCGGTGGAGGAGATGTTTTCGCTTTTGAACCTGAAGTTCGCCGACGATGCCGCGGGCAGCCGGGACCGGGCCATGCTCGAGCTCTTTTATTCCTCGGGCATGCGGGTGAGCGAACTGACGGGGCTCAACCTGGGCGACATCGACTTCGGCCAGAGACTTGTGAAGGTCCGCGGGAAGGGAAAGAAAGAGAGGATCGTTCCGGTGGGCGAACAAGCCCTGAGGTCCGTGCAGCAATACATGGCAGGAAGGAATGAGTTCCTTCAGAAGCAGCAGGCAAGCGAGGCAGACCCGCCCCTCTTCCTGAGCCGCAGCGGCAGGAGGATCACCCCGCGGAGCGTGGCCCGGATCGTCGACCAGTATGTCTTACAGAGCGGCATCGGCAAGAAGGTGAGTCCCCACACGCTCCGGCACAGCTTCGCCACGCACCTGCTCGACGCGGGGGCGGATCTGAGGGCGATCCAGGAGCTGCTCGGCCACGCAAACCTCTCGACGACACAGAAGTACACGTCGGTGAGCGTGGCGAAGCTGATGGAAATCTACGACCAGGCGCATCCGAAGGCAAAGGGATAGAATGCAGGCTACAGGCTACAGGTCACAGGCCACAAAACGCCGCCCCATTCTGTTTTTTCTGTAGCCTGTCGCCTGTAACCTGTTGCCTTAACCGGGCATGAAACATGACAGATAACAAAGAGCGCACAATGGATATGAAAATTAGAGGCACCACCATCATCGCACTGAAGCACAAGGACAAGGTTGTCGTTGCTGGGGACGGGCAGGTGACCTTCGACCAGACGATCATCAAGCACAGCGCGCGCAAGGTCCGCCGTCTCTTCAACAACAGGGTCATCGTCGGCTTTGCCGGTGCCACGGCGGACGCCTTCACGCTCTTCGACCGCTTCGACCAGAAGCTCGAGCAGTACAACGGAAACCTCCTGCGGGCAGCCGTGGAGTTGACAAAGGACTGGCGCACGGACCGGGTGCTCAGGCACCTGGAGGCCCTCATGATCGCCGTCAGCAGGGAGGACTTCCTCATCATCTCGGGAAACGGCGACGTGATCGAGTCCGACGACAACGTGGCCGCCATCGGCTCCGGCGGTCCTTACGCCCAGGCGGCGGCGCGTGCCCTTATAAAACACTCCGATCTCGACGCAACCGAGATCGCCCGGGAGTCCATGCGGATTGCCTCGGAGTTGTGTGTCTACACGAACGACCGGATCACGATCGAGGAGATCGATCTCACAGCGGACGAAGAGCCCGAACCGGACCGTAAGGCGAAAGGCAAGCGGTAACGGCTTGTGGCCTCAGCGGCCTTATGAATGCTTTCCGCGTTTGCGTGTGAAGCGAGGAGGTTAGGAAGAGCAGAAGAGCGGAGTGGATGCAGAATTCATTTTATTTCTTATCCGCGCTTCCTCGCTTCCGCTCTTCCGATCTTCGTGGACTTGATGCGGAATGATGAACTCTACCTGGGGAAAAACAAGAATATGTCTGCCATTGAACTGACCCCGAAACGAATCGTCTCCGAGCTGGACAAATACATCGTCGGCCAGGGCGACGCCAAGCGGGCCGTGGCCATCGCGCTGCGAAACCGCTGGAGGCGCCAGAACGTCCGGGCCGATCTGCGCGACGAGATCGCCCCGAAGAACATCATCATGATCGGCCCCACGGGCGTGGGCAAGACGGAGATCGCCCGGAGGCTGGCCAAGCTGGACAACTCGCCCTTCCTCAAGATCGAGGCATCGAAATTCACGGAAGTGGGTTATGTGGGGCGCGACGTGGATTCCATGATCCGCGACCTCATGGAGATCGCCGTGAGCCTGCTCAAACAGGAGGAGATGAGCAACGTCCGGGCCAAGGCGAAAGAAATGGCCGAGGACCGCGTCCTGGACCTGCTGCTCCCCATGAAGCGGGCCGAGATCCGGAGCCCCGACGGGACGGAGACAACGGCGGATCAGGGCGAGGCGGGCTCCGCAGACACCCGCGAGAAGCTGCGCCAGATGCTTCGCGAAGGAAAGCTCGACAGCCGTGTCGTCAACCTGGAGATCACCGAGAAGGCCGGGGGGCCCATGATCGAGGTTTTCTCGTCATCCGGTGTCGAGGACCTGGGTCTCAACATCAAGGAGATGTTCGGGAACATCTTCCCACAGAAGAAAAAACGGCGCCGCGTGAGCATCCCCGAGGCGCTCGCGATTCTCGAGGAAGAGGAGGTGCAGCGCCTGATCGACATGGACAAGGTGATCCGGGGAGCCCTCACCCGTGTCGAACAGTCGGGGATCATTTTCCTCGATGAGATCGACAAGATCGTGGGGAGCAACACCGCTCACGGGCCGGACGTGTCCCGGGAAGGCGTCCAGCGCGATCTGCTGCCCATCGTGGAGGGCTCGACGGTCAATACAAAGTACGGCATGGTGAAGACGGACCACATCCTCTTCATCGCCGCCGGGGCCTTCAGCACGACGAAGCCTTCCGATCTGATCCCGGAGCTGCAGGGCCGCTTCCCGATCCGGGTCGAACTCGAGTCGCTNNCGATCCGGGTCGAGCTCGATTCGCTTACGAAAGAGGACTTTGTCCGGATCCTCACGGAGCCGTCCAATGCCCTCGTGAAGCAGTACATCGAGATGCTCGCCACGGAAGAGGTGACGATCGAGTATACCGAGGATGCCATCGCCGAGATCGCCGAGGTGGCCACCATCGTCAACGAGCGCACCGAGAACATCG
>DCVI01000222.1 GCA_002327315.1 Syntrophaceae bacterium UBA2192 | reverse complement strand
CGACCGCCCCCTATCCCGATTGATCACAATCAAGGGCGGCTGCAATCAAGCTCCTATACCGTGATGACGTATTTTGTGCCGGCGGTGTTAATGATGAACTGATTGGGCATCTCCTTGCTGAATGCTTCAACAGCCTCGAATCCGGTGCAATGGGTCGGCACAATGTATTGCGGATTGATCGCTTTGATATCGGCAACCGTTTTTTGAATCACCTCCGGTTTGGCGCCAGTCAAATGGAACCCGCCCATCACCAGGTACACTTTTTCGATTCCGGTTATCTTCTGGGCGTGTTTGACGGTGTTCACAATCCCCCTGTGGGCACACGCGGAAAGCACAACCAGCCCCTTTCCCTTTGCATTCAGGATCACAGCTTGCTCGCCGGGGAAGGTTGTCGGCACATAGTCGTCGCCTTTCTTGTCCACAAATCTGGGCGGCACTTTTTCATAGTCCGTAACCTGCTCGACCTTACCTGTGAAATAAGCTCCGGGGATGAACGGGGCAGGGCCTTTTATCTCCACAATCTTGATAAAGCCGAGCCCTTCGACATCCTCTTTTTTCAGGCCCAGCAGGCTGATGACATTTCCATTGGGCAACCTCTGATACGTTCCCACAAAGAATGGCTCTCCGACATAAAGAGGAGTGCCTTTTCGGAACGCATCCTTATTTGATCTCATGATCTCAAGAAAAGCCTGCTGATGATCCCAGTGGTCGTGGCTGATCCCAAGGGCTTCGACTTTTGCCGGATCGACCTTCAGGAGCTTCATGTTTTTCATGACCCCCTGGGGATCGGAGCCAAAATCGAAAAGGCAGCAGTGAGATTTCCCGTCGACGACGGTTTCTATCTGGTAGGACAGACCGTGCTCGCCGTGCGGTGCGGTGTCCAGCGGAGAAGTCACTCGCTTGAGTCTTTTGGCTATCTTTTCATCTGATCGGGTGGCATCAACATAATTGTCGGCAAGGACCGTGATCAGGATACTGTCGGCTTCCGGGATCCTGACCACCCCTTGTGCCCGGGAGACCCCTGGAAATAGATTCCCCGCGAGAAGAACCGTGCCCGTAACGGCCGTCGCATTCAGAAACTCCCTTCTTGTCATTTCGTTGTCCATACCTTCCTCCTTTCCGGCATATGTTATGAACTTATGTAAAATGTGCGGAAGCACAGCGATCCTGATTGAAAGAGCCAGGAGCAATGCCGCAGGAAGCAGGATGGCCCCTCGAAATGTCATCCGCAGACAAAAATGGCCCCGATGGAATCCTGGATTCCAGAGGAGCCATTCACATGGGCATCTTGAGTTGACACCCCGACATACGGCATCCAAGAGGCAGTTCAGGAGGTTAGGGGTGAGGTGACAACCTTCACTATGGCGTAGAAAACAGAAGAGAGTTCGCGAAGAGAACTGGAAATAGAAATGAGAATTCTCAAATGTGAATTTCCGGAAAAAGCATAGCATTGCTCAGGATGAAGTCAAGCGAATTCCCGGTCATGGCGAGCCATAACCTCTCCATGCCGGGGGACAAGGGATCGTTTCCGGATTCAAGAGGCGCTTTTCGAAGGCCGGTTGGTCAGGTAGATGCCGGAGAGCACCAGCGCCGCCCCGATGAGAAGCGACGCGTCGATGGTCTCCCCGAGCAGGAAGAAGGCCATGATGACGGCGCTGATGGGCACGAAGTTGATGAACACGGCCGATTTCGACGGGCCGATCTGCCTGATCCCCTCGTAGTACCAGACAAACCCGAGGCAGGTGCCGAAAAAGCCCAGGTAGGCAATCGAGAGCCAGGCGGGCATCGAGTAGTTTCCGAGGCTGCCTGCCATGCCCTCGAACAATGCCGGAGGCAGCAGGGCCGCGGCGCCGAAGAGGCAGGCATAGGTCGCCGCCGAGACGGGCAGCACGTCCTTCATGACGACCTTGCCGATCAGCGAGTAGGACACCCAGCTCAGCACGCAGCCGAAGATGAGCATCTCGCCACGGCCGAGCCCGCCCTGCAGAATGTCGGCAGGATTGCCCCGCGAGATTACATAAACAGCCCCGCTGACGGAGAGCGCGATTCCGATGATCTTGACCAGGGTCAGTCGCTCCCCCCGGAACAGAAGCGCCGCAAAGAGGGAGATGAACACGGGGTTCGAAGCCACGATGACGGAAGCGCGGCTGGCCATCATGGTCTGCAGGCCCGTCAGAAAAAAGACGTTGTAGAGAAACACACCCGTCATCCCCGAGAGGAAGACGAGGAGAAGCTGCCTTTTCCGCAGAGGCTGCAGCCTCCCCTCGAAGTGCCAGACCAGGGGGATCATGCACACCGAGGCCACGAGAAACCGCAGGAAGGATCCCGACCAGGGTTGCACCTCCTGGGCAAGGATGCGCCCCGCAATGAAGGTCCCGCCCCAGAAGACGGCCGTGAGGAAGAGCTTGAGGTAGATCATCCGAGAAATTTCCCCGCAAGCCAGTAGAGGGCCATCCCCAGGACCACGGTTCCCCCCAGGGACCGCGTGCGCAAGGCGAACAGAAAGACGGGCACCGCCACGAGCAGGTCATTGTTCCAGAGAGACAATTGCCGCGGCTCCCCTGCCGTTACCAGGGAAGGAAGGATCAGGGCGCTCAGGATCGCCGCGGGGATCAGATCGAGCCACTCCTCGAGCCAGCGGGGAAGCGTTCGCTGTGAAAGCGCGAAGAGCGGCACCCAGCGGGGAACGTAAGTCACGATGCCCATCCCGAGACAAAGGAGAATGTAGTCGGTTGTGATCACCCTTTGAGACGTCCCTTTTCGGGTTCTATTGTCATCCCCGCGGAGGCGGGGATCCAGTCCATATTTGGATTTCTGGTCAAGCCAGGAATGACATTCATTACAGGTTGCTTGTATCGCATGTTTCACTCACCTCTTATTCCGTTCGACGGGCTCACGACACCGCTCTCCCGCCGGGGTAGAGGAAGCCGCGAGTGAGGGCCATCGCCTCCGTATGTACAGCCCCGCCGTTGCCGCGATCACCGAGGCGGCGACGATGTAGCTGTTGCCGGGGATGAGGAGAGACAGGACAACTGCGGCTGCCCCGGCGATGAGGCCCGTCAGGACGTAAAGCCTGCCGCGCAGCTGGTAGACGAGCAGGCACAGGAACATGCCCATGAGCGCGTAGTCGATCCCGAAGGCATGGGCCGGGATGAGGGCACCGCCGAGCCCGCCGATGACGGTGCTTGCCACCCAGAAGGCATTGGTGACGTGGTTGACGGTCAGCGCCCGCTTCCAGTCCCAGTTTCCCTCGCGGAACCGAACCAGGTTCAGGGCAAAGCTCTCGTCGGTGATCCCGTAAGCGAAAAGAGTCAGCCAGCGCTTGTGTATCCCCCTCAGGTAGACGGAAATGGCGGAGCTCATGAGCAGGTGGCGAAGGTTGACGGTGAAGGCCGTGACGACGATGGCCGCGATCCCCGCGCCTGTGCCCAGCATGGCCACGGCAATGAACTGGGAGCTTCCCGCGAAGACCAGCACCGACATGAGCCCGATCGCCAGCGGCGAGAGGCCCGCTTTCTGCGCAAGTACGCCGAAGGCAAGCCCGATGGGCACGTAGCCCAGGCAGATAGGCCAGGCCGCCCGGACGCCGTCCCTAAAGATGGATGCTTTGTCTGTTGGTGCTGCGTGGTCGGACATATTCGAAATCACGAAGTTAGGAAGCTATGAAGAGCGGAAGATCGGCGTGGATGGAAGATTTCTTTCTTCTTGTCCGCTCTTCCTCACTTCTGCTCTTCCGATCTTCATAAGCATAAAGCTCCGCTACGATCGAAAGGCAGCCTGACATTGCGCCCCCGGTCACCAGCCTATAGTTTGAACTCCGCCACGATCGGCGTGTGATCCGACGGCTTCTCGGCTTTGCGGGGCTCCAGATCGATATAGGCGTCAACGGACTTCTTCGCCAGCGGCGCCGTGGCCAGGATGTGATCCACGCGCCAGCCCAGTCCCCTCTCCAGAGACTTGGGCACGCGGTAATCGAAGAAGGAATACTGGTTGGGCTCGTTGGGGTGATGCTTGCGGAACACGTCCACGAATCCCCAGGCCGTCACCTCGTCGAAGGCCTCCCAGACCTCGGGCGTGAAGTCCACGTGACCCAGGAGCCTCTTTGGGTTGTGCACGTCGATCTCCTCGCGGGCCACGTTGATGTCGCCGCACCACAGAACGGGCTGGTCCGGCTTGTAGTGTTTGGCGAAGAACTTCCTGAGGCGCCTGAACCACTCGAGCTTGTAGGCAAACTTCGGGCTCTCCCGCTCTGACCCCTGGGGGACGTAGGTGTTCACGATGTTGATCCCCGGAAAGACAGCCCGGATCAGGCGGTCCTCGTCGGGGGGACCGCCGTCGTCGAGGCCGAAGGCCGCCATGTCGGCCTTCTCGGAGGAGACGATGGCCACCCCGTTGTAGCTTTTTCCCCCGCGGTAGGCCACGTGCCACCCGGCATCCTCGAACTCCTTCGCCGGGAACTTGGCGTCCTCCGTCTTGGTTTCCTGGAGGCAGAGAACCGAGGGACGGTTTTTCTCGAGCCAGGGAAGCACGACGGGAAGACGGCTGCGCACGGAGTTGACGTTGTACGTTGCGATCTTGAAGGTTTTCATGGTCCCCTCCTTGGCGGTCATGCGGTCCCGAGAGTAGCACAGATTTTGGCTTATCAGGAAGAGCGAATTCTGTTAAAACCTCTCATGCTTTTCCTCCCTTGACGGGAGGGGATCATTCACCCTCACCTCTGTCCTCTCATAAAGGGAAAGGAAGCAATCGCCCTCACCTCAATCCTCTCCCCTCAAGGGAGAGGAAGATCAAGGAAAGGGTTTTTCATAGGGAGAGGGAGATCAAGGAATAGGGTTTTCAATAGGAGCGAATCATGTCTCAAGAAGTCTATCAGGCGATAATAGACCTTCTCCAGCGGATGGGGATTGCATACGACGAGATCGAGCACGCGCCCGTGGGTTCCTGCGAGGAGTCGCTCGCCTTCCGCGGCCAGGCGGGCTGGAGCGGGGCGAGCAGCAAGTGCATCCTTCTCAAGGCCAAGGGGAAATACTACCTTCTGGTCACAACGGCAGAAAAAGAGGTCAAGGCCCGACCCTTCAAGAAGGAGTTCGGCACGAAGGACATCCGTTTTGCCAACCGGGATGAACTGATGGAAGTGACCGGATGCGACCCCGGCTCGGTTCCTCCCTTCGGCCACCGGGACCCGTCGCTTCCCTTCTATGTGGACGAGAAGATTATGCGGGCCGAATACTTCATGTTCAACCCCGCCATACCCACAAAGAGCTTCCGGGTCGGCACCGCGGATCTCCGGCGGATCTACGCTGCCATCCCCAACCCTGTCAGCACGTTCGGCGAGGACGAGGAGGAGCGCTTCGTGATCCGGAAATTGGAGAAGACCGCATGAATCGGAATAAGCCGGAACAAGGCATTCTGGGACCTGAACCGATGACGGTCCTGACGGATGTTCTCCTCGCGGTAGCGGCCGTCTTCGGCGGCGTGAAAATTTATAGCGTCTCCTCCGCCCCGGTGCACTTCTACTTTGCGTTGTCTTTCTTCCTGATCGCCCTGGGCGCGCTCACGGGGGCGACGATCCATGCCGTACGGCACACCCCCCTCGTGTCCTGGGTGCCGCTCCTGTGGCGTATCACGGGGATCGCCGTCGGCACTTCCGTGACGGCCATGCTGGCCGCGACCTTTTACCACATCCTCCCTGCGGACTACGCGGAACTGCTCCGGTGGACCGTCCTGGGGCTCTCGATCATCTATGCCGCCTGGATCTGGCGCGACTATCGCTTCCAAAATGTCATCGTCTTCTACTCCATCTTCATGGCTTTCATTCTCGGGGCCATGGCGTTGAATTATGTCTCAACGGGGTCACCGGGGGCGAAACTCATTGTCGTCGGGATCCTCATCAGCTTCGGCGCCGCCGCCGTCCAGCGAAGCGGCTTCAAACTGGCCAGGCACTTCAACCACAACGACATCTACCACGTGATTCAGCTAGTGGGGCTGTACTTCTTTTATAAAGGGGCACTGCTGCTCTAAAGTCGGGGACCAGGGTCTCGGGTATCGGGTCTCGGAAGGAATGCCAACGTATTTTCTTCTTTCACTTCCGTCACTTCCCTCACTTTTGCCACTGCTTTCCTGCCCCTCTTGACAAGGTAAAAATCTGATTTATTTTATCGTCGAAAAGCCCAAAGGGGGTTTCAATAAAAGAAGCCCCCGAATGGAAAAAACAATATTTGAAAGGAGGTTTCATCAAGATGGTCTGGCCGGAATCAGGTCGGTACGGGAGGGTCTGGAGCCCCTGGCGGGAGATGGAGCGGCTGCAACAGGACATGAACCGTCTTCTCTCGAGAGAGAGCACGCCTCACTCCACCACGTTTCCCGCGGTCAACATCTGGGCTTCCGATCAGGATGTCATCGTCACAGCTGAGGTTCCCGGTGTGGATGTGGACAGTCTCGATATCACGGTCGCCGAGAACATCCTCAAGCTGACCGGTGCGAGAAAACCGGAGGAGCTCAAACCGGCGGAGGTTTCCCATCGCCAGGAGCGAGCAAGCGGCGAGTTTACACGCACCTTCCGTCTTCCTTATGCCGTGGACTCGGGCAAGGTGGACGCGAGTTGCGATAAGGGAATTCTGAAAGTCCGGTTGCCGCGCGCGGAGGCAGACAAACCCAAAAAGATCGCGATCAAATCGCAGAAGTGATGAAAGGAGGCAAACCTCATGGCGGAAAAAGAGATGCAGAAGCGTGAGGCTTCCTCACCCGTTGAAACGGAGAGGACCCAGGCCAGAAAGGTCTTCATCCCCCGCGTGGATATCTGTGAGACCAAGGACGCCATCGTCCTGCTTGCGGATATGCCCGGCGTGGATGAGAAGTCGATCGATATCACCCTCGAGAAAAACGTGTTGACGCTCCTGGGCAGGGTAGAGCCGGAAACCTATGAAGGGTACCGTGCCGCCTACGTCGAGTACGACGCCGGCGACTATGAAAGGGCATTCACCCTGTCCGACGAGATAGACCGCGACCGGATCGACGCATCGGTGAAAAACGGGGTCCTGAGACTCACCCTCCCGAAGGCGGAGCCCGTGAAACTCAGGAAGATCAATGTGAAGTCAGCATAAATCCCGCAAAGGAGGCACATCATGGCAGGCAAGATCAAGGAACTGGTTCCTGCGGGACAGGGGAAAGAGACCCCGCCCGCGAGACGCGAGGAAGAGTATCCCCTCTTCTCCCTCCAGAGGGACGTCAACCGGCTCTTCGAGGATTTCTTCCGGGGCTTTGACCTGCGGCCCCTCCGCATGGCCGAGGAGAAGTGGAGCGGATTCAGCCCGAAGATGGACCTGGAGGAAACGGAAAAGGAGTACCGGATCACGGCCGAGCTCCCCGGAATGGAGGAGAAGGACGTGGAGGTCCTCCTGACGGGTAATTCGATTACCATCAAGGGCGAAAAGAAGGAAGAAAAAGAGGAGAAGGACAAGAGCTTCTACCACATGGAGCGCTCCTACGGGTCCTTCCAGCGGACAGTCCCGCTGCCCGAGGGGATCGACGTGAACAAGGTCGACGCCGATTTCAAGAACGGGGTCCTCACCGTCAAGCTCCCCAAGACGGTGGAGGCTAAAACGAAAAGCAAAAAAGTTCCCATCAAGAGCGGGAAGAAGTAATCAAAAGGCCGGTTGAACAACCGGCCTTTTTCGAGGGACTCGTCAGCCTGCTGGAAGAGCACCGACGCCTACAGCATCCAACATGAACCGCCGTATGCCGAACGGCACGTACGGTGGTGTGAGAGGACGGGGCCGTGAGGCCCCGCCCTACTCGATCCTTGCTGCTTGTGTCTCCGGATTTCACCGGGTCGGTGAAATCCGGATCTTCATCAGATCCTCGGCCAGGGTGAGTGGGCCCTGCCAGGTTTTGCGGCACTGGGCCTCGATGTCGACGCCGTCGCACTCGGGGTAGAAGTGGGTGAGAACGAGGCGCTTCGCGCCCGCCTTTGCCGCCGCCTCTCCCGCCTCGGAAGGGGTCAGGTGCCCGGGCACCTTCATCCCGTCGGGTACCGAGCACTCGCAGATAAAGAGATCCACGTCCCTGGCAAGCTTCACCAGGCCCTCGCAAAAATCCGTGTCCCCCGAATAGGCCAACGAGATGCCGCCCGGCACCTCG
>DCVI01000049.1 GCA_002327315.1 Syntrophaceae bacterium UBA2192 | reverse complement strand
AGGCAAAACAGCCACAAGCCACTAGGCAAAAGAACAGTTAATCAACAGCGAAGCAGAAAGGGACAGATAAGATAAGAAGGAAGGGGAGGGAGCAATTCCCTCTTTGAAGAAGTGACCGGTGATCAGTGACCGGTGACTGGATGAAAGGAAAGGGCCTCCGAACGTGGAGGCCCTTTCCTTTATCTATTTACGCAAGGCTGTCATTCGTAGATTTCCGGGTTGAGGCAGTCGGGGGGTCTTTCACCCTTGAGCATGGCCAGCAGGTTCTTCGCGGCCTTGACGGACATGCCCGCGCGGGAAGATTTTGTCGCCGAGGCGGTGTGAGGGGCGATGACGACATTGGCAAGCTCGGCAAGCCCGGCAACCATTTTCGGCTCGAACTCGTAGACGTCGAGGGCGGCCCCGGCGATGACGTTTTTACGGAGCGCCTCCACCAGCTCGGCCTCGTTGATGACAGGTCCGCGGGCCGTGTTGATGAGATAGGCCGAAGGCTTCATCATCGCGAAGACCTTCGCATTGAACAGGTGCCGCGTCGACGGCATGAGGGGGACATGGACGCTCACAAAGTCCGATTCCCTCAGCAACTCCTCGAAAGAGACCTTTTTTGCCCCCAACTCCTTCTCGAGGACCGTATTGGCAACTTCGTCGGTGTAGAGGACCTTCATGGCAAACCCCTTGGACATGAGGGCCATGGCCGTCCCGATCCGTCCCGCCCCGACGATACCGAGGGTCTTTCCCGTCACGTCGCCACCGATGAATTGCATGGGCCCCCAGCCGGGCCAGGTGCCCGAGCGCATGATCTTCTCCGACTCGATGAGGTGCCGGGCGACGGCGAAAAGAAGCGTCCATGCCATCTCCGCCGTGGCAAGCGTGAGCACGCCGGGAGTGTTCGACAGGGGGAGCTTGCGGGCCGTGGCGGCCTTCACGTCGAGGTTGTCGAATCCCACGGCGTAGTTGGCAAACCCCCTGATCCCTTTCGCCGTGTCCATGACCTCGCCGTCGATGCGGTCGGTGAGGAGGGAAATCACGCCGTCCCGGCCTTTCACGTTCTTCAGCAGTTCCTCCCGGGAGAGGGGGCGGTCCTCGGGGTTGATCTCCACGTTGCAGGTTTCCCTCAGCAGGGTCAAGCCCTCCACGGGAATGAGCCGGGTGACATAGACATTGAACTTTTTCATTTTCTCCCTCCTTCCACGAGGTGCCGGTCAGCGGAGCCTCCGTATACTCTTTGTTCGTCTTCTGTCGGGTTGTTAGTGAGGTTAGGAAGAGCGGAAGTGAAGAAGCGCGGAAATAACAATACCGAATCTTCCATCCACGCCGCTCTTCTGCTCTTCATCACTTCCTAACTTCGCGATCTACCGGCGATGCCTTTCATCCCTTCCCGGTCGAACGGACATCGTCGACACGCTACTTCAGGCCGAGGATCTCCTTCTCGATGAATTTCCACGTCTTCAGGTAGTCAGCCCCCGCCATGAGCCTCGAGAACGCCCTGTCGTCGATTTTGTCGAGCATCGCCCAGATTCGGTTCGTGATCCGGCTGTTGGCCTCGAAGGTCCCCCGGATGTCCCAGCGCGTCGGCGAGGTGTCGGAGGTCAGGTAATCGTTGTAGCCGAATTTTTTCAGGTAGTAGAGAAACTCCGCGTATTCCAGGAAATGCTTCGTGCCGCAGAAATAGTCCCAGTCCCATTTCCCGTCGTTGTCGGTGATGTGAATGTAGAGCTTGTAGGGGCTTCCTGCGATGAGCGCCACCGCCTCGGCGGGCTGCTCGCCACCGTAGACGGAGTGGCCGAAATCGATGGTGACGCCCATGGTCGAGAGCCCGATCTCGTGGAGAAGGCAGAGCGTCTTGGCCGCCGAGTCGATGAAGCATTTCCCCCGCGTCTCGCTCGGCTTGTACTCGATAAACAGGGGAATCTCCTCGCGGTAGGACCCGCACTCGCCGAAGGCATCGACCAGGTACATCCACATCTTCCGGTAGTCGCACTGGAAAGAAAACTCGAAGCCGTCGCCCAGGGGACAGCAGGTCACCTTGTCGGCGCCGATGGCCGCGGCAAAGTCCTTCGACTCCTTGATAAAGCGCACCGCTTTGTCACGGACCGTCTTCTTCGTCGAGGTGAGGCCGCCGTTGAGAAACTCCGGCTCCGCCTTGACGTTCACGTTCACCGCCGCAACCTTCAGCCTGTACTTCTTCAGCATGGCCCGCGTGAAGGCCGCGTCGTTCAGCTCGTAGGGGTAGACGATCTCGACGCCGTCGTAGCCCCTGATTTTGGACATCAGGGCGAACTTCTCCTCGACGCTCTTCGGCTCGTTGTAGAGGTGGAACCGGTCTTTTGTCTGCCCGAGAAAACCGGTGATGATCCCCATTTTGACCATGCTAGACCCTCCCGAGGATCCGCTTTGCCGCCTCGGCGATGCGCGCTCTCGAGAGCCCGTACTTCTCGAGGAGCTTCCCGTAGCTTCCGCTCTCGGCAAAGGTGTCCTCGAGACCCAGATTTTCGAAGGGCACCACCTTGTTCTTGAGGCAGAAGTTGGAGAGTTCGTATCCCAGGCCGTTTCGCCTCTGGTGATTCTCGGCGACGACAAGCGCCCCGGTCTTGTCGAGGGACTTGAGCAGACCCTCCCGGTCGAAGGGCTTGACCGAATACATATCGATGACCTCGGCGCGGATGCCGTTTTTTGCGAGAATCCCGGCTGCCCCGATGGCCTCGAAAACGATGTCGCCGTAGCTGACGATCGTCACGTCGGTCCCCTCGATGACGACATGGCTCCCTCCCATGCGGAAGGGATCGCCCGGCTCGTAGAGGTCGAGGATGGGATCGCGCATGAGGCGAACGAAAACGGGTCCCGGTGTCTCTATGGCCACGTCGAAGAGCTTCCTGGATGCCCAGGTGTCGGCGGGCACAAGGACCTTCATGTTGGGCAGCGTCGTCATGTTGGCGATGTCCTCCGTGGCCTGGTGGGTCACACCGTCGATGGCCGGTGTGAAGCCGCCGTGCGACGAAAGGAACTTGACGTTCAGATCCGGGTAGCAGACGAAGGTCCGCACCGACTCCAGGGCCCGCATGGTGATGAATACGCCGTAGCTCGACGCCACGGCGGTGCGGCCATCGGCGGCCATGCCGGCGGCGGCGCTCACCATGTTGCCCTCGGCGATGCCCATGTTGAAATAGCGTTCGGGGTACTTGTCGCCGAACAGATGCGAGAAGGTGGAATAGCCGATGTCGGCCTCGAAGACAACAAAGTCGCCGTCGATGGCGCCGTACTCCGCCATCCGTTCGGAGAAAGCCCTCCGGGTGGGTACCGTTGCGGGTGTCATGGCATGCGGTCTCATGAATCCTCCCCCCAGATCTCTTTCATCGCGCAGGTGAGCTGATCCGCGTCGGGGCACTTGCCGTGCCATTCGAATCGATCCTCCATGTAGCTCACCCCCTTGCCCTTCACCGTGTCGGCGACGATGCAGGCGGGCCTGCCGCGGACCCTGCGTGCCTTCCCGATCGTCCGGAGAATCTGTGCCATGTCATGGCCGTCGATCTCGAAGGTCTTCCAGCCGAAGGCCTTGAACTTTGCCGCGATGTCGCCCATGGGCATGATGTCGTCGCAGCAGCCGTCCATCTGCAGGCGGTTGCGGTCGACAATCGCGATGAGGTTGTCCGCTTTGTATTTCGCCGCCGCCATGGCAGCCTCCCAGACGTGACCCTCGTTGATCTCTCCGTCGCCCAGCATCACGTAGACGTCGTAGTCTTTTCCGCGGAGCTTTCCGTCGAGGGCCATCCCGAGTCCGATGCTCAACCCGTGGCCCAGCGAGCCCGTCGTCATATCGATCCCCGGAGTTTTCCGGATGGGGTGGCCCTGGAGGATACTCTCGAACTGCCGCAGTGTGTCCAGGTGCTCCAGCCCGAAGTAGCCCCTCATGGCAAGGCAGGTGTAAAGGACGGGACAGGCGTGGCCCTTCGAGAGAAGGAAGCGGTCCCGATCGGGCCAGCGAGGGTTTGCCGGGTCAACGCGCAGGATGTCGAAGTAGAGGGCCGTTACGATGTCGGCCGCCGAGAGGGCCCCTCCCGGGTGCCCCGACTTGGCCTTGAAGATCATGGAAAGGATGCGGGAGCGGACTTCCTTTGCCTTCTCGGTGAGGAAGGCCGCCCGTTCCCCCAGGGTGAGTGTCCGATTGGTTCGTGCCGTTGCTGTCAAGATCCCTCTCCGTTTCTTTCATTCATTGGCCCTGCTCCTGTTGAGGCGCCTTGAACGTCCGCGGTTTTCCGGCTGCCGGCCTTCCGATCTGTCTTGCTTTTTCCTGCTCCATTTCCTGCAGGAGTTGCTGCCGTGACCGGGCGAAGTGCTGCCGGGCCAGTTTTTCCGCCAGGTCAGGCTTGCCGGATGCAATCGCCTCGATAAGCAACCGGTGCTCGGGCAGGGTTTCCCGCGGGTGTCTCACGAGGCCCTCCATGACGTCGATGCGGTAGCTCACGGCGATGATGTTGTAGTTTTCCAGGATGTCGTTGAGCAGGTCGAAGCCGCCCAACTCAATGAGGAAGTTATGGAAGCGCCGGTCCTCATCGGAATAGCGTTTGATGCTCTGGCCGTTGTCGGAGACATCGGCGTCCCGGAAGAAGGCCCGGAGCCTGTCGGCCTGGACCGCCGTGACGATCATCGCCGCGCGCCTGGCCGCAAGTCCCTCCAGGATCTCGCGCAGTTCGAAGGCCTCGAGGACCTCTTCCTTCGTGAAGCGCCGAACGTAGAATCCCCTGCGAGGGATGGCCTGGACGAGCTTTTCCTGCTCGAGCTTCTTCAGGGCGCACATGAGGGGTGTGCGGCTCACGCCGAACTCCTGGGAGATTTTTTCCTGCAGGATCTTGTCGCCCGGTTTCAGCTTGCGGTCGACGATCATCGACTTGAGCTCGCGGTAGACCTTTCGATCCAGATTCTCGTGGCGAGTCCCCAGCTTTCTCATGGCTTCTTCTCCGCGGGTCAGGGGTTCGAAGATTGAATATTGTATGCAAAAAACACTAAATCGTTTCCGCGTCTTTTTGTCAAGAAGAAAAAGAGAGGGTATAGGGTATCGGGTACAGGGGCTGGAGGAATTGAAGATTTTTTATATTTTCATTCCCGAGACCCGAGACCCGGAGAACCCGTCAGGGTTCGATGAGGATGATCTGCAGGTCCATCACGTTGGTGCCTGTGGCCCCCGTCTTGAAAAGCCCGCCCGTCTTTTCGAAGAAGTGGTAGGAATCGTTGTTGTCGAGAAAGGACTGCGCATCGAGACCGAGGGCCCTGGCTTTCGGGATCGTCTCACCGTCGGCGAAGGCGCCGGCGGCATCGGTGGGGCCGTCCGTTCCGTCGGTGCCTGCCGAGAGAAACGTAATCCCCGAGGTGCCCTCGATGGCCATGGCGAAGGCAAGGGCCATTTCCGTATTCCGCCCGCCGAGACCCTTCCCCCGAACGGTCACCGTCGTTTCGCCCCCGGCGATGAGGCAGATCCTTTTGCGGCCGGAGGCCAGGCAGGACTGCGACTCCAGGACCTGGCGGTAGACCCATTGCGCGGCGTCGCGCGCCTCGCCGTGCAGCTCTGTCGTGAGCACAACGGGTTCGTAACCCAGTCTCTGGGCTTTCTTTCTGGCGGCCTCCGTCGCGATGCGGTTGCTGCCGATGATGATGTTCTCCACACGATCGAACAGGGGGTCGCCTTTTTTCGGGGTGTCCGGAATCTTCCCCCCAACGCCATCCCGGAGAAGCTGCAGGATTTTCTGAGGCATTTCTCCCGCCGTGTCATAGCGGGTGACAATGGCGAGTGCATCGGCCCAGGTTGTTGTGTCGGGCGATGTGGGACCCGAAGCAATGAAATCGAGCGGATCCCCGATGACATCGGAAAGGATGAGGGATAGCACCCTTGCGGGCGAGGCCGCTTCGGCAAGCCTTCCGGCTTTAACGCGCGAGAGGTGCTTTCGCACCGTGTTGAGCTCGACGATATCGGCGCCGCCCTTGAGGAGGATGCGGGTCATCACCTGCTTGTCATCGAGGGAAAGACCTTCCGCCGGCGCCACGAAAAGCGCCGAACCGCCCCCAGAGATCAGGCAGACCACAAGCGTTTCGCGATCCGCCCCTCCGAGCAGCTCGACAGCCCTGCCGGCTCCCGTCACGCCGTTTTCGTCGGGCACGGGGTGCCCCGCTTCGTAAATCGCGATGTTTTCCGAAAGGGGACCGTCCGGGGCGTGACCGTACTTCGTGACGACAACACCTCCCGCGATACGATCCCGCATCGCGTCAACGAGCGCGCGGGTCATGGTATAGGCCGCCTTGCCGAGACCGACCACGTAGATTTTTGTCAAGCCCTCCTCCCGGCAGATCGTGCGGACCCGGTCGATGTGGTTTTTCACTGCTGCGTAGGGATCGACGGCGTCGAGGGCTGCTTTAAAGATCGCGTCAACATCGTGGTTCATGGTTATTCCCCTGTTGCATTCGGCGAGGAGCCTTCGAGAAACGTTTGGATCGTATCACGGAAAACATTCGGCGCCCGGAAGAGGGCGTAGTGCCCCAACGGGTGCTCGAAGGTGCACAGCCTCGAGCCGGGGATCCGCTCGTGGGCCATGCGGGCCATGTGCAGCCGGACCCAGTGATCGTTGGCCACGTGCAGGATGAGGGTTCTCGCCCGGATGCGGTGGAGCTCCCCCGTCACGTTCAGGGTTTCTCCCGCCCGATTGCGGTACAACAGGTCGACGGCGTCGTAATTGCGGCCGTAGGGAACGAGGAGCATCCCCTCCTTCCCATGGGGCTCCCAGGCAAAGACCTCCTTCTGGACCTCGTCCCACCCCATCTGGATGCGATGGTCGAAGCTCATGGCCGAGTGGAACAGGATGGACCAGCCGAACATGACGCCCTGGTGTGGGTGCCGCTCCTTCGGCCGGTGGTAGTAATCGCCCCCCGTCTCTCTCCATGCGGGATCGCTTTCGATGGCCGCCGACATGAGCCGGAAGAGCCAGCGTAAATTGGCGTCTGTCTCCGTGACGCCTCCCATGGGCATGATGGCCTCGACAAACCCCGGGTGCAGCAGGGCCCAGAGATAGCTCTGGATGGCCCCCATTGAGGCCCCCGTGGCAAGCCTCACGCGGCTCACCTTCAAGTGGTCCCGAAGCAGCCGGTAGTTGGCCTGGACGCAGTCCAGGATGCTGTATTGCGGAAACCTGAGGCCGAGCCTTTCGCTCGGCTTTCCGGCGCCCCAGAGGCCGAGGGCATCGAGGAAAATGACATAATAGCGCTCCGTGTCGATCAGCTCCCCGGGGCCCACGACGGGGCCGCCGCAGAAGTCGTTTCCCCCCTGGCTTCGGTACCAGTAGAAGTACATGAGGCCCGCATCGCCGGAGTAAAAGGGGCTGAAGAGGACGGCGTTGTCGATGTATCCCTCTGCATCCCGGTGAGGCGTGCCGACGGCGATGCAGGCCGTGCGCAGAGGACCCTCCCCGAGAGACTCGAGGGTCATGCCGCCTGTGCCGCCGGATTCCCAGGACGACGGATCGTCAAGGTCGTAGGTCCCGCCGATCCGGAAGTGGGGGATGGAGTAAAAGGTTTTGAGGTGGCTCAAGCCCTCCACCCCGCAATTCGCCGTTACCACCTGCCTGCTTTTGCTTTCTGCATTCATATTCCTTGCACCATGGAACCCACAGAATTAACGGAACGAACCGAACAATAGATTCTGTGACGCCTTGATCACCTCGAACACCTCGGCATCCCCCCCCGAGAGGCTCATGACGCCCCGCCAGCGGGCAAACCCCCGTACGGCCTCGTCGTAGCGGACGGCCGCCGTCTGCGAGCGGTGGCAGGCCAGGGCCTTGATCTTTGTCTCCAGGGTCGCCGAGATGTCGACGGCAAGCCCGCAGTCCCCGAGGGGGTGCCAGACCTCGTAGCCCAGGATGATTTCGGGGGACCATGGCCCGCCGCCGGCCTCCTGGAACCAGGGGCCGGAGCCGGCCTGCACGGCCTCGAGGACCAGTTCGCTCGCCACCTGATGCCCCAGGGACGACTCGTTTCTCTCGTGGATAAAGAGGGTGTGCGGCTTGAGCCTCCGGACGATGCGGATGATGTCGACCTTCATCTCACGGGTGAAGCCCGTCAGCCCGTCGGGGTATCGGAGGAATTCCACGTTGCCAGCGCCGATCACCTTCGCCGCCTCGATGGCTTCTTTTTCCCGAATGGGTCCCAACTCCCAGGGAGGGGTCTTGTCGCTGCCCGCCTCTCCGGAGGTGAGGATCACATGGGTGATCTCGTATCCCTTTGCGGCGAGGAGCGCCTCCGTCCCCCCGCAGCCGATCTCGATGTCGTCGGGATGCGTCCCGAACGCCAACACCCGCTTACCGGTTTCCATTGCTTCTTTCCTCTTCTTTCCTCGTGCCTCGTTCCCCGCTCCTCGATCCTTCGCCTGCCAGATCGCGCCAGATCACCCACGCCGCCGCCCCCGCGACGGCAAGAAAGATCAGCCCTTCTCCCGTCCGAAGCAGGAGGATCTTTCCCACGCCGAAGAGCACGGAGTAGACGAGGATCACTCCGCAGAGCCAGTCCCGCAGGAGCCTTCCGTATCCGCTGTCCCCTTTGACATCGGGGATCCTCCTTGCCACGGCGGCCCAGCCAGCGCCGCCCGGGTGCACGCGCCGGTAGAAACGCTCGAGCGCCTGTGCATCGGTCGGCTTCGTCAGGAAGGTGATCGGGATCCAGGCGACGGTTGTGGCCGCCACGATGGCATAGAGGGTTTCCGGGAAACGGATGTCCGTGGCGAAGTGCAGCCAGCCGTAGACGGCAAGGGGTGTCACCATCGCGGCAATCTCGCTCCAGGCATTGATCCGCCACCAGAACCAGCGCAGGATCAGGACGAGCCCCAACCCGGCGCCGGCCTCGATGATGAAGGCCCAGGCGCCGGAAATCGTCTCCATGATCGAGGTGACATAGAGCGAAAGGGCCATCATGGCCAGTGTGCCGATGCGGGAAACGGCCACGAGATGCTTCTCGCCGGCATCGGGCCTGACAAAGCGACGATAGAAGTCGTTGACGATGTATGAGGTGCCCCAGTTGAGCTGGGTCGAAATGGTGGACATGTACGCGGCGAAGAAGGCCGCCACGAGCATGCCCTTTATGCCTGCCGGCAGGAAGTCGCGCATCGCGTAGACATAGCCCATCCTCTTTTCGTCCGCTCCCAGTTCGGGATAGAGGACGAGCGTTGCGAGCCCCACGATGATCCAGGGCCAGGGCCGTACGCAGTAGTGGGCCACGGTGAACCACAGGGTCGCAAAGAGGGAGTGACGCTCGTCTTTGGCCGACATCATCCGCTGGGCGACGTAGCCGCCCCCGCCGGGTTCCGACCCGGGGTACCAGCAGGCCCACCACTGGATGCCGATGAAGGCGAAGAAGGCTGCTCCGCTCAGGGTGAGCGTGCCCGCCGTCTCTCCGGTGCTGCCGCTGGATATCGTGGGAATGAAGGAGAGCGACCAGGGCGGCACTTTCTCCAGCAGACCCGCCATTCCCCCGATCTGGGGGAGGTCCAGGACCAAAACGGCCAGGACGATCGTCCCGGCCATGGCCAGGACAAACTGAAAGGCGTCGGTGACGGCAACGCCCCAGAGCCCGGAGAGGGCCGAGTAAAGGGCCGTGATACCGAGGGACAGGGCAACGTAGAGCATGACCTGGCCCGGGGGAATGCCGAACATCCCCACGAGGACGGAAGCCATGGCCAGGTTCACCCAGCCGATGATGACCGTGTTGATGAAGAGACCCAGGTAGAGGGCGCGGAACCCCCGCAAAAAAGCGGCGGGCGTGCCGGAATAGCGGAGCTCGACGAACTCCACGTCGGTGAGGATGCCCGCGCGTCGCCACATCTTTGCGAAGAAGAAGACCGTCAGCACGCCGCCGAGAACGAAATTCCACCAGAGCCAGTTGCCCGCGATGCCGTTTTTCGCTACAAGCTCCGTCACGGCCAGCGGCGTGTCGGCCGCAAAGGTCGTGGCGACCATGGAGGTGCCGGCAAGCCACCAGGGGAGATTGCGCCCCGAGAGAAAGAACTCCTGGACGCTCGACCCGGCACGGCGGGCGAAAAACACACCGATGAAGGCGCTCAGCAGGAAGTAGATTCCGATGATGACCCAGTCTATCGTCTGCAACATGAGAATCAGACTCCAGGAAGCTTCAAAGCGGTGTGATGATCCTTAGCCGGTGACCCGGCGAAGAGCGGAAGTTAGGAAGATCGGAAGATCGGCAAGAGAAATCAATCAAGACGGTCCGGTCTTCTTCGACCGCTCCTCTGCTCTTCTTCACTTCCGAGCTTCCCGTTCGGTCAGCGTCCCCGGCTCGATTTTTCAATTTTTTTCAGGACATCTTTTTCAAAGGTCAGGACGTATACAAAATCACCGTAGCCCCGATCGTAATAGCACTTCTGAACTTTCCCCGAATAGGTTTTTGAAGTCGATCCCTTCGGTTGCTTTTGTTTTTTTTCCTTGCTGGTTTGTCCGACCGATTCGCTGCGTGCGGGCTTCCCGCAGATCTTCTGCACGGTGTAACGGGAATCCCCGATGGAGACACTCTCCGCCCCGCAGCGGAAAATCGTATCCTCGGCTATGGCCGGGCTGACTCCCGCGGCGGGCAATGCGAGTGCGGAAAGGGAAAACACGGCGGCGGCCAGAACGAAGCGAAGCATGGGTTCCCTCCTTTGAAACAACGTGGCCGGCATGGCCTCAATGGCCCCTTCCTTACTATAAAACGATTCGGTTGGAAAGGAGGAACTTGACAGGGCGCCCCCGTTTGCCTAAAGTGAAAAGCCAAATCTTCCGAGATGTTATGGTATGGTCTGCGTGGTTTGTTCCGGGTGGAGTCCATGATGCGTCCGGAGCAGGTCCGGCTCTCCCTCGGCAGGCACAACTTCGTGAGGTGATGACGATGAAGATCGGTTGGATCGGTACAGGGATCATGGGAGCATCGATGGCGGGTCATCTGCAGTTCGCAGGTCACGAACTCTTTCTATACACCCGGACCCGCGACAAGGCGAAGCCGCTCATCGACCGGGGAGGGCGCTGGTGCCCCACGCCTGCAGCCGTGGCGGCCGAGGCGGAGGTCGTATTCACCATGGTGGGCTTGCCCTCCGACGTGGAGGAGACCTACCTGGGGCCGCAGGGGGTACTCGCAGGGGAGCCCAAGTGCCGCATCGTCGCGGATATGACGACCAGCGAGCCGTCGCTTGCGCGACGAATCGCGAAGGAGGCCCTGAAAAAGGGGATCTACAGTCTCGATGCCCCCGTCTCGGGCGGCGACGTGGGCGCGAGAAACGCAACCCTTGCCATCATGGTCGGCGGCGACCGGAAGATTTACGAAGATCTCCTGCCTCTCTTCCAACATTTGGGGAAAACGATCGCCTTCATGGGCGCCGCGGGTGCAGGACAGAACACGAAGATGTGCAACCAGATCCTGATCGCGGGGTCGATGATCGGCGTCTGTGAAGCGCTGGTATATGCGTCGAAAGCCGGCCTCGACGAACAGGGCGTCATCGACATCGTCGGAAAGGGGGCCGCCACATCCTGGTGCCTCAACACGCTGGGACCGCGAATCGTTCAGGGGGATTACAGGCCCGGATTCTATGTCGAGCACTTCATCAAGGACATGGGCATTGCCCTGAGGGAGGCGTCGGCCATGGGGCTTGCCCTTCCCGGGCTCGCACTGGTGTACCAGCTCTACGTGGCCGTAAAGGCCCAGGGCCATGGAAGATCGGGCACGCAGGCTCTGATGCTGGCCTTGAAGGTGCTCAGCAGCCGGCCGGAAAAAGGAGACCCCGGGGAATGAACGACTACGAGACCCTGTTGCGCAGAAGGCGCTCCGTCCGCGAATATCAGGACCGGCAGGCACCGCCGGATCTCGTCCGGGAGATCATCCGGGAGACCTGCCTGGCACCGAGCGCCATGAACGGTCAACCCTGGCGGTTCTCCATTGTGTCGAACCGGGAAAAGATCAAGCAACTCTCCGACGAGAGCAAAAGAAATCTCCTGTCGGACCTGGAAGCGGACCCGTCCTCCCCGCTGAAGCGCTACGTGGATATTCTCCGCGATCCCGGGTTCAACGTCTTCTACAATGCGCCCTGCGTCGTTTACATCTGCGGCCCGTCGGGGCTGGGAAGCCTGGATGTGGACTGTGCGCTGGCGGCCTGTTATTTCATGTTTGCCGCCGCAGCAAGGAACCTGGGCACCTGCTGGATCGGTTTGGGAGCGCACCTCCGAGATCCTGCGATCCTGAAGGATCTGAGGATCGCGGGAGATCTGCAGCCCGTGGCCCCGATCATCCTGGGCTATCCAAAAGAGATCCCCGAAGTGCCGGAGAGAATCGAACCGGTCATCCTGGGCATCCTGGAATAGCTGACAGACAGAACGGGGAGAGGCCTTCCCGACCCGTCACCGTTTGCGGCTATTGTGCATCACTGCTTCCTCGCCTCGAACCGGGCCAGCTTCTCGTAGAACTGGATGATCCCACTGTGATCGTTGCCGGCTTTGCCGTCCACCTTCAGGGCCTGCATGATCTCCATGACCTGGCTTGTCAGGGGGAGGGGAACGCCCACTTCGTGCCCCGTCTCGAGGGCGTTGGCCAGGTCCTTGATATGCAGCTCGATGCGGAACCCCGGCTTGAAGTTGCCGTTCAAGACCATCGGCGCCTTGGCGTCGAGAACGGTGCTGCCCGCAAGCCCGCCCCGGATGGCCTGGTAGATCGTCTCGGGGTTGACGCCCGCCTTGGCGCCGAGAACGAGGGCCTCGGACATGGCGGCGATATTGAGGGCCACGATGATCTGGTTGGCGAGCTTCGTCGTGTTGCCGGCGCCGATCGCGCCGCACAGGACGACGGACGTTCCCATCTTCCCCAGCATCTCCTTGCAGCGCTCGAAGATTTCCTTCTTGCCGCCGACCATGATCGAGAGGGTGCCCTCGATCGCCTTGGGCTCCCCGCCGCTTACGGGAGCGTCGAGCATCTCGACGCCTTTTTCGGCAAGGCTCTTTGCAACCTCCTGTGCCGCCAGGGGGGCGATGGAGCTCATGTCGACGAGGATCATGCCGGCCCGCACCCCCTCGATGATGCCGTTCGGCCCCAGGGCCACCGCCTTCACATGGGGAGAGTTCGGCAGCATCGTTACGATGATGTCGCACTGCCGGGCCACCTCTTTCGGTGTCGCCGCCGTTTCAGCGCCGGCAGCCGCAAGTTCCCGGACCGCCTCCGCGTTGACGTCATAAACCACCAGTTTATACCCCGCCTTCAGCAGGTTCCTGGCCATGGGTTTGCCCATGATCCCCAGGCCGATAAATCCCGTTTTCATTCCAAAACCTCCTTTTTATACAATGCCTCACGCTCCTGGATCCGGACAGTCCTGCCGCCCGGACCGACAAAGGCAGATCGAAATCCGCTCCCCGCAGGGAGGATCAGTCGATCTTGATGTTCAGTTGCTTGATGAGCCTGGCGTAATCCGCCGTTGCCTGCCGCATGAATTTCGCGAAGTCTTCACTGCCCTGGTACATGACCGGCTGGGACAGGGTCGCCATCGTTTTCTGGAACTCGGGATCGTTGCAGATTTTCTTGATGGTGCCTTCGATGTACTTGACCACTTCCTTCGGCGTGCCTGCGGGAGCGGCCACGCCCTTGATGGAGCCCCAGGTGGCAACGTCGATCCCCTGTTCTTTCAGGGTCGGGACATTGGGTAGCGTCGGGTCGCGCTGGGGGAGCACTACAGCCAGCGGCTTGAATCGACCCGATCTGATGTGGGGGATGACCTCGGAGGGGTGTCCCCCGCCGATCATAAGGTGGCCGCCCGAGAAGGGCACCGTGACGATGTTGACGCCTGCCGCCTTGCCGAAGGCGGTCAGCGCGATGTCGACGGCCCCGGCCTTCACCGACACGGCCGTTGTGACCGGTTTGCCTTCCTTCTTCGAATACTCAACGAC
>DCVI01000113.1 GCA_002327315.1 Syntrophaceae bacterium UBA2192 | reverse complement strand
CGGGGGATTACTTAGGGGAATTTACAGGTGAATGCCGACGGTTCGGTGGATGTGTGGTTCGGCCCGAAGGCGCCCGCCGGCAAGGAGAGCAACTGGGTCCAAACGATTCCCGGCAAGGCCTGGTTCATGATCCTGCGCCTCTATGGCCCACTGGAGCCTTGGTTCGCAAAGACCTGGAGACCCGACGACATCGAGCATATGCCATAGGGTAGCGATGAAAGAGTAAGTGTACTGGAAGCGAACAGGGAAAAGACCACACTGCAAGAAGGAGAAGGACCATGAGACGGGTGCTTGTCTTCGCTGCTGTCAGTGAAGCCGCGACCGGGCTGGCGTTGCTGATTGTACCGTCGTTGGTCGGGCAATTGTTGTTCGGCGCCGAACTGACCGGCATTGCCATGACAGTGGCGAGCGTGACCGGCATCGCCCTGATCGCATTAGGAATCGCCTGCTGGCCGGGAACGCCGCTGGCCGGCATGTTGACCTACAGCGCGGCCGTCACGCTGTATCTCGCCTGGGTCGGCTTCGCGGGCGGTTTTGCCGGCATCCTGCTGTGGCCGGCGGTTGCTCTGCATGGTGTCCTGACGGTACTTCTTGCCCGGGCAATGTTCGCCCGAGGAAAAACCGCGGATGCGAAAACGTAGAAAATAGAGCCTTGCACGGGCACAAAAATATGTCGAAGGGCTTCGACCTTTTGGGAGTACGGGAGTTCTCCAAATATCGGGATGAGGGTTGACGATGAAACGATCAACGTTGTTCAGGGCGATAGGCCTTGTATTTCTTGTCTCAGTGCTTGCGGGCGGGTCGGCCCATGCCGGCGGGATTTCACTCTACGAGTTCGGCTCGCCCGACGTGGGGCTTGCCGGTGCAGGTTATGCCGCCAGGGCGCAGGACGCTGCCACCGTATTTACGAACCCTGCCGGGATGAGTCGACTCGAGAAGTCTCAGGTCCTCGGTGGCCTGCAGGCCATGTACGGCAACGTGGAGTTCAGCCCCAACTCGGCAACGACCACGTCCGGGGGCGACGGCGGCGTTGCCGTGGGATGGATACCCGGGGGGAACGCCTTCATCGTTCAGAAGCTCAACCAGGACTGGAGCATCGGCTTAGGCGTTCTTTCCTATTTCGGCCTGGCCGAGAGCTACGATGACAACTGGGTCGGCCGCTACTACGTCCAGAAATCGACGCTCATCGGGATGACGCTTACTCCGGCCGTAAGCTACCGGGTGAACAACTGGCTCTCCGTCGGCGCGGGCCTCAACATGATGTACGGGTATGTAGACAGCGAGATCGCCATAAACAACATTGGCGAAGCCCGGCCCGATGGGAAGCTGAAGTACGACGACAACCGGTGGGGCTACGGGGCGAACCTCGGGATCCTGGTGGAGCCGATGCCGGGGACGCGCTTCGGTCTCACCTACCTTTCGGAGGTCAAACTCGACTTCAGCGCAGTGCCCGAGTTCAGTGGTCTCGGCCCCGTACTGGAAGCCGTGCTGAGGAGCCGGGGGCTCACCACGAACAACCTGGATCTGAGCATGACAGTGCCCCAGATGGTCATGTTCAGTGCCTACCACGAACTGAACCCGCAGTGGGCCATCATGGGGAACATCGGATGGCAGAACTGGTCCCGGTTTGGCCAGGTCGACGTGGGGATCAACTCGAGCAATCCCACGAGCCTGACCGTCAACAATGACTACAACGACACGTGGCACGTGGCCCTGGGCGTGCAGTACCGCCCGGCCATCGAGACCCCCTGGACGTTTTCCGCCGGCGTTGCCTACGACAGCTCCGCCGTCGACGACGACAGGCGCAGCGTCGTCCTCCCCATGGGGGAGGCCTGGCGGTTTGCCCTGGGTGCCCAGTATGCCTTCAACGCGAACTTGACGATGGGGGCGGCCTACGAATTTCTCTGGAGCGGCGACATGTCCGTCAACCAGGAGCGCGGGCCCCTGGCCGGGAGGGTGTCGGGCGATTACAGCAACACGAGCTTCAGCTTCTTCGCGCTCAACCTGAAATGGACCTATTGAGATGGGGCCCCACTGAGGGTCGACCTGTCCGGAGACTGCGCCAGTATGAACTGACGGACTGCGTTTCCGCAGTCCCCGTGCGTTTAATTTTATCAACATCAAATCGGGAGGAGGATCCTATGAAAAAGCTGTTTGTCGCATTCATCGCAGTCATGATGGCCATTACGCTTGCGTCCTGCGCAACGACCCAGAGCGCCGACAAGACCACCGGGTCGGAGATGGCCCAGCCCCCGAAGCCCGGAGTCGTTGCCGTCGAGGTTACGGAGTGGACCGCCACCGTCAAATCCGTGGATTATGCGAAAAAAACCGTTGTCCTCGACCGTGACGGCAAGACCGCCACGGTCGACGCAAGCTACGCAAAGCGTCTGGACGAGATCAAGCCCGGCGACGTGGTGAAGGTGGCGCACGTAGAGGAGCTTGCGATTTACGTCCGGAAGGCGGAGCAGGGCCCGATGGCAACCGAGGCGAGGACGGTCGAGCTGGCGCCGAAGACCCAGGGTCCCGGGGGAATCATAACGGAAACGAAACAGGTCGTGGCCAACGTGGAGGCCATTGACTACACGCAGAGGACGATTACCCTGCAGAGACCCGACGGGAGCGTCAAGACCTTCAAGGTCAGTGACGCCGTGGAGAAATTCGACCAGATTAAAAAGGGCGACCAGGTCGTGCTCGAGTACACCGACGCCATTGCCATTTCGGTCGAAAAGCCCTGAGCGTCTGGCGGTTCCCGGCAAGATGATTCCAGTGAGCAAGCGGAGCGAGCTGCGGTACGCGGTCAAGGCCCCGGCCGCTGCGAAGCCAACACCCATCGTCGGTTTGGCCGTTTCGGGCATGAACGATGTGCTGAACTCGCAGGGATACACGCAGGTTGCCTGGTGGAACCGAATCCCAATCGCAGCACACAATACAATCAGGTATCCGGGAGACAAGAATCGAATAAGCACTGTGTTAACAATTTCTCGGGGAACTGCTACCTGATCGATAAATACAAACGCTGATAGGCAATGAGCCGTTTCAGTCCATGTGTGAGTTGTGTGAGATAACCCGTTCAAAATTTGGGAAATGACTAAAGTCGACAAAGGATGACAATTCACAAAAACGAAAGATAACAGATTGTTAAGTATCAACGTTGAGTAAAGGAAAATCTGGGGTCGTGACTCTTAATCGGCGGCTCGCAGGTTCGTTCCCTGTGCGGCCCGCCAAGACAAGAGAGCCGTCTCGCGTTCATGGCGAGGCGGCTTTTTTGTTTTTCCGAAGCTGTTCACCCTCAACCAGCTGAGGGCTCATTTTGTTCTTCTTGCCTTCAAAGGGAGAATCCATTAATATGACGTCTCACTAAGATGTCATATTCACAGTGTTTTCAACCAACGGCCATGTGTCGGAATTCTGGCACAGTCAACCCTCAAGATATTGACGGATGATGCTATGTCGCAGGAAGTGAAAGGCAGGCTGCTCATCGTTGATACCGATCCGGACGCAAGGCAGATGCTCGATGGCCTCCTGTCACGTGAGGGCTACGAGACCCGGTGCGCGCCGGACGGCAAGGCGGCACTGATGTTTGCCGAGGCCGATCCCCCCGAGTTGATCCTGCTCGATGTCCGTCTGCCGGATCTCGACGGGTTCGAAGTATGCCGCAGGCTGAAAAGCTCCGCTAAAACCGACCGCATTCCCGTGATCTTCCTCAGTGGCCTCGATGACCTGGCAGACAAGATCAGGGGGTTCGAATCGGGGGGTGTGGACTATATCACAAAGCCTTTTCAGGCCTCGGAAGTGCTCGTGCGGGTGGAAACGCACCTGGCCCTTCATCGTCTACGGAAGCAAGCTGAGACCCAGAATATCGTGCTCGAGGCGATGGTTCAGGAGCGAACGAGAGAGCTGACCGATCTCACGGAGTCGCTGGTCCGGGAGATCGTGCAGCGGGAGAAGGCCGACGAGGCGTTGGAGGAGAGACTGCGGTTCGAGAGCCTGCTGTCGGACCTTTCCGCGCGGTTCGTAAATGTTTCACCAGAACAGGTCGACGGGGAAATCAAGAGTGCCCTGAAGATCATTGTGGATTTCTTCCAGGTCGAGCGATGCGGGTTGCTTCAGATATTGCCGGGCAAGGCCTCATGGCTGATCAACCGTGCTGCTTATTCTGAACATGTTCCGCCTGTTCCCGAGGGGATTGAGCTGTCGAGATCCATCAATCCATGGGCGTACGATAAGCTGACCCAAAAGCGTGAGGTGGTGTCTTTTTCGAGGCCTGAGGATATGCCGGCCGATGCTGACGTAGACAAGAAGACCTGGATCGAATGGGGAATTCGATCAAACCTGACCATTCCGATTCTCACCGGCGAGTCTGTGAGTCACCTTATTGCCATCAATTCGGTGAAAAGCGAGCGTGTCTGGCCCGAGGAATTCGTCCCGCGGCTGAGACTCCTGGGCGAAATCTTTGTCAATGCCCTGGAACGAAAGAAAGCGGAGCGGGCCCTGCGCGAAAGCGAGGAGCGCCTGAGCCTCGCCACGGCTTCCGCGGAAATGGGTATCTGGATCATGGAAACGGGCTCGGGCTCAGTCTGGGTGACGGACAAGCTCCGCGAGTTGTTTTGCTTCGCCCCGGACGAGGAGTTGACCTTCGGGCGGTTCCTGGAGGTGATCCACTCCGATGACCGCGAGCTGGTGAGAGAGGCCATCCGAGGGAGCATTGAGAACCGGAAGCATCTCAGCATCGAGTACAGGATCGTGCACCCCGACGGGAAAATCCGCTGGATTGTGGCACGCGGGCGTCCTTATCCCGGAGGAGCGGGACTGTCCGAGCGCCTCATGGGCGTATCCAACGACGTCACCCAGCGCAAGATGACGGAGCTTCAGCTCAGCGAGTCCCGGACCCTACTCTACGCACTGGTCGACAGCACGTCGAACATGATCTGGTCCGTCGATTCGGAGCGTTTCGGACTCCTCACATTCAACAGCGGCCTGTCCGAATACTTCCTCAATCAGCGAAGCATGCGCATCGAGCCCGGCATGCGCCCGGAGGATCTCTTCCCGGCCGACAAGTTCGTCCAGGCGTGGCATGCGTTCTACCGAAGGGCCCTGGAGGAAGGGTCGTACACAACGGAGTACCGGGTTTACGCGGGGACCCGGACACTGCTGCTGAATCTCAACCGGCTCGAGCGCGAAGGGGAGGTCTTCGGGGTGTCCGTTTTCGGCAAGGACATCACCGAGCGCAAGGAGATGGAGGCCCGGCTCCGGGAACAGCTCGAGGAGATCGAGCGACTGAAGCTGCAGCTGGAAAAAGAGAACATCAACCTGCGCGAGGAGTTGAGTCAGGGGCTGGGTTTCGAGAAGATCGTGGGCAGCAGCGACGCTCTGAACTATGTCCTGTTCCGGGTCGGGCAGGTGGCCCCCACGGACGCGACCGTCCTCATCCTCGGCGAGACGGGTACGGGAAAGGGGATGGTGGCCAACGCCATCCACGGCATGAGCGGCCGGAAGGACAGGCCCATGATCACGGTGAACTGTGCCGCCCTGCCGGCCAACCTCATCGAAAGCGAGCTGTTCGGCCGCGAGAAGGGGGCCTTCACAGGCGCCCTGAGCAAGCAGCACGGACGGTTCGAACTGGCCCACGGCTCGACGATCTTCCTCGACGAGATCACCGAGATGTCGCTGGCGCTGCAGGTCAAGCTGCTGCGGGTGCTGGA
>DCVI01000094.1 GCA_002327315.1 Syntrophaceae bacterium UBA2192 | reverse complement strand
CATCCTGCCACTGTTCGGCGAGGCTACCGGGGCAGACAATGAGGCAACGCTTCAGATCGCCGCGTGCGATCAGCTCCTTGATGAAGAGCCCCGCCATGATCGTTTTGCCGGCACCCGGGTCGTCAGCAAGCAGGAAGCGCAGCGGTTGTCGCGGCAGCAAAGCTTCGTAAACGGCCGTGATCTGGTGTGGGAGTGGCTCCACCAATGAAGTGTGCACGGCCAGGATAGGATCGAATAGATGGGCTAACCGGATGCGATGGGCCTCCGAAACGAGGCGAAAGAGACTCCCGTCACCATCGAAGCTCCACGGACTACCCAGTTCAACCACGTCGATACGCGGCTCATCATGACGATAGAGGAGAACATTGGCAACGCGCCCAACGGGATCCTTGTACGTGAGTTCGAGTGCTTCCGATCCGTACCACTGGATGCTCACCACGGTGACTAAGCAATCCGGAAGGATACCTCTCACGGCGGCATTCGGCCGCAGGTCTTCGAGTCTGCTCATCCTGCCTGCCCTTTTGAACTATTTCTTGCCTGCTGTTGGATCGTCCACTGGCCGCTTAACTGGCGGTGCCTCTTGCGACTCATAGTTGACTGTACGGCCAGGCTGTGACGCCTGGTCCGAGGGGCAGCTTGACCTCGCCCGGGTGCACCACATAGCCTGGCAATGCCTTGCCGCCGAAGTCCTCCCTAAAGGTCTTGATCGACGAAGCCATCGCCGGGCGCGGGGTGGAGGAAAGCTTCACTTCGACCGGAACGAGTTTCCCTTCCGTCTCAACGATGAAATCCACTTCCGTCCCCGTCGATGTCCTCCAGAAGTAGACCTGCGGATCGATTCCCCGATGGGTGAGCGATTTGACGATTTCCGACAGGACCGCCGTTTCCATGATCGCACCCGCGAGAGGGCCGGCGGCGGCGTGCCCGGGGTCTCTCAGGCCCGTGAGGTAGCAGAGCATGCCCACGTCCAGAAAGTAGACCTTGGGTGTCTTGACGAGTCGTTTGTTGAGATTGGCAAAATAGGGGCGCAGCACCATCACCTGATAGGTGGCCTCCAGCACGGAAAGCCAGGCCTTGGCCGTGTTGACGGCCACTCCGAGGTCCCTGGCCAGATCGGTGAGATTGAGCAGCTGGGCGCTGCGGGCGGCCAGCGCCCGGAGGAAGCTCTGGAACTGGGCCAGATCGCCTACCTGGCGGAGGGTCCGCACATCCCGCTCGAGATAGGTCTGGACATAACCGGCATGCCACAGATTCGCGTCGCGGTCCGGATTCGCGATCAATTCGGGAAATTGTCCGCGGAGGAATCCTTTCCAGAGATCGGTTCTCGACACCGTTGCCGTTTTCGGTTCCCTGTATTCCGGCTCCCACGGCAAGGGGTTTTGGAGCCGTCCGGATATCTCCCGGTTCGAAAGCGGGAGAAGCCGAAGCACGGCGGCACGGCCTGCCAGTGTCTCGGTGAGCTTCTCCATAAGCAGAATATTCTGGGAGCCTGTCAACAGGTACTGCCCGGGAAGATCCCGCCGGGAGTCGATGCGCTCCTTTATGTAGGGGAAAAGACCGGGCGTGTACTGTACCTCGTCGAAGATAACGGGCGGCGGGTACATCTCCAGGAATCCCCTTGGATCTTCATCCGCGGCCGCCCTGATATCGGGCGGCTCCAGGGAGATGTAATTGTATTTCTTTGCGAACAGATGCTTGAGAAGCGTCGTTTTGCCGGACTGGCGCGGACCGGTAAGCATCACTGCCGGGAACTCCCCGGCAGCCCGCTTCAGCACGGGCTCGAGAGATCGTTCAATGTAGCGAGGGGCCATGGCATCTCCGATGCCTGTAATTACGCATTTAAAATGCATCATTGCAAGAAATACTTACGGTCATGGTCCTGCCATCCGGGACATTCGAGATCTCTTTTTATCCGGCGGCGGGCGATGCCGTGCGTACCCGCGCTGCGGCAACAAAAAAGGGGCCCTGCAAGCTGCGGGGTCCCTTTATTTGAGCCGGATAAAAAATGGAGCGGGCGATGGGAATCGAACCCACGACGTTCAGCTTGGGAAGCTGACATTCTGCCTCTGAATTACGCCCGCTCGTTTGGTCTATCTGGTCTGTTTCGTCGTCTCGTCCGTTTCGTCCTCCCGGCTGTCGCCGGGACAGGGTAGACGACTTCAAAGAACTTCAGGGAAAGAGAGTTTAATAACCCCGACCAAAATTTGTCAAGATTTTTTTGCCCTTAGCCTCGCCAGGATGGACTTGCCGTGGGCGTCGAGCCCCTCCATCGCGGCAAACTCCGCCGCCGGCTTCCCGTATTTCGCAAGCGCCTTCCCGTCGAAATTCAGCACGCTGATCCGCTTGACGAAATCGTAGACCCCCAGCGGTGAGGAGAACCGGGCCGTGCCCCCCGTGGGGAGGATGTGATTGGGGCCCGCCAGGTAGTCTCCCAGGGCCTCGGGGGTGCAGTGCCCGAGGAAGACGGCGCCGGCGTTGCGGATCCCGGCGAGGAGCTTCTTCGGGTCCTTCACGAGAAGCTCCAGGTGCTCGGGGGCGAAGCGGTTGGCCACCTCGACGGCCTCCGCCATGTCCTGCACCACGACAACGAGCCCGTAATCTCTTATCGCCTTCACAGCGATGGATTCCCGGGAGAGTTTTTTGAGCTGCGCCTTCACCTCGGCCGACACCCGTTTCGCAAGATCCTCGTCGGGAGTCAGCAGGATGGAGCTGGCCAGCTCGTCATGCTCGGCCTGGGAGAGCAGGTCTGCCGCAGCCACGACGGGGTCGGCCGACCCGTCTGCTATGACAAGGATCTCGCTGGGGCCGGCGATCATGTCGATCCCCGTGCGCCCGAAGACGAGCTTCTTGGCCGTGG
>DCVI01000021.1 GCA_002327315.1 Syntrophaceae bacterium UBA2192 | reverse complement strand
AAGCCGGAATCCCGAATCCCTCTTTCTCTTCACTCGTGCACATCTTTCTCTTCCACATAACACATGACACATAACACATCTTTACTGTCTTTCACTCAGGCACTAAAGCACTTTCTTTGCCTTGTGGCTTGCGGCTCGCGGCTCTTCTTTTGTCTTGCTTTCTCCCCCCCGTGATGCTATTTCAAAACAGTTGTTTTCTCCTGTCCATCGGTTAACTTAACCCATCCAATCCATTCGAAAAGCGGCAGCGTAACCACCACCCGGGTAACATCCTTCATCTCTGTTTTTCGACTCTTCCAGGGTTGGCGCAGCATGACGGATCACTCCCCCTTTTCATCATCGACTCTCTGCGAATCCCTGCTTATTCAACTGTCGGCTGTCGGCTTCTTTTTGATTTCTGAAAGGAGGTGAATTCGGGGTCATAGAGACGGTTCTTCCGAAAATACGGCTTTCGACGGAAATGATCTGAGTACGGTACTCAATCGATGCGGTCTATAAAGGAGGGAACTTTATGACTGTTTTTAAAAATTACGCCGAGACCAAGAACAAAAAGCCCGGACCGCTGAGCGGGCTCCGGGTCCTCGAAGTCTGCACGCTCCTGTTCGGTCCCGCCGGTCCATCTTTCCTTGCGGGGCTGGGGGCGGATGTCATCAAAATCGAGCTGCCCCCCGCGGGCGACGTGACCCGCTCCCTGAACCCCTTCGGCTGGTTCTACAAGGAGCAGGGGCCCATGTTCATGCACATCAACCCCGACAAGTACTACCTGGCCCTGGATCTTCACATCGACATGGCCCAGCAGATCTTCAAGGAGCTCTGCGCCAAGGCCGACGTGGTCGAGTTCAACCTGAGGCCCGCCGTCACCAACCGATGGAACATCGGCTACGAGGACATCAAGAAAGTCAACCCCGGCATCATCTACATCGAGAAAAACGGTTTCGGCCAGTGGGGCCGCTACGCCGAGGAGGACCGGCCCTCCAACGACGGCGCTGCCCAGGCCCTCTCGGGCTATGCCTGGATGTCGAGCTTCGGGGGCCAACCGCCGCTCAAGCAGAGCATCTGGATCTGCGACGTCTACGGGGCCATGATGGGCGAGGTGGCCGTGATGGCCGCCCTGCATCATCGCAAGCGCACCGGCAAGGGTCAGTACATCGAGATGTCCCAGAGCGAAAACATCATGCGCGCCATGGGGTGGGTCTGGCCCTACCAGCAGGTGACCCGGACACATGCCGAGCCCTCGGGAAACCGCGACCAGTGCATCTGTCCCGCCGACACGTTTTTGTGCAAGGACGGCACGTTTGCCGCTCTGGCCGCACCGGCGCCGGACGAGTTCAAGGGCCTCTGCGCGGCGATGGGGAAACCGGAGCTCTCCGGTGATGCCCGCTTCAAGGAACACACCGAGCGTCTCAAGACCGAAAACGCCCTCGCCATCCTCAAGATCATTGCCGACTGGGCCGTCACGAAGACCGCCGACGAGATCGAAAAGCTCGGCATCAAGCACGGCTTTGCGGCAACGCGCCTCCACACGGCCAAAGACGAGTGCGAGGATCCGCACCGCCGGGCCCGCGGCGCCGTCAAGGAGATCGACGACCCCATGTACGGCAAGTACGTGGACCACGAGATCCCCATCAACATGTCCAAGACTCCTCCCAAGCATCGCTGGACGGTCAGGCCCGTCGGCTTCGACAACGACTACATCATGTCGAAGATCCTGGGCCGCAGCCAGCAGCAGATCGCAGAGCTTTACGGCCACGGGGTGCTGGGGAAGTGGAAGGACCAACAGGGCCGCAGGCCGCCCTCCGACTGGGACGGGCAGTCCGGATGCATCTTAAGGAGGTGATGAGCTATGGCAGACTACAGGAGAGCGAAATGGGCGGCCTGGGCGGACCACGTCCGCGGGCAGGACGACCCTGCGAAGAATTTCGAGAAACCCGAGGCCCTCGACGATCTTGTCGTGATCGACATCAGCTCCCGCAGCCTGGCGGGGTGTTATTGTTCCTCGCTGCTGGCCGAGCTGGGGGCCGAGACGATCCGCATCGAACCCCCGGGGGGCGATCTTGTGCGGACCTATTCCCCCAACGGCATCATGGTCAAGGACACGGGGCTTGCCTACCTGCAGGAAGGGCGCAACAAGCATCACGTCACCCTGAACATGGAGACCGCCGAGGGGCGCGAGATGTTCAAATGCTTCATCGGGGCCGCCGACGTCCTCATCGAGACCTATCCCGCGGGCAAGATGGATGCCTGGGGGCTTGGTTACGAGGAGCTGTCAAAAATCAACCCGCGGCTGATCATGTGCTCGATCACGGGCTTCGGGCAGTTCGGCCCCGAGAGCGGCCGACAGCAGTACGACTACGACAACGTCTCCCAGGCGCGCTCCGCCGTCCAGTATGGCACGGGAGAGGTGCTCCCCGAGGGGAAGACCGTCAAGGATATGCCCTGGGCCGTTCCCACGAAGGCGGGGCCCCACATTGCCTGGGCCGTCTCGGGCACCTTCGGGGCCATGGGAATCCTCTCAGCGCTCTATCACCGCGACAATACCGGTGAGGGGCAGGCCATCGACATCTGCACGCCCGAGGCCTACGGCCGCCTGCATGATTACCAGCTGATGTGGTACGCCCACGCCGGAGTGACGGCCGAGCGGTTCAGCAGCCTCGACACGGCGCTGTGGCTCTACGGGTTTTACCCGACGAAGGACGGCGGCGTGTTCCTCGGCGGCCTGAGGCTCGAGATGTGGAAGGCCTTCGTCGACATCATCGGCAAGTACGACGAGTGGAAAGCCGAGGAGTGGACGACGCTGGCCCCCTTCATGAAGAAGGACTGGCAGCTCAAGTACCAGGCCATGATCAATCCCGAGACGTCCAAGTACACGAGCGAGGAACTGACGGCGAAATCCGTCGAGTACGCCAAGAGCGGCCGCCTCGCCCCGATCACGCCCGTCGTGGCCGAGATCGTGTCGCCCTGGAAGGCCATGCACGACGAGAACTGGCAGGACCGCGGCATGTTCACCCCGGTCCAGGACCCCGTCTACGGCTCCATCATCTGCGCCCAGTCCCAATGGAAGGCCACGGAGACGCCGCCCCGGACCAAGTGGGCCTGCCGCCCCGTGGGCTACGACAACGGGCACATCTACCTGTACTATTTCGGCTATGGTCCGGTGAAGATCAAGGAGCTGCAGGACAAGGGGATAATCTAACAGAAGGGATTCGGGATAAAAAGATGGTCAGTAGGGCATCCGGACTCCGGATGCCCTATCCCGGTTGCGAAGCGGCATCCTGAAGCCCGATGCCTGATGCCTGAAGCCGTCGCGAAGCGACAAGACCAGACAGACCAAATTAGGAGGAGGGTGGTTTTTATGTCTCTTGGTATTCCTCTGACGGACGCGGACAAGGCTAAATTCAAGACCCTGAACAAGGAGAGCGTCGAATTCCTGATGACCCGCTACAACAGGGTCAACCGCTGGGTCATCGCCGACATGATCCGCCGCAGCGCCTACCACTATCCCGACAAAACGGCCATGATCTTCGGAGACAAAAAGATGACCTATGCCGAGATGGAGGGGGAGTGCAACCGCGTGGCCAACGCGCTCATCGACCTGGGCATCAAGAAGTACGACCGGGTGGCGATCCTGGCCCACAACACGATCGACCACGTGCTCACCTGGTTCGGCTGCTGCAAGGCGGGCGCCGTGTACCTGGCCATCAATTACCTGCTGAGGGGCAAGGACATCGCCTACTGCATCAACCACTCCGAGAGCAAACTCTTCATCGTCGAGGACTCCCTCTACGATCTCGTGAAGGACGTCCTGGACGAGATGCCCACGGTGAAGACCTGGATCTGGTCCCGGCAGGGCGCGGGCAAGCCGCCCGTCAGCGAAAAGTTCAAGGATTTCGAGCCCTGGTACAAGACCTATCCGGCCACCGAGCCCGACACGGTCCTCCGGATCGAGGACCCCGTGCAGATGACCTACACGAGCGGCACCGAGTCGCTTCCCAAAGGGGTCATCATCACGAACCAGGCCCTCATGGCCGAGTACATGGGCAGCATCGTCGACGGGCAGTACGACGAGGACGACGTCCAGGTCAACGCGCTTCCCATCTACCACTGCGCCCAGCGCGACGTCTTCCTTAACCCCGTCTTCTGGGTGGGTGGCACGAACATCCTCATCGCTCCCGACATGGTTCAAATCCTGAAAAACATCTCCGACTACAAGGCTACCATGTTCTTTGCGCCGCCCACGGTCTGGATCGGTCTATTGCGGCACCCCGACTTCGCGAAGTACGACCTCAAGAGCCTCAAGAAATGCTACTACGGGGCATCCATCATGCCCGTGGAGATCCTCAAGGAGATCATGGAGAAATTCCCCGGGTCGGGAATCTGGAACTACTACGGCCAGACGGAGCTTGCGCCCTATCACACGGTCCTCAGGGCGAAGGACGCCCTGCGCAAGCTGGGCTCCGCGGGGCTGGGCGGCATCAACATGGAAACGAGGCTCGAGGACGACAGCTTCAAACCCATCTCGCAGCCCGGTGTGGCAGGCGAGATCTGCGGCAAGGGTCCCCACGCCCTGATGATGTACTTCAAGGATCCTGACAAGACCGAGGAGGCCATGAAGGGCGGCTGGTTCCACTCCGGCGATGTGGGCATCATGGACGAGGACCGCTACATCACGGTTGCCGACCGCAAGAAGGACATGATCAAGACGGGCGGCGAGAACGTGCCCACTCGCGAAGTCGAAGAGGCCATCTACAAGGATCCTAGGGTTCAGGAGGTGGCCGTCATCGGTATTCCACACCCGAAGTGGGTCGAGGCGGTCACGGCGATCATTGTGCCGAAGGCGGGCCAGACGATTCCCGAGAAGGAGATCATCGAGCTGTGCCGCAAGGAGCTGGCGGGCTTCAAGGTCCCGAAGGGGATTGTCTTTGTGCAGGCCCTGCCCAAAACACCCACGGGCAAGATCCTCAAACGCGACATGCGCGTGACGTACAAGGGGATGTTTGATAAGGACAAGTGAAAAAGTGACCGGTGACCAGTGAAGAAAAATCCCCCCAAAACCCCCCTTTGCAAAAGGGGGGCAGGGGGGATTTGAAAGCCTTGCGGCTTGAGGCTTGTGGCTTGCGGCTCAATCGATGAATATTCTCTTGGTGAATCCCGTCTTCACGGGCAGATCGGAGCTGCCGCCGCTGGGGCTTCTGAGCCTGGCGGCCGTTCTGTTGCAGGAC
>DCVI01000061.1 GCA_002327315.1 Syntrophaceae bacterium UBA2192 | reverse complement strand
TCGTCTACGGCGAGGAGAAAAAAGGCGCCCCCGGAGGACACCACTAGAAGAAAGAAGTCGAGAAGGTAAGAAGTTAAGAGGTTAAGAAATCAGGGGCCCGTTTCGAAAGAAGCGGGCCCCTTTTTCATGGGGAATGGCGTTTCAATGCAGGGGCTGCATTTCACTTGACGATCTTGAAAATCTCACGGAAATTGGGGTCCTCCGCCGTCCGGACGAGCTCGAAAAGCACCATCTCGGTGCTTGCGAGGTGTGCGCCCTCGTCGCGCATCTTTTCAATCCCGATCTCGCGGTTCATGACCGTTCTCGAGGAGACGGCATCGGCGACGAGGTGGACCTCGTAGCCGAATCCCAGCAGATCGATCGCCGTCTGGTAGACGCAGACATGCGCCTCGATGCCGCACAGGAGCACCTGTCGGCGATCTGCGGCCTTGAGAGCTTTCATGATCTTTTCATCCCCGCAACAGCTGAAGTCTGCCTTGGGAATTCCCCGGGTGTCGGGCAAAAGGGATGCAACCGGTGGAATCGTGGGCCCCAGCTTCTCCGGGATCTGCTCGGTGACGATGACGGGGATGCCGAAGACCTGCATGCCCCGGACGAGCTTCCGGACATTCTCCGAAAGGAATTGTTTGTCCTGCATGGATTCGTACAGGTTGCCCTGCATGTCGATGATCATTAAAACCGTATCCTCAACCGACAGAAGTGACATATTCTCTCCTTTCGACAATCGGGGCTCAGGGCTAACGGCTAATGGCGAAAGGTAAGAAAGGATGATCTCTACGCCTTTAGCCTTTAGCCTTGTGTTCGAACCACTTTTCGTTGGCCAGCACAACCGACGTCTGTATCTGCCGGTCGCTGATGTTCCAGTATTTCTTCAGAAGCAAGTCCTTCTCGCCCGGGGTGACGAGGCGAAACCCGTGTTTCTCGTAGAAGCGTACGGCCCAGGCGGCGGCAGCCCAGGTCCCCACCAGCAACGGCTTTGAGGTTTGCACGCGCAGCACCCCAAGCAGTTCCCCGCCGAATCCCTTTTGTCGCGAAACCGTGCGGACGTAGGCGTGCCGAAGGAGGCTCACGTCGCGGACGTGCTGGATGCCCATCACCGCGACAAGTTGTCCGTCTTTCTCAACCCCCCAGAATTGCACCCCGTCTTCGATCTCCCGCCGCAACTCGTCTTCCGACATGTAGGGCTCGGTCCAGCAATCGGCCGGGATGACGCCCCTGTAGGCCCGGGCGGCGTCGTTGATGATCTCGAGCATCACGGGGACATCCATGGCATTGCAGGGACGGATCATGGGGAATGGCCTTGCTTTTCAGGGTCAAAACCGTTAACAGACTTGGACATGGACAAGATCGTCGTCAACCGTGCGGCGGCCGAGCGGCTGCGCTCGTTCTTCCCCTGGGTGTACCGGACGGACATCCAGCAGTCCGCGGGCGAACCGGGGGATCTCGTCTCCGTTCACGATCCCGGCGGCACGTTCCTGGGCATCGGCTACATCAATCCCGCCAGTGAAATCAGCGTGCGCATTTTATCGTTTTCCGAAGTGGAGATCAACAGGGACTTCTTCCGGGAGAAGCTCATGGCGGCTTTCCGGAAGCGCGAAGCCCTGCGGGGCAAGACCGACGCCTGCCGTCTCGTCCATGCGGAGGCCGATGAGCTGCCGGGAATCATCGTGGACGACTACGCAGGACATCTCGCCATCCAGGTCAATACGCTCGGGATGGAGAGGCTGCGGGATCTTCTCCTGCCCGAGCTGGTGGAGCTGAGGCAGCCGAAGGGGATCTACGAGAAGTCCGAAGCGAAGTCGCGCAGCCGCGAGGGGCTCGGGACGGAAGACCGGGTTCTTCACGGCGAGATCCCGGGGCGCATCGAGATCGCGGAGAGCGGCGCGAGGTTTCTCGTCAATCTGCGGGAGAGCCAGAAGACGGGCTTCTTCCTCGACCAGCGCCGGAACCGGGAAATCACATCCTCCTATGTGGAAGCGGGCTTCGAGGTTCTCGACGTCTTCGCCAACACGGGGGCCTTCGGCATTCATGCGGCGCTCCACGGTGCAAGGCGCGTGAGGCTCGTCGACGTCTCCCGGGAGGCCCTGGAACAGGCCCGGGAAAACCTGGCCCTGAACCGCGTTGCCGCGCAGACGGTCAGGGCCGACGCCTTCGATTACCTGACCGAGGCGCCGGGCGCCCGGGACCGCTTCGATCTCATCATCCTGGACCCCCCGCCATTCGCAAAGGCGAAGCGGATGACGGCTGGAGCCCTTAAGGGCCTGAGGCATCTCATTTGCCAGAGTCTGCGCATCCTGCGGCCCGGCGGGTTTCTTGCCGTTTTTTCCTGCTCCCATCACGTCTCGCAGGTTGACCTGCAGAGAGCGGTCCTCGAGGCCGCCACGGACCGGGGGTGCCGCATCGAAATCCTTGAACACCTCTTCCAGGACCGGGATCACCCCTACGTACTGAACATACCCATGTCCCTGTATCTGAAGGGGTTTCTCCTGAAAAGCTTCTAGAAAAGATTCGCTTGCTTCCGCATCGGAAAGGCGATATAGAGCACGCGGATTTGGCAGGGGCTGGCCGGAATGCGTCGTGTGAGTACAGCATTCTCTTTTTTCTTCAGCCCGGTGCCGACTCTTATCGGCTCATAGCTGGAGGCTTATGGAGGGATGGGGAATTTTCCCTTACGCCTTGAGCCCTAAGCATTAAGCCTGTTTTCAGGAGGTAGATCAAGGGGATGGCAAAGGGATTACGGGAGACGCTTCAGGTCATCGAGCGCCACAAGCACACGAACCCGCAGTACAGCGAACTGCTCGACATCCTCGGGGAGATCCTTATCCTCAGGGAGGAGCACCGCAAAAAGATCACGAAGAGCATCTTCCCCCTCGACGAAGGGCACGTTGAGGCCAAGCTCCAGGGCGGGATACCCCTGGTCGATTTCTCGTCGGCAAAGCTGGACCTGGAGGAACCGAAAAAGTTCTTCCTCGCCCTGCTCGATATCGGCAAAAGGAGAAACCCCGTCGAGACGGAGCAGATATTGAAAGATATTGAAGACGGCAAGCTCAATTACGAGGAGATGGTCTACGATTCGTTCACGTCAACGGGTGAGGACTCCGCGACGGAAGAAGCGGACGACGACACGATCGATCTGCTGAAGTTCTTCGTCGAGGAAAGCCTGCGGCCGTCTCTCGAGTTCGTAACCGGTCTCTACGGGGAGCGGATCAGTAAGATGGGATGGAACGACGGCTACTGCCCTGTCTGCGGGCGGATGCCGAAGATCGGGAGGCTCGTGGACGAGGAAGGCAAGCGGCACCTTTTCTGCAGCCAGTGCGGGTTCGAGTGGCGCTTCAGGCGAGTGAAGTGTCCCTTCTGCGGAAACGAGGAACAGCAGTCGCTTTCCTACTTCACCGTCGAGGGCGACGAGCGCTACCGCGTCGACGTCTGTGACGTCTGCAAGCGCTACATCAAGACCCTCGACTTCCGCAACGCCGGCGAGGAAGCTATTCTGGACGTGGAGGATGTGGCGACGCTCCACCTGGACATGCTGGCACACGAAGAAGGGTACAATTGATTGGCTAAAGGCGAAGGGCTAAAGGCATAAGGCTAAAGACATTGTTTCCATTCTTTTCCTTTACGCCTTTTTGTTTGCCTTTTGCCCTTAGCCCTTAGCCTTTTGCCATTCCGTTCATGAAAGACAAAGACATCCACGCCGTCATGCGACTGCTGGAGACTGAACTCGCACAATTCGGCCTGCCGCCGGTGTCGGCCATGGCCGAAGAGGCGATCGTCGATCCCTTCAAGATCCTCATCTCCACAATCATCAGCGCGCGAACGAAGGACGAGGTCACGGGTCCAGCCACGGGGCGGCTCTTCGCATTGGCCGCCTCGCCTGCAACGATGGCATCTGTGCCCGAGGAGAATATCGAGAAGGCGATCTATCCAGCCGGGTTCTACCACACGAAGGCCAAGGCCATCCGGAAGGCCTCGAAGGAGCTCGTCGAGCGGTTCGGCTCCCGCGTTCCCGACACGATCGAGGAGCTGCTGACGCTTCCCGGCGTGGGTCGAAAGACGGCAAACCTCGTCGTCACGCTGGCCTACAACACGGCCGGTATCTGCGTTGATACCCATGTCCACCGCATCACGAATCGCTGGGGCTACGTGAATACAAAGACCCCTCACGAAACGGAGCAGGCCCTCCGGGCCAAGCTCCCCAAGAAGCACTGGATCGCCATCAACACGATCCTCGTCATGCACGGGCAGAACATCTGCAAGCCCGTCTCGCCCTTCTGCAGCCGCTGCCCGGTGATCAGGCACTGCGCCCGTATCGGCGTGATCCGCAGCCGGTGAAAAAAGAGAAGTCAAGAAGACAGGAAAATCAGAAACGAAAACATAAAAAAGGAAGCCGGGCTCAAACCCGGCTTCCTTTTTTTCACTGGTCACTGGCCACTAACCACTTCTTTTACACTGTCTCTGTCTCAGCCTTTGGGCGCTGGTGCAGGCGCTGCCGCGGGTGCGGGCGCTGCCGCTGCCGGGACCTGCATCCCGAGGGCCGTCATCACTTCAACGGCCTTTCCCTTCACGTCGTTCGCCTTGGCCATCGCGTCTGCCACGTTGCCTCCGGAGAAGGTTGCCTTCGCGTCGTCCCACATCTTGGCGGCGTTCTCATAACCTGTCTTGGCGCCTTCGAGCTTCGCCTTGTCGAGGTTCTCGGGCAGCTTCTTGCTCGCCGACAGGATGTCGAGCCTGCTCTTGATCGCCTCGAGCATCCTGGGCATGCCGCCGCTCATCTCCTCCCAGCTTTTCATCAGCTGTGCTTTTTTGGCCGCAGCGACAGCGGTCAGCTCTTTGACCTTGTCGGGGATGGCCTTTGCCGCGGCGAGGGCCGCATCGAAGTTGCCCTTGTCAAAGTTCTCCTTTGCGCCCTTGATCGCGTCTTCCACGCCCTTGGCCTGATCGGGAATGTATTTCAACACTTCGCCCTTGACGGCACCGTAGGAATCTTCGGCAGCCTTGATCGCCACAGTCGCCGCCTCCTTGTTGCCTGAGCCGCAGGCTGCCAGAAACAGGCCGATAACGATAAAGAGAATGGGTATCCAGTACTTCTTCGACTTCATCTCGGTTCCTCCTTTTCGTTAAGGGATGCGTAATTTCTGTCCGATTTTGATCAAATCCGGATTCTTGAGGACGTCCTTGTTTGCCTCGAAGATCTTCATGTACAGATTGGGATCGCCGTAGTATTTTTTTGAAATCTTCGACAGCGTTTCCCCTTTCTCCACGACGTGCCATTGCGTGGCATCCCACGCGTCGGCGGACCCCGTGCCCTGCTGTTTTTCCTCATCTGCCATGGTTACAACCCTCCTTTCATGGCTCGAAACGCAACGTTGCTCCGGGCAGTTTGTTGCATCGCTTTATATTTTAATCGATTCAACACAGCGGCGCAACGAAAAAAGGCCGGGCATCCGCCCTGGCCTTTTTTCACTGGTCACTGGTCACTTTTTTTTCCACGTCGTCCCCGTCGGGCCGTCCTGTATCACGATCCCCATCTCGAGCAACC
>DCVI01000100.1 GCA_002327315.1 Syntrophaceae bacterium UBA2192 | reverse complement strand
CCGCATGCCGGGTGGTGTGGCAGGGGACTGGCGGGGACTACCCGCCACCCCTATGCCGATTCGGACCGTTGCCGTCAGCCCTTTGCCTGAAGCTGCGCGATCTTCTTCTCCACCTGCCAGCGGTGGGTGGCCGTGTCCAGCACGATCTTGTCGACCAGGGCTCGAAAACTCTTGTCCTCGGTCTGGACGACCTCGGTAAACCGCCCTTCGATAAGTGCCTGTTCGATGTCCCGGGCCAGGCGCAGTGCGTTCAACTCCGGCATGGCGAACTGCGTCACGCTCTCAATGTCCCTTTCGATGCCGGAAATGAAGGTCTTCAAGGAGATCGCGTTGAAGGGCCGACCGGGCAGGAAGTTGCCGGGATTGCCGGTGAGGATCGAAATCATCGAACGGATGTGCTCCGAGTGGTTCTTCTCTTCCAGGGCAAGCCCCTGCCAGAAATCCTTGTCTTCCTTCCACTGCGCGGCGCAGGTCTCATAGAGGCGCTCGACGGTCGACTCGGCCTGAGCCATCAACTCCAGGGCCTCGACGGTGCGACTCAGCATGGGTGATGTCATGGTTTCCTCCTCAGCTCAGGAAAAAGTATTCGTTCCTTCCCCTTCTTATCGGCTTGTTCCCTCATTTTCTTTACCCCCTTCCACTCCTGCCGGGGCTGTGTGTGTACATAACGTGCTTGACAAAAAAAAGCAGGAGAGGGTCCACTCGGGGTCCTGCATGACATCATTTGCGATGGTTCATTGCGGCATCCTGATCGGCACGATGTATGGACTCTCTGCCTCTCTCCACAGCTGTGATTATAAAAAAAGCACCGACAGGACTGCGCCTGCCGGAACAATATAGAGGATATCAACTTTTCGTATCAGGGCGGCCAGTGCTGCAAACCCCAGGACGATTCTCACCACGTCCCAGGGGACAGCCAATGCGAATTTTATCAAGACGTAAATCAGCAGGCCCACGAACGAGGCAAGAATTCCGTCGATGACCCTGGCAAAGTACGGGGAGGTCCTGAGCCTGTCAAAAATCGGGGCGACGGTGACGACCATGAAGAAGGACGGGGTGAAGATGGCGATGGTAGCAACGACTGCCCCCGCGAAGCCCTGTACGATATAGCCCACAAAGGTGGACGTGATCACGATGGGGCCCGGGGTCACCTGGCCGAGGGCGATGCCGTCCATGAAGGTCCCGTTTGTCATCCACCCCTTTACCGCCACAATCTCATGAAGCATCAGGGGCAGGGAAGCGAAGCCGCCTCCGAAAGCGAACAAATCGATCTTGAGCATGATGGCCGCCAGGGTAAAGAGGACGTCATTCACGACATGGAGTCCTACGAGCGCGGCCAGCAGGATGCAGCCCAGAGCAATAATCTTCCCGGCCTCCCACTGCATGCTTTCTTGTCCGGTTTGAGGGGAAGGGGGTTCCGAGCGCGCTTTCTGAAACAGGATCGCTCCGGCAAGTCCTGCTCCGGCGACGACCAGGAAGGGACTGATTCCCTGCCAGAACAGGGTGGCGGATAATATGGCGATGACGGCGCTTTGGATGTTTTTGACGTTGTTCTTTCCGAACGCATAAATGGCGTTCAGAATGATCGCCACGACAATCACCTGAAGACCGCTGAAGAGGGAGCCTATCTCCGGAAGGCTGTTGTACCGGGCGTAAAGCACCGAAAAAATCAGCATCAGGAAGAAGGCCGGCAATCCGAAACCAGTGTACGTGGCCAGTGCCCCTGTGGTTCCCCGGGACTTCAGGCCGACATAGGCGGCCATCTGGATGGCCGTGGCGCCTGGGATGGACTGACACAGCGCGACGCCGTTTTTAAATTCTTTTTCATTCAACCATTGATGTCGAACTAAGGAAAGCTCCCGTATATGGGCCACCATTGCGGGTCCACCGAAGGCGGTCAGGCCGAGCCTGAAAAAAGACAGAAAGAGATCCTTCGTCGTTGGTTTTGAAATCAATGATGGAACTCCCCTCTCGAATCGATTCCTCTGTTACCGGGTATGTGACCGAGGGTTCGGCAAATGCTTCTTTCTGATTGTGATGGTCCCCCCGGCGCCACAAAAAACCCTATATCACCTGAGTTATGGTTTTGTAAAAAAACCGAAGTGTATCCAGGTTTGCCGTCTTGAAAGGGCTATATCACCGAAAAGCCAGGTTCCACACAAGTGCTCTTCATTAATGTGAGAGTGACTGTAGGGCAAGGGGCATGCCAGAGCAATGAGATTATTCATCATGCTGATATGCTTGCATTATTCATGAACATGATCATTTTGTATTCGGCAGGCATGCGTAAAATATATCCACAATCAATAGCCATGTGCTCGATTGATGGCAGAGATTCTAGAATAGTCTTGACATGGCTGACATTCTCGCTGATTTTCACAGTCATGAAGACGCGCTGCGAAGTTGCCGGCCGACATGGCGGCACATACCTGATACAGAAAAGGTGATAATGGAAATCGTCACAAACAGACCCGTGGACCCGGGGGCGATGTTCGAGAAAATCCGGAAATCCGGGGCGGGGTCCGTCCTGCTTCATTATGCCGTGGTCAAGAGTCAAACCGGAGAACGGGTATCGGCGGGTATCCACTTTGAGAAAGCCGGGGATCTTGAAGGGGAGTTGCGTGCGCTTGCAGCAGACATCAAGCAACGATGGAAAATCGAGGACGTCCTGCTGGTCCGGAGAATTTGAATATTGGAGATCGGCGACATCATCTCCCTGATTGCCGTAAGTTCCCCGGACAGCAATGATGCATTCGAGGCCTGTCGCTACGGCCTGGGAAAATTTAAAAAAATGACGACGCTGAAAAAAACCGAAAGGTTCCCTGGTAAGGACAGGACATGACATGACGTGTCAGGAAGGGCAAGTCCTGCAAGATGCGGCGGCAGGACAGGAAAATATCTCAAAGCTTTACAGGCTGGCCTCATTATTAGCCGTAGTGACGATTCTTTACAATATTCTGGAAGGCGTTGTTTCCGTTTATTTCGGGGTAGACGACGATGCCCTCAGCCTCTTCGGATTCGGGCTGGATTCTTTCGTAGAGGTTGTCTCCGGCATCGGCGTGTGGCACATGATCCATCGCCTGCAGCGCTATCCTGAAAGCGATCCGGACCGATTCGAGAGGACGGCCCTGCGCATCACCGGCTCCGCTTTCTACGTTTTGTCTATCGGGCTTGTCGTCACCGGCCTGCTGAATCTGGTTCATGGGCAACGACCGGAGACGACCTTCTGGGGGATCGCCATTGCCTTGATCTCCATCTCGGCCATGTGGATTCTCATCCGCTACAAGATGAAGGTGGGGCGCCAGCTCCGTTCGGAGGCCATTCTGGCCGATGCAAACTGCAGCCGCGTCTGCCTGTGGCTCTCGTGGGTCCTGCTGTTTGCGAGTGCAGGATACGAGCTGACGGGGATCGGGGGCATCGATGCGGCGGGGGCCATCGCGATCGCCGTCCTTTCATTTCGAGAAGGTCGGGAAGCTTTTGAAAAAGCCAGGGGCGAAAACTGCTCCTGCGGGAGTTGCGGCGCCGATTGATTTGGCATAGAATTATAAAAGAGGTGAAATAAAGTGTGGTGGAATGGTGCACCCCCGATGTGGGGTTGGGGAATGATGATATTCCCGTTTTTCGGCATTCTCTTCATGGTTATATGTCTCTTTTTCATGTTCCAGATGTTCAGTCGCCGGGGTTCCATGGGAGGTCATCGCGAAGACGAGATCGACGACCTGAGACGGGAGATCAAAGGACTCAAAGAGGAAATCGTCAAACTGCAAAGCGGACGTGAAGCGCTAAAAGTGAGCAAGGACAGGAAGGACTCAACATGTCCGCAGACAAAAGACTGAATAAACTGACCTCCGAATTCGATAAGGGAATTGCACTGGCGAAATGCCGAAAGTGCGGCTGCATGAAAGGGGCGCTCGAGGAGATTCGCGACAGCCTGGCAGGCGGCGGGGATCAGGACGCCCATGAACTCAGGGAAAAGGTGGAGACCTGGCTCGGGAAAACGCAGGAGAGCCTCTACACCTGACTGGGATGCAAGCACTGCTACCCGGCGGTGGCAATGAACCGGTTTTACGAAGCGTTCCCGGAACTCGAAGGCACTGCCCCCGGGACCTGCGACACAGGGGCAGCGGCCCCGCAGTCCTGGCCCCCCGTTCCGGGAGAGTACTTTGTCCTGGGCGAACACAAGACCGCTCATGTTGCCGTCTCGACCCTCGCCAGTATCGTCCTGGCCGAGGAGCTGGCCCGCATGGCCCCCAGGGACCTTTGCATGGTCGGCAAGACGGAAACGGAGAACATCGGCATCGAAAAGGTGATCCAGAACACCATCACGAACGCCTCCATCCATTATCTCATCGTGGCCGGCAAGGACCCCGAAGGCCACCGGAGCGGCGCTACCCTCCTTTCCCTCTGCGAAAACGGCGTCGACAGGTCCTTGAGGGTGATCGGGTCGCCCGGGCGGCGGCCGGTCCTGAAGAACATCACCCCCGAAGAGGTTGAGGCCTTTCGCAGCCAGGTCACCCTTGTGGATATGATCGGTTGTGAGGATGCCGCGGAAGTTGCGACCCGGATCGGCGCACTCTCCAAGGGCGTACATCATTCGTGTAGCGGCAGGCAGTTCGCCCGGGTGGTAAAGCCCGTAAAAATCTCCGCCGTCGAGGTTGTCCGGGCGCAGGAAGTCAAAAAGGCGGAACTGGACAAGGGAGGCTACTTCGTCATCCTGCCGCTGAAGGAAAAAGGCAGCATATCGGTTGAGCATTACTCCAACGAC
>DCVI01000093.1 GCA_002327315.1 Syntrophaceae bacterium UBA2192 | reverse complement strand
ATCGAGCGATCTTTTTATTTGATTTATCGCAGGCAATTCGATTTAATGACCCACCATAAAATTTTTCTCGATTTTATCAGGACATATCGTCCCGAAAGCCTTTCTCTGAGGTAGTTCCATGATCCGATATTACAGTACAAACCGCCGCCTCGACGGGGTGGCCGGCCTCAAGCCGTTCAAGGGGCAGGTTTCCTTCCGCGATGCCCTGATCCAGGGGCAGGCGCCCGACGAGGGGCTTTTCATGCCGGAGCCCATCCCGGCTCTCTCCATAGACGACATCCTGGCGCTCAGGGATGCGCCTTACGCCGAGGCCGCGCTCCTCGTGGCGCAGGCCTTCCTGAAAGACGCGCTGCCTCGGGACGTGCTCAAGACGATCGTCGAGGACTCCTACAACTACGACGTACCCCTGGAGCGGGTCTGCGAGCGAATGTACGTCATGCGTCTCGATCGGGGGCCCACGGCCTCCTTCAAGGATTTTGCCGCCCGGATGATGGCGAGGCTCATGAGCCGCCTGCGCGACCGGGGAAAGCGTCTCAATGTGCTCGTGGCGACCTCGGGCGACACGGGAAGCGCCGTCGGCGAGGCCTTCAAGGGCGTCGAGGGGATCAGCGTCTGGATCCTCTATCCGAAAAACGAAGTCAGCGGGATGCAGAAGAAGCAGCTCGACACGATCGGCGACAACGTCCTGGCCTTGTCCGTGGACGGCAAGTTCGACGACTGCCAGAACCTGGTGAAGCAGGCCTTCTCCGACCCCGGGCTTTCGCAGTTTAACCTGACATCGGCCAACTCTATCAACTTCGGCCGGATCATGCCGCAGAGTGTCTACTACATTTACGCATACGCCCAGCTCGCAAGCAAAGGCGACGAGATCGTCTTCTCCGTCCCCTCGGGGAATTTCGGCAACGCCCTGGGCTGCGAGTACGCCCGGCGCATGGGACTCCCCGTCCGGATGCTCGTCATGCCCACCAACGAAAACGACGAATTCCCCAACTACCTCAGGACGGGTGTTTACGAGAAGGTCTCGCCGTCGCGGGCCTGCCTCTCCAACGCCATGAACGTGGGCCACCCGAGCAATCTGGCCCGCTTCTTCGATCTCTACGGGGGGACGGTGGACCGCACGGGCGTCGTGCACGTCTACCCCGATCTCAACGAGATGCGCAGGCGCATTTTTTCCGTCAGCATTTCAGACCAAGAGACGAAGAAGACCATCCGGCGCGTCTACGAGAAGTACAACATCCTGCTGGAGCCCCACGGGGCCGTAGGCTGGAAGGGGCTCGAGCTTTACCTGGAGGCCTGCTGCGGGCCCATCGCGGAGCCCTGCGTCTGCCTCGAGACGGCCCACCCGGCCAAGTTTCCCGACGAGATCATCGAACTGCTCGATGTCACGCCCGAGGTGCCCCGGAGCATGAAAGATCTCGATAAACGCACCGGCGCACCCGTCGAGTTGCCCGCCGATTACGGACGCCTGCGCTCCTTCCTGCTGGGCACGCTGAAGGGGAAGGACTGACCGGCGGCATGTCGCGATGAGAATATGGGCGGCTTCGGCCGCCTCTTTTTTTGTCCATAGGGCTGGAAGAAGATCGAAGGCTGTGTTACAGGATTGTAACGTCGACGCGGGGACGCACCGACGGCGACAAAACACTTTCCATCGAAGGAGGGGGGACATGAAGATTCAGGAGATCAAGGCCAAGGATCTGAGACCGAAGAAATTCATCGAAGAGAAGGTCCGGGAGATCCGGGAGATCGTGGGCGACGGGATCGCTATCAGCGCGCTTTCGGGCGGTGTGGACTCGTCGGTCGTGACGGCCCTGGCGCACAAGGCGCTGGGGAAAAAACTCAAGACCTACTTCATCGACAACGGGATCATGCGGGAGGGCGAGCCGAAAAAGGTGGCCTCCCTGTTCAAGGAGTTGGGCATTCCCGTGACAATCGTCGATGCCCGAGCTGCCTTTTTTAATGCCATGAAGGGCATCACGGACCCCGAGCTGAAGCGGGAGGCCATCACACAGACCTTCTACAAAAAGGTCTTCCGCGACCTTGTACTGAAAAGCAAGGCCACGGTGCTGCTGCAGGGGACGATCCTCACCGACGTCGAGGAGACGGCCGCCGGGATCAAGCGCCAGCACAATGTCTTCGCGCAGATCGGCATCGACCCGAAGAAGGCCTTCGGCTACAAGATCAGCGAGCCTCTCGTACAACTCCGCAAGGATGGCGTCCGCAAGGTCGGTATGGCCCTCGGGCTCCAGAAATCCCTCTTCGACCGGATTCCCTTCCCGGGGCCTGCTCTCGCCGCTCGGGTCATCGGTGATGTGACGCCGATGAAGATCGCGCTCGTGCGAAAGGCGACGGTCATCGTCGAGGAGGAGCTCAAGAAGGCAAAAGCCTTCCAGTACATGGCGATCCTCCACGAGGACCGTGTCACGGGCATGCGCGCCGGCAAAAGGGATTTCGGGCTCCAGATCGAGATCCGCTGCTGGGACAGCATCGATGCCCGAAAGGCAACGCCGACAAGGCTTCCCTGGCAGACGCTCGAACGGATCGCCGGCAAGATTCTCAGCGGCGTTCCCGGTGTGGTGAGCGTGACCTACAACGTTGCGACCAAACCGCCTTCCACGATAGAAGCCATCTGAGGCGTCGGGCCTTCGTGGCTGTTGCCGGCCAGAGAGCGAAAAAGGGCAGAAAGCGGCCTTGCCGCCATTTTGCCCTTTTTTTTTACGGTTCTGAACGGTACAATTACCCGGTGGCGAGTGGGGATTTTCATGGCTATCGTAAGGGAGGCGGATCATGGGTGACTATTATAACAGCAACGATCTCGGGCGCTTCGGTGAGATCGGAAAAACCAAACCCGAGCTTTTTAAAAAATTCATGGACTGGTACCAAGCCACTCTAGAGGCCGGGTCCCTGACGAAACGCGAGAAGGTCCTGATCGGACTGGGCGTCGCCCATGTGATCCAGTGCCCCTACTGCATCGATGCCTTCACGCGTGAGTGCATCGCCGAGGGCATGGACATGGACCACATCACGGAGGCGATCCACACCGCATCGGCCGTGCGAGGCGGCGCGGCCCTCATCCACGGGCTGCAGGCCGGAAACGTCGCGGAGAAGATTTTGCTGTAAGGCATGTCATTGCGAGCCACGGACCCCGT
>DCVI01000105.1 GCA_002327315.1 Syntrophaceae bacterium UBA2192 | reverse complement strand
TATTTCAGTCCGCTCAGGATGTCCCTTGCGATGATGAGGCGCTGGACCTGGTTGGTGCCCTCGTAGATCGAGGTGATCCGCACGTCGCGGGCATAGCGCTCCACGGGGAACTCGTTGGTGTAGCCGTAGCCGCCCAGCATCTGGATGGCCTTGTGGCAGGCCCTCTCGGCCGCTTCAGTGGCGTAATACTTGGCCATGGAGGCCTCGCGGGCGAAGAACTTGCCGTTCTCCTTCTTGAAGGCCGCGTTCATCAGAAGCAGCCTTGCGGCCTCGAGCTCGGTGTAGCTCTCGGCGATCATCCACTGGATGGCCTGAAAGTTCGTGATGGGCTGGTCGAACTGGAAGCGGTTCATGGCGTACTTGGTGGCGTACTCGATGGCCGCCTGGCCGATGCCGAGGCCCAGGGAGCCGATGCCGATGCGGCCGCCCGCCAGCTCGCCCACGGCGGTGCGGAAGCCGTCGTTGACCTTGCCCATGAGGGCAGTCTTTGGGATGCGGCAGTCCTCGAAGAGAAGCTCGTTGGTGGCCGATGCGTGCTGGCCCATCTTGTGCTCGGCGCGCCCGATGGTGAATCCCTTGACGCCGTTTTCGACGAGGAAGGTGCTGATGCCCTTTCCCTTGGGGGCCTTGGGGTCCGTGACGGCCCAGACGACGAAGACGCCGGCGTACTCGGCGCTCGTGATGAAGATCTTCGTGCCGTTGAGGACCCAGGAGTCGCCGTCGAGGACGGCCGTGGTCCTCATCCCCGAGGGGTCGGACCCGGCCATGGTTTCCGTCAGGCCGAAACCGCCCGCGTAGTATTCGCCCGAGGCGATCTTGGGGATGTAGGCCTTCTTCTGCTCTTCCGTGCCGATGGCCTGGATGACCTCGCAGACCATGTTGTTGACCGACATGGTCACGCCCGTCGAGGCGCAGGCCTTTCCGATCTCGGTGATGGCCAGGCTGAAGGCGATCACGCCGGCCTCGGAGCCGCCGAACTGCTCCTTGCAGTTGATGGCCATGAGGCCCAGCTCGCCGAGCTTTCGGAGGTTCTTCAGGAAGGTCTCCCGATCGCCCTGCTGGTCCATTTTCGCGGCGACGGGGTCCAGCTCAGCCTTGGCGAAATTGCGCGCCGTGTCCTGTATCATCTTCTGGGTTTCTGTCAGTTCCATATTCATAAGACTCTTGCCTCCCCTCTCCAGAATTTAAGCTAGATGGTCATCGCAAGAAGCGAAGCGGCGAAGCAATCCATCTGCTTCGAGGAAGTAACCGGTAATTGGGTAATAAGTAATTGGGAAAACGGAAAGAGTCATTTAATTACTTAATTACCAATTTTCCGATCGTGGATTGCCACGTCTCGCGAGGCTCGGCTCGCAATGACAGCATTATTTTCTCTCTTCACTCAGACACTCAGACACTTCTTTGTCTTTCACTAGTCACTAGCCACTTCTTCACCCATCGGAGGCTCGGCTCGCAATGACTCTTTTTCTATTTTCCGATCCCGACGCCCGAAGCCGGAATCCTGAAGCCCCGCCGCCCCGCGGCGTTGCCTTTCACCTTGGACCTGCCGCTGCGCGGCATTATAAAACCACCCACCCGCGGGCGCACCCTCAGTGTGGATGGATTATTGCCCATATCAGGTAATCAAGAAGAGGTCAAGGGGGGGGTCGTAGCCGAACCGCACCCCTTGACCTCTCTCCATTTCAGAAAGATCAGCCGTTGATGAGCTTCTGGATCGATGCAGGGTAATCCACCTTCTGCGGCAGGAAGATCAGCTCGGGATCAACAAACTCTCTCAGAACGAACAGCTCTTTGTACGTGGGATTGCGCGTCTCGCCCACCACGTTTTTGACGTTCAGGTCGAATCCGCAGTTCTCCTTGATCTGCTCCACCGTGACGCCTGGGTGGAAGGTCTTGAGGAAGATCTCGCCCTTGTCGTCGAATTCGTAGGTGCCCATGTTGGTCACGACGGCCACGGGGCCGGAATTCGCATAGGCCGTGCCCTTCCAGACTTCCTTCTTGGGCTTCCACTCGTTCTTCTTGAAGTCCCAGCACCACCACCCGGGGGTCGTGGTGTAGTCGTTTCGTTCGATGAAGCGACGCTTTTCCTGCAGGATGATGTACGCCACCCGGTGGGCCATCGTCCCGATGTCGGAGTTTCCCCCCGAGCCGGTGAAGCGGTGGCCCGGCTTGTAGTAATCGCCGATGGAGGTGACGTTGACGCCGCCGTACTTGTCGATGGCCGCCCCTCCCAGGAACCCCAGGGAGACGTAGCCGTTCTGGAGGTAGTACCCGAAGGTGTCCACGAGGCCTCCCAGGGTGGAGCTCATGTTGGCCGCCCGCTGGTCGGCGACGGACATGGGGACGTGCATCGTCTTGCCGTCGCAGATCCCCGACTCGTAGATCAAAAGCGCGTTGGGTGCATTGAGGAAGTTCGCCGTCATGATTCCCACCATGGGGAGTCCGGTGCCGGCAAACACGATGTCATCGTTGCGGACCGCGTGGGCGATCTGGATGGCCATCAGCTCGGGGAGAATGAACTCGCCTGGTTTTGCAGCCTCCTCGGGCATCTTCTCGATCAATTCCATCAACTGTTCCATTGATTTTGCCATAGTCTTGTTCCCCCCTTTCTTTAGTAGCCGCTCATGGCGACGGACAAGGGCATCTTCATCCTGGGTGCCGGTTTCTTGCCTCTCATCATCCTCGTGCTGTAGCCGGTGACGCTGTCAGCCCTGAGGTCGAGCAGGCGCTTGGCGCCCAGTTTCACGATGAATTCCTCCCAGTTCTTGGGCCCGAAGACCCACTCGTCGAGCCACTTCTTCTGTTCGTCGAGGTTGCGGGAGATTTTGTCCATGTCGCGCATGAAGGGCGCGTCGTAGTCGTAATAGAAGGGAACGGAGCTCGGGAACGCGCCCCAGGGGCATTCCACGACGGCATCCACCACGAAGTAGGGGATCTGGTTGCCTTCGGGCAGTTTCCGCATTTCCGATTCGGGAACCACTTCCTCGGCCAGGATGACGACCCTGTCGGCGGCGAAGGAGATTTCCTTGTCGATGGTGCCGACACCGCGCCAGCGGGCCGTGCCCTTGTCGCCGCACTGGGCCACATGAATGATGGCCAGTTCGGGGCGCATGGCGGGCAGCAGGATGGTCTCGCCCTCACCCCAGAAGGGCTCTTCCATCTGGATGAATTTCTTTTTCGGGATTCTCGGGTTCTTGCCGTCCCTCATCCCGGCCTTTCCGAGTGCATCGTACTTGGGATTGTAGAGATCCGATCCCAGCGGTGCGTTGTAGGGAATGAAGGGCGCGCCGATTGCGCCGGCCAGTGCCCTCATGGCCGTTGCTCCGTGCGAGTAATCCTCGAGAATCATATCCCCTGCCTTGTAACGCCTCTCGAGATTGATATCGAGCTTGCCGGCCATCTCGCCCCAGCCCATCCAGTTTGTTTCGTAAATCTTGATGGCGCCGGCCGCATTGAGGAGCCAGGTGCAGCAGCTCCCGTGACGGTCTACGACATGTAGGTTCTTGACCCCCTGCCTCACCATCTGCCAAGAGAAGGCGAAGGGGTTGCGGTTAAATCCGGTAAAACCGCTGAAGGCACACATGACCCCGTCGTGAGCGAAGCCCTTTACGGCTTCTTCGAGGGACATGATCTGTGCCTTCTTTGTCTTTGTGCGAAAACGTGGCATCGTTACCTCCTTTTGTTAACTGATAGGCCCACGATAAATACAGATAATGGAAAGAAATACTCCCCCTGTAAGGTGCTGAGATTTGGTGGTTCACCTCCTTTCCGGTCAAAATGAGAAAAGCTCAACCCCAAGTTGCTGATGCTTGACTCCTGTTCGGTATTGAAAACGATTGCACGCGCATTGAAGCCTTATACCGCTTCGCGGGGCTTCCCGGTAATGTAAGGACTAAACATGATTGCGCACCCTGACGGGATGCGCCCCCGGTCCCCGCAGCGCCCGACGTGAGCTTGTCGAACGTTGCTGCGGGGTAAGTGAGCATAATAACAGGTAAACCCATTCCTTAAGTTTCTAAATTCCTGGCACCTTGGTGCGAGGAATTTTAATTGCGCGAACACGGTCCCTGTTGTTCTTCGGGGAATGGAATGGGATCCCCTGAGACGCACTTCACGTGTTCGCTCACATCCTCGACGTTGATGAAAAAAGTTGAAGAACGATGCCCGTGGTAACGGGGTTTCTTCCAAAGTAGCGGTGGTGGTTTGGGTGGATGCTCTCCGAACGAAGCAATCGCTTCCATCCGGCACCTTACGCGTTGGCTAACGGGGCAGATGCCTTTGGGTCCGTTCCCGGACCCTGGCGCTGCATCATTGACTTCCGTTATCGGAAACCCCGCTCGGCGGAGAACATGATGTCAGGAGAGGTTATATCGGAGAACCCGAAAACCGAAATTTTCGAGTGTTGTTATCTTTAGTAACGCAATATGCGCTTTATAGTAATTCACGGGCGCACTGTCAAGGGAAAATTGGGTTTTTTTCGTGGAAAATCCGCGGTCCAACCAACTCGTTATTCCAAGTTATTCCAATTTCGATTTAATAGTGGTATAAAGTCCGTTGCGCGGCAGTGAAAGAAGTGTCTGAGTGAAGAAAAAGAGGGATTCGGGATTCCGGCTT
>DCVI01000109.1:5602-18597 GCA_002327315.1 Syntrophaceae bacterium UBA2192 | reverse complement strand
CGGGAGATTCCGGGCTTTTTTATTCCCAACACCCCGATACCCAGTTCCTGTCCTCAGGGGTGCCGGTAGGTGAAGGGCAATGCCAGGAGTTGGAGAAGGTTGAGCCGTGAGGGGTCGCGGAAGTTGGCCAGACCGATGGGCATTCCCTCGTGACCCTTTTCGGGCTGTGCCCGGTAGGTCCCGAACAGCCGGTCCCAGAGGGAAAGGTTGAAGCCGAAATTGCTGTTGTGCTCCCGAATGATGACGGAGTGGTGGACGCGGTGCATGTCCGGCGTGACGATCAGGAGCCGGAGAACCCCATCAAGCCACAGGGGAAGCCGGAGGTTGCTGTGGCTGAACATGGCCGTGCAATTCAGGATGATCTCGAAGAGGATCACCGACAGGGCCGGCGGACCGAAGAGGTAGACAAGCCCCAGCTTGATCCCCATGGAGAGAACGATCTCGACGGGGTGGAAGCGGATGGCTGTGGTGACGTCGAAGTCGAGATCCGTGTGATGAACTCCGTGCAGGCGCCACAGGGTGGGCGTGTGGTGGAAGAGGACATGCTGGATATAGATGAAGAAGTCGAAGAGGACGACCCCGGCGAAGACGGCAACTCCGTAAGGCACCTGGAAATAGTTCAGAAGGCCCCAACCTTCCTGTCGGCAAAGCAAGGCAAAGCCCACGGGAAGGACGGGGAAGAGGAATCGGACAACGAGCGTATCTACTGTCACGATCCCGAGGTTGGCAAACCAGCGCGCCGGCTTGGGCGTACTCAATACGCGCCTCGGCGCCCATCTTTCCAGAAAGGCGAGGACGAGCAGCGTGCCCAGGAAGAATCCCAGTCGGATTAACGCTTCATTTTCCAACATCGTCTTCTTTGCCTACACCCTACCCCCTGGTCCCTCGTCCCTGTTTTGACCATCTCCCTGGCTTCGATCCTGTGCTCAGAGGGTGACCTTGAGCCCCTTGTCCCTCAGGTACTCCTTGACCTGGCGGATGCTGAAGGTCCGATAGTGAAATACCGAGGCGGCAAGGACGACGCTTGCGCCGCCCTTTACGACGGCCTCGTAGAAGTGCTCCAGCTTCCCGGCCCCACCGGAGGCCACGACGGGCACGGTGACCACTTCGGAGATGGCTTTTGTGAATTCCAGATCGTAGCCGGCCAGGGTCCCGTCGCCGTCCATGCTCGTCGGCAGGATCACACCCGCCCCGAGGGCCTGGCACTGCCTGGCCCAGGCGATGGCGTCCTTCCCCACAGGGGTCGTGCCGCCCGCGACGACAAGCTCGAAGCCCGAGGGCATCGCCTTGTTGCGCCGGGCATCGATGGCGACGGTGATTTTGTCGGAGCCGTACTTCTTCGCCGCCTCGCTTACGAGCTCCGGGTTCTTCACGGCGGCGCTGTTCATGGAAACCTTGCCGGCCCCGGCCCCGAGAACGAGCTCGATGTCCTCCAGGCTGTTGATCCCGCCCCCCATGGTGAGCGGGATCGTGATGACGGCCGAGACCTGCCTGACCCACTCCATCCGGGTCTTGCGGTTTTCCACCGTGGCCGCGATGTCCAGCATGGCAAGCTCGTCGGCCCCTTCCTTCTGGTAGAAGGCGGCATTCTCCACGGGGTCGCCTGCGTCCCGGATGTCCACGAAGTGCACCCCTTTGACGACACGGCCGTTCTTCATGTCCAGGCAAGGCATGATCTTGATGACGTTCATTTTCCCCTCCTCGTAACGGATTTGTAACGTCCGATGGATAACCGATTTATGCCCTGCCGTTCAATCTTATTTTTCCGTTCACTCAAACACGTTTACGCTCAGGCACGTCATCCCTGCTTTTTGAACGGCTTCAGATACTCCCCGTAGCCCTCTTTTTCCAGATCCTCCTTCGGGATGAATCGCAGGGCCGCCGAGTTCATGCAGAAGCGCCGCCCCGTCGGCGCGGGCCCGTCGGGGAAAACGTGTCCGAGGTGGGAATCCCCATTCCGGCTGCGGACTTCCGTGCGGACCATGAAGAGATTTTTGTCCGTCCGCTCGACGACATTGCCCGGCTCGAGCGGTTTCGTGAAGCTCGGCCAACCCGTCCCTGAGTCGAACTTGTCCCGCGAGCTGAACAGGGGCTCGCCCGAGACGATGTCCACGTAGATCCCCTCGCGCTTGTTGTCGTGGAACTCGTTTTTGAAAGGCGGCTCCGTTCCCTCTTTCTGCGTGACCTGGTACTGCAGCGGGGTGAGTTTCTGCTTCATGGTGGTTTCGTCGGGTTTCGCCCAGGACTTTCCTGCAGGCGCCGCGGACTTCGGCTTGTCATTGCCCCAGGTCTTTATCAGGAAGGAATCGCGGCCCGAATTGGACCGGTAGGACTGGTATCGCTGGGGGCTCTTCTTGTAGTAGTCCTGGTGGTAATCCTCGGCCTCGTAAAACTTCGTGAGGGGGAGAATCTCTGTGGCGACGGGCCTGGCGAACTTTGCCGATTTGGTAAGGGCGTCGAGTGATCTTTCGGCGAGTCTCTTCTGTTCCTCGTCGTGGTAGAAGACGGCACTGCGGTACTGGGAGCCCCGGTCGACGAATTGTCCGCCGCCGTCGGTGGGGTCGATGTGCCGCCAGAAGATATCCAGGAGCTGTTCGTAGGTCACTTTTGCAGGATCGTACCAGACCTGGACGGCCTCCAGGTGGCCCGTGCGGCCCGAGCAGACCTCCTCGTAGGTGGGGTTTTCCTTTTTGCCGCCCGTGTATCCCGAGATCACCTTCAGGACGCCGGGCACCTTCTCGAAGTCCGATTCAATACACCAGAAGCAGCCGCCGGCAAAAGTGGCGACCTTCTGTTCCTGTGTTTCTTTCGTCATGGGAGTCTTCCTCTCGGTGGCTTTGTCTTTCGTGCCCCGTCACCCCGGTGCCGGGATGGAAACGATCAGGGTGAGAAAAAAGGTCTTCACTGCCTTTTCGCCTTATGTTTTGTTCATTAATATGAGGTTGGGGAATCTGTTTGTAAAGGGGCAGGGTGTGGAGCCGCAAAATAGAAAAAAGGCGCTCCGCGGGGGAGCGCCTGCCCTGTTCATTGCCTGCTCAGCGGAAAAGCGTGCAACGACCGTAGGGGGTCTTGCCGGCCGACTCAACGATGAGTTCATCCCCCTTGAACCAGAAGGTTCTCGTCCCGTCGCTGAACTTCGATCCCTCGGCAGCCTGCACCCGGGGGAGGATGATGTCCCCGTCGCCCACGTCGATGACGACTTTTTGGCCGCTCATCTGGTCTCTCGTCTTGATGATCTTTCCGTTGTCGCAAAAATAGGTCGTCCCGCTGCACCCTGCCGTCATGAAAAGGGCTGCAAGAAGCAGGATGCAGACAACGGCCCTGAACCCCTGACGCTGTTTGAGCCTTTTCACCCACATAACCTGTTCCCCCGGCGTTTATTTCCGTTTGGCCTTCTTTTCCTTTCGCAGATCCGCCGCCATCTTCCGGATCTCCGTGATGTCCGACACCATCTTGCTCCAGCCGTACCAGAGGGCGTAATCGGGGTTGGCGTGGAAGGAGCCCTGGAAGGTCCGCATCCGGTGCTCGAGGAACATGAGGTAGAGCTTCTGCTCGATGGACGTCGGAGCGTCGTGGAAGGCGAGCAGGTCGGGATAGGGATACGCGTAATAAGCCGACTTGGGGATGATCTTGTCCCGGTAGAGCCCCGCCACGATCTCGATCGCCTCGGCGAGCAGCCGGTCCGCCTCGCGGATCATGCCGTCACTTTTTTCAAGCTCGCCCCTGGCAAAGTTCGGCGAGTGGCACTGGCGGCAGTTGTTGAACATGCGGTCCCGTTCCTTCTGCCAGTCCTCCTGGGTTGCCCGGAAGACGTCGAGGTCCTTGAGCACGCCGAGCCGCGCCGTGGGCTTCCCGGAGGGGTCCAGGGCCCCGAGGCTCTTGAGGATGCTGGTGCGGTCGGCCGTCCACTTCGGGTCCTGCGGCATGGGGAGCCTCACGGCCACAAACCCCCAGGCCGTGCGCACGCCGTGGTTGCCGCTTGTCATGTGACAGCTCTGGCAGGTGGGCGCCGAGGCGCTCTCGGGCAGGACGCCGTTTTGCTTCAGGAGGTATCGCACCCCGTGCTTGGAGGAGGAATACATCTCCCACTGGGGGTGGTCGATGCCCATGTGGCAGGTCTGGCAGGCCTGGGGCTGCAGGGCCTCTTTCTTGGAGAAGATGTGCCGGGTGTGGCAGGAATCGCAGGAGGCAACACCGAACTGGCCGCCCTGCTTTCTGAGTTCCTTGATCTCGCCGTCCGTCTTGATGCCGATCTTGTGGCAGCCGCCGCAGCCTTTCATGCCGTCCATCAGGGCCATGGGCTGCATGTGGAAGGTGGGCATGGCCTTCAGGGAGGCCCAGGCCTTGGCGTGCTTGCCGTCCTTGAACTGTTTGACCTGATTTCCGTGGCAGTAGGCGCACCGCTCGGGCGTCGGGACCTCGGCCTTATCGACCGTCTCCGGGGAGAAGTGCTTGTCCCCGTGACAGACGGCGCAGTCGACCCCCTTCTGGCTGTGCTTGCTGAGTTTCCAGTCCGAGACGATTCCCGGTGTCATGGCCGTGTGACAGAGGACGCAGTTCTTCGCCGAGGTAACTTTCTTCCGTTCCGTCGGGTAGTTCGCCTTGGCCCACTCGTTCCACCCGCCTGTCAGGGCGTAGACCTTCATGTAACCCCGCTTGTAAAGTTCAACCGCCCCCCGGGCGGCCGTGTACTCCTGGGGTCAGGCTCAGTAGAGGACGTACGTGGCGTCCTTTTTCGGGTATTTCTTTACGAAGTCGTCGAAATTCTCCGGTTGGACGAAAACGGCGCCGGGGAGTTTTTTGTCACTTTCTTCATACTGCTTGATGTAGCGGATGTCGACGATGACCACGTCGGGCTTCCCGAGCATCTCTTTGACGGCTTCCTTCGTCAGGCGGGGCACCTGCTCAACCGATGACGGAGGGGCGGAGTACCCGGCCAGGGCGATGAGCAGAAGGAGCGCTACCAGGGATGAAATGAGGATGGGTTTGCGTTTCATGTCTGCGAACTCTCCGGCGGTTCTGCATGTGGGACAGATGGATCCGAAAAAGCTTTCCGTAATCTACACTTTTTCCCGGTTGGCTGCCAATGCTTTTCTCGCAGGAGGAAGGGAAAAGCGGCCGGGTACCCACCCCTGTGCGGATAAAGGCTGCATAGGGTTCGAGCAGGGATGGGGGGATCGGGCGTATCACGGGAGGCTTACGTTGGGGAGTTGGGGCAGCGGATGAAGGATTCCCGCACGAGATCGCCTGCGCAAGATCCGGGAACGTAAGGCTTGGCGGGAACGGATGGAGATGATCGGGCCCACTCGTTGACGTGCGTCCTGCTCGTCAACCGTCTTCAGCCGACAGCATACAGCCTGAAGGATTAGAGCCTGAAGCCGACTTTAATTCTTATCTTTCACCGGTCACTGGCCACTGATCACCGGTCACTTCCTTCGTCACCTTCCACACTCTACGCCCGCAGGGGTAGGCGCCGATTTGCTCGACAGTCCCGCCCAACTCACCGAGCAGGAAGTCCGCATCGTGCCGATAGGGGTAGCCGTCTTTCGAAACCGTGTCGATGATGAGGCACCCGCCGGGGTTCACGTTGTTCCGGAACATGCGGGAGATGCCGGTTTTTAAAAGATCGGGTGGAAAGGCATGAGGCCAGTTCACCAGGACCATGGCGTCGAAGCCGCCGTCCAGCCTATCCCCGGGAAACGAGTACACGGCAAAGCGGGCGTTGCCCTTGAAGTGGGTCAGACGGACGATTTCGGCTCCTTTCAGGACGGCCGGATCATTGTCGAGACCGAGGCGATCATCAAAGTCTAGGTTGAGCAGGATGTCCCCGAGGCCGCAGCCGATGTCCGCCACTCGCCCGCGACGATTTCGAGGAAGGGAATTCAGGTGTTCGATGATGCCGACGGCATAATCCTTGGCGGCCAGCGGCATCCGATGCCACGGGTCGAACGGCAGAAACAGCCGCATGAGGAACCGGAAGGCAACCTCGGCCCGGTTCCCGGCAGCCCTGATTATCCGTTGCGGGGTGACCTTCATGCCCGAGGCTATGCATGAAAAATGCCGCCCCACCAGGCCGCCTACCGGCCGATTTTTTTCAGGAACTCGTCCATTCCTTCCCGGTACTGCCCGGCTGAAATGAACAGGGCCTCGTTGTGCCCGCCGCGGAGCTTGACGAAGGACTTCGGCTCCGGCGCCGCCTCGAAAAGCGCAACGCCCTGGCTGAAGGGCGCGATCTCGTCGTCGGCGCTGTGGATGACCAGCACGGGGCACCGGACGTTGCGGACATGTTCGATCGTGTTGTACTCGAAGCGCGCATGCCACCGCACGGGCAGGAAAGGGTAGTGGTGCGAGCCGATGTCGACGAAGCTCGTGAAGGAGGAGTCCAGGATGAGTGCGGCGGGTGTTTTCTCCCGGGCGAGTTTTGCGGCGATGGGGCCGCCAAGCGACTGGCCGTAGAGAAGGATCTGCCCGGCGGGGATCTTCCGGTCCTCCGTCAGGTAGCGCCAGGCCCCGGCGACATCGCTGTAGGTCCCTTCCTCGGAGGGTTTCCCTTTGCTCCGGCCGTAGCCCCGGTAATCGTAGATGAACGTGGAGAGGCCGACACGATGCAGGATCTCGACGAAGGGGAGGTTGTAGGAGATGTTGCCGCCGTTGCCGTGGCTGAAGAGGACAACCCCCCGGTTGGTCTCGGCAGGCACGTACCAGGCCGCAAGCTGCACCCCGTCGGCGGCATCGAAGGAGACCTCCTCGTAGGCCATTCCCCTGTCGCCCGGCGTGGCGATGATCTGCCCGTCGGGGAAGTAGACGAGCCGCGACTGCAGGAAGAACATCAAGGCGAGGACCCCCGTGATGGAGATGGCGATCGCGCGAAGGGCCGATGAAAGCATAATCAAATACCGAAGAGCGGAAGCGCGGCATGGAAGATAGGAGAAAATGAATCCCGGGTTTTTTCCGCTCTTCCTCGCTTCCTAACTTCCTAACTTCGCGGACTTTAAGGTACGGAACTCGGCAGAACGAAAGAGGGGATCCTCATCGGCTCCCCTTCCTCTTTCTCAGACTCGGTCTTTCAGGATCGCGCCTGTGCTCCCGGAGGTGACAAGGCTTGCGTACCGGGAGAGGTAGCCCGACTGGATCTTCGGCTTCGGGGGCTTCCAGGCCTTCTTGCGCCGCTTGAGCTCCTCGGCGCTCACCAGGAGGGCGATCTTGCGCTTCGGGATATCGATGGCGATACGGTCTCCTTCCTTGACGAGCGCAATGGGGCCGCCCTCGGCCGCCTCGGGCGAGATGTGCCCGATCGCCGCACCGCGGGAGCCGCCGCTGAAGCGCCCATCGGTCAAGAGCGCCACCGATTCGGCCAGGCCCATGCCGGCCAGCGCGGAGGTAGGGGCGAGCATCTCGCGCATCCCGGGGCCGCCCTTGGGGCCCTCGTAGCGGATGACGAGGACATCGCCCGGCTTGATCTTCCCGCCCAGGATGGCCCCGATGGCGTCATCCTCGCTGTTGAAGACGCGGGCACGCCCCTCGTTGACCAGCATGTCGGGGCTCACGGCGGAGCGCTTCACGACGCCGCCCTCGGGGGCGAGATTACCCTTGATGATGGCAAGGCCGCCGTCGGGGCTGTAGGGGTCTTTCACGGGGCGGATCACCTTGTAGTCATAGACGCGTGTGCCCTTGAGGTTTTTCGCCACCGTCTGGCCGGACACGGTCATTGTCTTTTCATTGATGACGCCCAGTTTGCTGATTTCCTTCATCACGGCCTGGACGCCGCCCGCCGCTTCGAGATCCTCGATGTGGTGGGCCCCTGCGGGGCTCAGCTTGCAGAGGTTGGGGGTCTTCGCGCCGATCTGGTTGAAGATCTCGAGGTCAAGCCGGATGCCCGCCTCATGGGCGATGGCCGGCAGGTGAAGGACGGTGTTCGTGGAGCCGCCCAGGGCCATGTCCACGGCGATGGCGTTCTTGAAAGCCGCAAGCGTTGCGATGTCGCGGGGCATGATTTTCTTTTTCACGAGCTCCATGACCTGCATGCCGGCCTCCTTGGCCAGGCGCATCCGCGCGGAATCGACGGCCAGCACCGTTCCGTTTCCCGGCAGCCCCATCCCGAGAGCCTCAGTCATGCAGTTCATCGTGTTGGCCGTGTACATGCCGGAGCAGGACCCGCAACCCGGGCAGGCACAGTCCTCGATCTCCTTGAGCTGCCTTGCGGTCATCTTCCCCGACTTGACGGCGCCCACGCCCTCGAAGACGGTGATGAGGTCCACGGGCTTGCCGCGAAGTTTTCCCGCAAGCATGGGCCCGCCGCTGATGAAGATGGAGGGGATGTTGAGCCTCAGGGCCGCCATGAGCATCCCGGGGATGATCTTGTCGCAGTTGGGGATGAAGACGAGGCCGTCGAAGGGGTGGGCGATGGCCATGATCTCGACGGAGTCGGCGATGAGCTCGCGGCTCGCCAGCGAGTACTTCATCCCGACGTGCCCCATGGCGATCCCGTCGCAGACGCCGATGGCGGGAAACTCCACGGGCGTGCCGCCGGCCATGCGGATGCCCGCCTTCACATGCTCGGTGATGGTGCGCAGGTGGATGTGCCCCGGGATGATCTCGTTGTACGAGTTGACGACCCCGATCAGGGGGCGTGCGATCTCCTCGTCGGTGTAACCCATGGCCTTGAAGAGAGAACGGTGGGGAGCCCTCTCAACGCCTTTTTTCATCAGGTCGCTTCGCATGTTTCCCTCCCTTTGTGTGTGCTGGTTCGCGATTGTAGCATAATGAGCAAGGGAGGAAGAACGATTTTCTTCCCCCCTTGCGTTCACGAACATCGGAAGAGCGGAAGGTAGGAAGAGCGGACAAAGAGACACGGCCTCCCTCTGTCTTTTCCGCTCTTCTTCACTTCCTCACTTCTATTTTTTCCGTCGTTCCGGCCTCAGGGATCTCACCACGGCGCCGGCCTGCCACATCTCGGAGTTGCGAATTGCGGCAAGCTCCTTCTCCAGCTTTTCCCGATAATCGGGTGCGCTGTTGACTCTCAGCACGATCTCCGTCTCCTTGCCGGTCTTCACGCGATCGTAGAGTTCGCTGAAGACGGGCGCCACGGCATCGCGGAAGCGGTTCTTCCAGTCCAGGGCCCCGCGCTGGGCCGTGGTGCTGCAGTTGGCATACATCCAGTCCATCCCGTTCTGGGCGACCAGCGGCATGAGACTCTGGGTGAGCTCCTCGACGGTTTCGTTGAAGGCCTCGCTGGGGCTGTGTCCCTGCTTGCGCAGCTCGTTGTACTGGGCCTCGAGGACGCCGGCCAGGCAACCCATCAGCACGCCGCGCTCGCCCGTCAGGTCGCTCCACACTTCGTGCTGGAAGGTCGTCGGGAAGAGATAGCCGGACCCGATGGCCACGCCGACGGCGAGCGTCCGCTCGAGGGCCCGTCCCGTCGCATCCTGGAATACGGCGTAGCTCGAGTTGATGCCGCTGCCTGCGAGGTAGTTGTCACGCACGGTTCGCCCGGCGCCCTTGGGGGCCACCAGGATGACGTCGATGTCGGCAGGCGGGATGACACCCGTCTGCTCCTTGTATACGATGGAGAACCCGTGAGAGAAGTAGAGGGCCTTGCCTTTTGTCAGATTCGGCTTCAACTCGGGCCACATGGACTTCTGCTGGGCGTCGGACATGAGGTACTGGAGGATCGTGCCGCGCTTGGCGGCCTCCATGAGCGGGAAGAGGTTCTTGCCGGGTACCCAGCCTTCTTCGATCGCCTTCTTCGTGTTGTACTCCTCGCCGACGATGACGTTGATCCCGTTGTCGCGCAGGTTCAGGGCCTGGCCGCGCCCCTGCACTCCGTAGCCGATGATGGCCACGACCTCATCCTTGAGAGCCTTGCGGGCCTTTTCCAGGGTAAACTCCTCCGAGGTGATGACCTCTTCGACCACCCCGCCGATGTTGAGCTTTGACATGGTTCCTCCTTCTTGCTTTGTGGTTAGTGGTTCGTGTCTAGTGTTTAGTGACGGGAGTTTTGCGTCAGTGACCGGCCGTTCTATGGACCGGCGATTGAAAGCGGCTCGGAATTCAAGCCCAGAAAAAAAGGCAAATATCCCCCTGCTTTTTTTCCGACACAAAACACAAGCCACTAACCACCAGCCACTGGTTTTCAGTTCTTGCGTTCCAGCGCGGCGATGCCCGTGCGTGCGACGTCATCGATGCCGAGCGGCTTCAGTGTCTCCAGGACCTTGTCGACCTCGCATTTTGTCCCCCGGTATTCCAGGACGCAGTGATCGGAGTTGAAGGTCAGGATCTTGCAGTTGAGCTTGTTGATTGTCCGAATCAGCTCACTCTTGCTGTCCGCCGTGAGGGCCATACGGATCAGCGCCAGCTCCCGCTTGACCGTCTCCACGTCGGTGAGGTTCTCCACCTTGATGACGTCGATGAGGCGCGCGAGCTGCGCCTCGATCTTCTGTACGGTGGCCTTCGTGCCGATCGTGGTCAGGATGATCTTGGAGACGTCGGGGTTGATCGTGACGTCCACGCAGAGCGTCTCGATGTTGTACCCCTTGCCTCCGAGGGTCCCCGCCACTCGGGCCAGGACGTCGGGCTTGTTGTTGACCAGAAGGGATATGACGTTTTCTTTCTTGTTCTCCATGATTCCGCGCCTTCCTTTGATATGAATTCCGGGCCGCCTTTCGGCGGTCCCGTCTCGTTCCTTTTCCTGAAGCCTGAAGCCCGATGCCTGAAGCCTAATTTGTCATCTCCCTCGTCCCCAGCGTCATCTCGCTGATGGAGGCCCCCGGCCTCACCATGGGGTAGACGCACTCCTCGCGGGCCACCTGGAAGTCCATGAGGCAGGGCCTGTTGCTGAAGAGCCCCTTCTCGAGGACGGGCCGGATCTCGTCGGGCGTTGTCGCCCGGAAGGCTTCCCAGCCATAGGCCTCGGCCACCTTCAGGAAGTCGGGCTGGAAGGTCATGTCCGTGTTCGAGTAGCGCTTCTCGTAGAAGAGCTCCTGCCACTGGCGCACCATGCCGAGGTAGCCGTTGTTGAGCAGGACGATCTTCACGGGGATGTTGTACTGCATGGCCGTAGCCATCTCCTGGATGTTCATCTGGATGCTGCCGTCGCCTGCGACGTCCACAACGATCCGGTCGGGGAAGGCAAGCTTCACGCCGAGTGCCGCCGGGAAGCCGTAGCCCATCGTCCCGAGGCCGCCCGAGGAGATGAAGGTGTTGGGGTCGTCGTACTTGTAGAACTGGGCGGCCCACATCTGGTTCTGGCCCACCTCGGTCGTGATGATGGCCTTGCCCTTCGTCACCTCGTAGAGCGTCTCGATGACGCACTGGGGCTTGATGATCTTGCCGTCCTGGCAATAACTGAGCGGGGCTTTCTTCTTCCAGGACTCGATCAGATCGAGCCAGTCCTTACGCTCCGCTTCCGTGGCCGTGTAGTTGTTGTCCTTGAGGAGGCGGTTGATGTTCTCCAGGGCGCTCTTCGCGTCGCTCACGATCGGCAGGTCCACGACGATGTTCTTGTTGATCGAAGAGGGGTCCACGTCGATGTGGATGATCTGGGCGTTGGACGCAAAGGTGTCGATCTTGCCCGTCACGCGGTCGTCGAAGCGGGCGCCGATGCAGATGAGCAGGTCGCAGTGGCTGATGGCCATGTTGGCGAAATAGGTGCCGTGCATGCCCGGCATGCCCAGAAAGAGCGGGTCCGAGCCCGGGAAGGCGCCGAGGCCCATGAGGGTCGATGTGACAGGGAGCTTGGCCCTTCGGGCGAAGGCCCGCAGCTCATCCGTTGCCTTGCCCAGGAGGATGCCTCCGCCGGTCATCAGCATGGGCCGCTTCGCGGCCCTCAGCATCTCCAGGAGCTGGACGTATTTCTTGGAGGACGGCTTGGGCTGAAGCGACAGCTTTGTGGCGTTGATCTTGATCTTCGCGGGGTCGTAGTCGATCTCCGCGGCGATGACGTTTTTCGGCAGGTCGACGAGCACCGGCCCGGGGCGGCCCGAGCGGGCGATGTGGAAGGCCTCGTGGATGGTGTTGGCCAGCTCGTCGGGGTTGCGAACGAGATAGTTGTGCTTGCTGCAGGGACGGGTGATGCCGGTGATGTCGCACTCCTGGAAGGCGTCGTTGCCGATGAGGTGCGTGGGCACCTGCCCCGTGAAAACGACGATGGGGATGGAGTCCATGTTGGCCGTGGCGATCCCCGTCACGGTGTTCGTGGCGCCGGGGCCGGAGGTGGCGAGCGCCACGCCTACCTTTCCCGTTGCGCGGGCATAGCCGTCGGCGGCATGCACCGCAGCCTGTTCGTGCCGGACAAGGATGTGGTTGAACTTGCTTTTGTACAGCTCATCATAGATGTCGATGACGGAACCGCCCGGGTATCCGAACATCACGTCCACTCCCTCCGCCTTCAGGCACTCGATCAAAACCTGGGTTCCTTTCATTTTCACAGGGACTACCTCCTCCGATGATGAATAATCATGATGGCGTTAAAAAAAGCCGCGAACGTTTTTCCGTTTGCGGCTTTCCGATAAGAAAAAGCCGCGGTCTTTCGGGGGCCGCGGCTCGTTTTGCTCTATGTTTCCATCAGCACGTACGAGCAGCGGTCCCCGCCAGTACTACGACGACGACAACGACGACCAGGATGCTCGTGATAATCTGACGGATCATGAATCCTCTCCGGCTGGTTGAACGATGACCCTTATGCAATAAAACCGCACCGTTGTCAAGCATTTTTTCTTTCTTTGCCTTGAGGCTTGCGGCTTGTGGCTGCCGGCTCCGGCCGGCTAAGGTCTCACCGCCTCACCGGAGTCCTCGCTCGTTGCCGGGGCATAATCCTTCGGCGCCGTGCCTTCCAGGAAGCTCTCGAAGACGGAGTCCTTCGTCCCCGGGCCGGCCAGAAGGCCTGTCTTGGGGTCGATGCGGGCGAAGACGACGCCCTCCGGGGCCGTGAAGGCCTCCACGGGCTTTCCCGCCAGGGCCTGCTCCATGAAGTAGAGCCAGATGGGGGCCGCGGCCCG
>DCVI01000109.1:0-5565 GCA_002327315.1 Syntrophaceae bacterium UBA2192 | reverse complement strand
TGCAGCACCGACGTGGTGAGATAGGCGATACGGGGGTCGATGGCCTGCTCGACCTGGGGCGCCTGCTCCTCGAGGACGTGGCCGCGCCGGTCCACGATCTTGCGGATGAAATAGGGTTCCACCCGCTTGCCGCTGTTGGCAAGCACGCCGTAACCGCGAATCATCTCCTGGAGCGTAACCGTCGAGGTCCCCAGGGCGAGCGTGAGGTCGCGGGTGAGCGGCGAGTTGATCCCCATGTTGTGGGCGTAGTCGATGGCATAGGGCAGCCCGATTTCCTGGAGCACCTTCACGGTGACAACGTTGCGCGACAAGGTCAGGGCCGTTCGCAGCGTCGTGGGGCCGAAAAACTTGTGTTCGAAATTCTGGGGCTTCCACTCGCCGCGGACGGCGTCGTCGAAGATGAGGGGCGAGTCGATGATCACCGAGGCCGGCGTCATTCCCTTGTCGAAGGCGGCCGTGTAAACGAAGGGCTTGAATGAGGACCCGGGCCGGCGCCGCGCCTGGGTGGCCCGGTTGAACTCGCTCTTCTTGTAGTCCCGGCCCCCCACCATGGCCTTGATCTCGCCGGTGCGCACGTCCATGCACAAAAGGGCCCCCTGGAGCTCACCGGCCGGGAATTTCTCCCGCGTCTCCATTTCCTTGAGGCCCCGCTCCACGGCATCGTTTGCGGCCTTCTGCATCTCCAAGTTGATCGTCGTGTAGACCTCGAGCCCTTCGCGGTAGAGGGCATCGGCGCCGTACTTGTCGAGAATGTAGCGCCGCACGTTCTCCGTGAAGTAGGGGGCGATCTTCTCCCGGGGCTTCGACGAGATGAGCTTGATGGGGTCCTTCATCGCCTTGTCCCGGGCGGCCTGCGTGATGTAGCCGTCCTCCTGCATCCGGGTGAGCACGTAGGCCTGCCGCAGGCGTGCCCGCTCCATGTTCACGTAGGGCGAGAAGCGGCTTGGCGCCTTGGGGAGCCCCGCCAGGACGGCCGCCTCGGCGAGCGTCAGGTTGCGGGTCGACTTGCCGAAGTAGCTCTGCGAGGCCGCCTCGATCCCGTAGGCCCCGTGGCCGAGGTAGATGTGGTTGAGGTAGAGCTCGAGGATTTCGTGCTTTTTCAGGTAGCGGTCGATCTTCCAGGCGAGGATTGCCTCCCGGATCTTGCGTATGAAGGTCCGCTCCGGCGAGAGGTAGAGCGAGCGGGCCACCTGCTGGGTGATGGTGCTGCCGCCCTGGACGATTTCACCGGCGATCATGTTCTTGACGAAGGCCCGCAGGATGCCGACGAGATCGAGCCCCTCGTGCTGGAAGAAGCGGGCGTCCTCGCCGGCCACGAAGGCCTTGATGACCACGTCGGGGACCTCGGCGATGGCGATGACCTGCCGGTCCTCGGCGAAGAAGGAGTCCACGAGCTCGTTCTTGTCGGAGTAGATCCGGGTCGTCGTGCTGGGCCGGTAGTCCTTCAGGGTATCCACGCTGGGCGATTCATGGACCAGGTAGGCCAGGAACCCCACGGCGCCGAGAAACGCCAGGAGCCCGAGGACGATCATGGCGGAAAAAATCCGGCGAAAAATACGGCTCCGCCGGGCCCGCTTGACGATGACTTTCCTCAGGGAGGATCGGTTATTCGGTTTCATTGGGGTGGTTCACTGTCGGCATCGTCTTTCTTTCGGCCGGCAAGCCTGGAGACGAGGATCCCGACCTCGTAGAGGACGATCATGGGGATTGCCATCATGAGCTGCGTGAAGGCATCCGGCGTGGGCGTGATGATGGCCGCCACGATGAAGCAGACCACGATCGCGTAGCGGCGCATCCGCGCGAGCTTGCGGGGCGTCACCAGGCCGATCTTCGTCATGAAGAAAAGGAAGACGGGGATCTCGAAGATGATCCCGAAGGCGAGCAGCAGTTTCAGCGTGAGCGTGAGGTACTCCCGCATGGAGAGCATGGGCTTGAGGAAGTCCGTGGTGAATTCCAGAAAGAACTTGTACGCCCCGGGCAGCACCAGGAAGTAGCCAAAGCACACCCCGCCGACGAAGAGCAACGTCGAGGTAATCACGAAAGGGGCTACGAATTTCTTCTCTTTCGGGAAGAGGCCCGGCGAGATGAACTTCCAGACCTGGTAGAGCACAACGGGGCTGGCGACGAAGATGCCTGCGTAGAGCGACACTTTGATGTAGGTGAAAAAGGCCTCGGGGAGCCCCGTGTAGACCATGTGGCTGCCGGGCGGCAGCACGCTGATCAGCGGCAGTGCGACAATCCGGAAGATCTCTTCCTTGAAGGCAAAACATCCGAGAAACGCCACGCCGACGGCGATCAGGATGCGGACAAGCCTCTTTCGCAGCTCCTCCAGGTGAGAGGTGAGAGGCATCTTGTCTTCTTTTTCGGGTTCGGTCATAATATAAAAAATGGCGAATGGCAAAAGGCTTATGGCAAGAAACGAATCTCTTGCCTTGGGCCTTTAGCCGTTAGCCATACGCCTTCAGCCTCATGTCGGCTTGTCTTTCTTTTCCTCTGCCTTTTCCTCCGCGGCCTGGTACGGGTCTGGCGGCGCGCCCTCTTTTTTGTCCCCCTCGCCGGCCTGTGCCTTGTCGCTCTTTTCCTCGAGAAGGGAATCCTTCACCTGGTTCACTTCCTTCTTGATGCCCTCGTCGAAGGTACCCTTCACATCATCCATGGCGCCCTTGAACTGGGCGACCCCCTTGCCCAGTGCCTTGGCCAGGTCGGGGAGCTTCTTGGGCCCGATGAAGATGAGGGCCACAACAAGGATGATGATGAGTTCCTGCATGCCGATGCCAAACACGACGGACACCTCGAAGACAGCGTAATTCTATCTAGATATATTGTGTCCCCCACGATGTCAAGGCTTTTGGCCGCTCCGGGGAGGGAAACCTTTTGATTTTTAAGGTTTTGTATGGTAAATGATTCCGTCTGACTGATCTTACCCCTTCGAAGGGAGCGCACCATGGCTTCGGCGACTGGAATCGTAAAGGATTACCGGTACCTCCGTCACGAGACGGGCCATTACCACCCCGAATCCCCCAAGCGGCTCGAATCCATCTACAAGATGCTGGAAAGTCCCGAAACGGCGGGGAAATTCGTGGAGGTGAAGCCTCGATTCGCCCTCGAGGAGGAGCTCGAGATGATCCATAAGCGCTCCTACGTGAAGATGATCGCCCAATCGGCAGGGAAGGACCATACCTACCTTGATCCCGACACGGAGGCCTCCGCCGAATCCTACGACGTCGCCAAGCTTGCCGTGGGAGGTTTCCTGAACGCCGTCGACGGCATCGTAAAGGGCGAGCTGCGCAACGCCTTTGCCTTTGTCCGGCCGCCGGGCCATCACGCCGAGGCAGACCGGGCGGCCGGCTTCTGCATCTTCAACAACGTCGCCATCGGGGCCATGCATGCCATCAGGCAGCACGGGATGAAACGGGTTCTCATTGTCGACTGGGACCTCCACCACGGAAACGGCACCCAGCATTCCTTCTACGAGGACCCCCGGGTCCTCTATTTCTCGACCCACCAGTACCCCTACTACCCCGGGACGGGGGGGCTCCAGGAGATCGGCCGGGGCGACGGGATGGGATATACGGTGAACGTCCCCCTGCGGGCCGGCCCCGGCGATGCCGAGTACCTCCGGATCTTCCGGCGGGTGCTCCAGCCCCTTGCGTTCGATTACATGCCCGAGATCGTCCTGCTCTCGGCAGGCTTCGACATTTACTTCCGGGATCCCCTGGGGGGGATGAAGGTGACGCCGTCGGGATTCGGGATGCTCACACGGGTGCTCATGGACATCGCCGATGAGTGCTGCGGAGGCAAGTTCGCCGCCGTCCTCGAGGGCGGCTATCACCTGGGGGGGCTCACGGAGGGCATCAAGGTGGTCCTTGACGAGATGAGCAGCGCCACCCGCGTGACGGAGGCGGACCTCAGGCGCCACGAGGGCGAGGCCGATGCATCCATCAACCGGACGATCGAGACGGTCATAAGCCAGATCAAGCCGTACTGGAAATGTTTCCGATAAAGACGGGCTTAAGGCATAGGGCAAAAGGCTTAAGGCTGAAGAATGAAAGAAGCAGGCAACCAGGATACCGCTTCGCGATGAAGCGGTATCGTTACTTGGAGGAATGAAGATTGAAAATTACGAAAGATCAGGTTGAATACGTGGCCCATCTGGCGCGTCTCGAATTCGGCGAGCAGGAGAAGGAGAAGTTCACCACCCAGTTGAACAACATCCTTCTCTACATGGAGAAGCTGGGCGAGGTGGACACGACGGGCGTTGAGCCCGAGACGCACGCCATCGCCATCCAGAACGCCTTCCGGGAGGATGTCGTCCGGGAGTCGCTTCCCCCCGAGCTCTCGCTGGCCAACGCCCCCGCCGAAAGCGGCAACAGCTATCGGGTGCCGAAGGTCATTGAATAAGAGGGTATCGGGTAAAGGGTATCGGGTAAAGGGTATAGGGAAGAAAAGAGAAAGAGAGTCTGTAATGGCATTAAATGAACTGACCATACATGAGTTGCAGGACAAGATCAAAAAGAAGGAAGTCACGTCCACCGAGATCGTCACGGATGTCTTCAAGCGCATCGATGCCGTCGAGGACCGGGTCCGCTCCTTCACCACGATGATGAAGGAATACGCCTTCGAGGAGGCGAAGAAGGCCGACGGCGAGATCCGCAAGGGAAACATCAAGCCCCTTACCGGCATCCCCATCGCACTCAAGGACATCCAGTGCACGAAGGGGGTCCGCACGACCTGCGGGTCGCGCATCCTCCACAACTTCGTGCCGCCCTATGACGGCACGGTGGTCAAGAAGCTGCGCGACGAGGGCGCCGTCTTCGTCGGAAAGACCAACATGGACGAGTTCGCCATGGGCTCCTCCACGGAGACCTCTTATTTCGGCGTCACCCGCAATCCCTGGGATCTGGAGCGCATCCCCGGGGGCTCGAGCGGCGGCTCCGCCGCGGCCCTGGCCGCCGACGAGTGCATCGCCGCGACGGGCTCCGACACGGGCGGCTCCATCCGCCAGCCGGCGGCACTGTGCGGCATCGTCGGCCTCAAGCCCACCTACGGGCGCGTCTCGCGCTACGGGCTCATCGCCTTCGCCTCGTCGCTCGACCAGATCGGCCCCTTCACGAAGGACGTGGAGGACGCGGCCATCATGCTCAACGCCATTGCAGGCTACGACCCCATGGAGTCCACGTCGGTGCCCACGGAGGTTCCCGACTACCGCAGCTTCATCGGCAAGGACATCAAGGGTTTCACCGTGGGGATCCCGAAGGAGTATTTCATCGAGGGGATCGACCCGGAGGTCGATGCCGCCGTGAAAAAAACCATCCAGGTGATCGAGGGCCTCGGGGCAACGTGCATCCCGATCTCGCTTCCCCACACGGAGTACTGCCTTGCCGTCTACTACATCATCGCGCCGGCCGAGGCGAGCTCCAACCTCGCCCGCTACGACGGCGTGAAGTACGGCTACCGCTCCGCCGACGGGCGCGACCTCATGGAGATGTACAAGAAGACCCGCTCGCAGGGCTTCGGTGCCGAGGTGAAGCGCCGCATCATGATCGGGACCTACGCCCTGTCCTC
>DCVI01000068.1:4703-29573 GCA_002327315.1 Syntrophaceae bacterium UBA2192 | reverse complement strand
CCGGACGATCCATTGGGTTCTTATTTCCTCTAGGAAAACCCCCGGCTCTGCCGGGGGACTCACAGAGTTTGACAGTTCCGGGAATACGTCAGCCATACTTGCGCCAGTTGAAGCATACGCAGTTCCTCTTCACGGAGAATACCGCCCAATGATGAATCACCTATTCGCATGGCTGAACGTTTTGAATTCTTCCGATTGCGGTTAGGCCCCTTTGAGGGGCCAGCAATCGTAATACCTCCGGCTTTGCCGGAGGATATTTATTCATAAGCATCATCCTTGTCTCAGTATTTGTGACTGTGTATTCCCGTCACACTCTTTTTTAGCTCCTCAATCAAAGGTCTTGCCGCTGAGACATCCTTCATGCGGATCGCGCCGATCAGATAGCGGCCCGACAGCTCGACGATCACTTTTCCGTAGAGTGGGTCGTTGCCCTCCAGCGCGATCCTTCCCTCTTTTCCGGTCAGCGTTGCCGTCCGGCCTTCTTCCTTCAGGCTGGCTCGGTATTGATCGAAGGCCTTCCGGGCGGCGGCAGCGGAATCCTCGAACACCACGAAGACCTGCGCACGCTCCCCGTTCAGGTTGGCTTCGGCAGTCATGCCGCGGCGGAAAAAAGGATACCCCAGCACGCTCTGGGGGAGATATCGTTCCGTCTTCGGAACGATATCGTTCACGTGGAAGATCTCGAGCTCGCCGGGACGGCCTTTGCCCGGGGGCAAGTTCCGGGAGAGAGCCCGGCCGCAGGCCATGAAGACATGCTGACCCGGCGTGGGCGTACCGGTGGCCTGCAGCCTTATGAAGTACCGGTCCTGGTAGAAGAGCATCTGCGAGGATGAAAGGACGCAGTCGGCGCCGAGGTTGCATCCGGGGGCATCGGCCTTGCGGTAGTTGGACCAGATCCCGAAGGCATCGAGCAGCGAGCCCATCCTGTAGACATCGGCCATGACCTCCGATCCCGGCGCATCTTTCTTGTTGTATCGTGCCGTTGCGAGCGCATCGAATCCGTAGGGGAAGTAAAGCTCCGCCTCGCCGTTGATGTGGTCGAAAAGCGTTTCCTCCGTGAACAGGGCCGGCTTGCCATCCATGACCCAACCCTCTGCGCATCCCCCGGCAGGCAGAATGGTAAGCATGACATTGTTTTCAGTCGCCGCTGTCGATACCGGGGCGATGAACAACAGACTGAGTAACAGAAGAGCATTCAGGCAATTTATTTTCATGGTGAAGCCAGGCCCTTATCAACTTTTTAACTGGTCAACTTGTCAACTTACTTCCCGTCACGCCAGCAGCTTCCTGGCGCGGGCCATTTTCGCCGCGACATCGAGCCCGTTGACGCAGCGCGCCACGCAATGTCCGCAGTCGAGACATGCCGATGCCGACGCACATGCCGGGATCTCCCCGTACGTGCCCCGGGCGAGTTCCGCGCTCCGGTATGCCTCCGCGTACATGAGGCTGCGGTTTACAACGCTGATCCGGACTCCCCTCGGGCATGTCTCTTCGCATTTCCCGCACATGTGGCAGTACCGGGACGCAACGGCTGCCCCGTAGCATCGTAGGATCATGCTGTCGACCAGGGTGAGGCGCATCCCCATGACGGCGATGTCATCCCGGAGGTGGCCCATGTCCCTCATGCCGGGGATGGCGGCGGTGATGTTTTTGTCCTGGAGCGCCCACTTGAGTGCTGCCTGGTGCGGGCTGATCGGGCCCAGCGCATCGGTCTTGTAGCCGCCGGCCTGTGTCTTCATGGCAATGACCCCGATGCCCGCCTGCGCGGCCTTTGCGATTGCTTTCTTCAAGTCGTCATCGCTCCTGAAGTTGTATTTCACGAGGATCGTGTCGAAGAACTTGTCCTTGTCATCCACGATGGCGTTGACCACCTCGGTTTCGTTGGTGTGGGTCGTCACGCCGAAGAAGCGGACCTTCCCCTGCTGCTTGAGCTTCACGAGGGCTTCACGCATTTCGGGCTCGAAGAGCCTTTCGCTGCCGGTCACGTTGTGCAGCTGGATGACGTCGATGTGATCGCGCTCGAGCGCCTTGAGGCTCGTTTCCACATCACGGAAGATGTCCACTTTCGACCGGGAACTCGAGACGATCTTCGTCGCCACGTAGACCTTGTCGTGCATCCCTTTCAGTGCCCTGGCGACGATCTCTTCGTTTCGGCCGTTCATGTAGCGCCGTGCCGTGTCCACGTAGTTGACGCCGTGCTCGAAGGCAACCCGGATCACCTCCGGCTCGGGCGTCAGCATAGCGCCGAAACTCACGACGGTGATCTTGAGTCCCGTCCGTCCCAGCGTGCGATAGACGGGCGCGGGAAAGCGGAACGGGCCTCCCGCCGCCTGCTGCGCCGCCTCGGCCAGGCCTTCCCACCCGAGCAACGCGCCGCCTGTCCCCAGCACGCCAAGCTTCAGAAAATCTCTGCGCTTCATGAAAATTCTCCTATTTCAGTTTCTCCTCGAGTTCCTTCCAGTTCTTCAACCGCACGGCGCCCTTCACGGGGGTGAAACTGAAGGCCTGCGGCTTGTGCTTGAGAGAGGACTCGATCACGGCCGGCCCGCCAATGACGGCCCGAATTTTCAGCCCCTTTTTCGCGAGGGCGTCAAAAACGGCGCCGCCGTCCCAGGGCAGAAGGGGTGCGTCGGCGTATTCGTTCTTCTGCACCCAATAACGGACTGCTTTCAGGTTTGTCTCTCCGGACTGCAGATAGATCAGGGGAAAGCGCTTTGCGATCGACTCGAGCACCTTGCGGCTGTCCGGGCGGCCCGGCGACATGAAACCCTCCAGGAGCAGGGCGCCTTCAACGTCGACGGCGAGCACACCCGCGCCCGGCTTCAGGACCAGCAGGAAACCCGTCCCGGTCATCTCCCGGGATACGGCCCGGATGGTTTTCAGCCCCGCTCGGGAAGCCACGTAATACTTATAAGCCTCGCCATCGCCCCCCGAGAGGTTTTTGCCCAGCGAAACGTCATCGACGAAAAACTCGACGAGCTCCCCTCCCTTGATAAACAGCGTCCCCCGCGTCTCGGCCTTCAGGCGGACTTCCTCCCCCTGCACCGCCACGGCGTCGTAGACATACACGTCAGCCTGTATGGGAGATGGAGATAAAAGTATGGATATCAGGAATAGGCAAGCCGAAAGCCGGCACATTCTTTCCTTCCTCTCACCCTTTAGCCTTGTGCCTTGAGCCTTTCGCCTGCCGCGCAGCGGCTAGGCATGCTCCCCCGCCTTCCTCAGCAGCAGCTCCCAATCCTCGTCGACCATCTTCTGGATCACATCCAGGTCCTGGTCCGTCAGGTGCTGGAAGCGGCCCTGGATCTTGAAATACTCCCGGACGGGGAAGCGCTTGGGCTTGAGGTTGATCGTGTACCGCAGCCCGTCCTCCACCTCGTAGAGGGGAAAGATATTCGTCTGGACAGCCATTCGCGCGATCTTGACGGCCATCTCCGAGGGGATCTTCCAGCCCGTGGGGCAGCTGGCAAAGATGTGCAGAAACCGGGAGCCCTTGATGGAGTGAGCCTTCTGTACCTTACGGACGAGATCCTCCGGGTGGGAGATGCTTGCCGTTGCGGCATAAGGGATCCGATGGGCTGCCAGGGCCTCGACGATGTTCTTCTTGCGCATCTTCTTCCAGTCCTTGCCCGGGGTTGTCGTCGTCCAGGCCCCGTAAGGTGTCGAGGAACTGCGCTGGATGCCCGTGTTCATGTAGGCTTCGTTGTCGTAGCAGACGTAGAGGAAGTTGTGGCCGCGCTCGAAAGCGCCCGACAATGCCTGAAAGCCGATATCGGTGGTGGCGCCGTCGCCGCCCATGCCGAGAAACACCGTCCCCCGATCCTTGATGCGCCCCTTGCGGGCCAGCACCTTGTAGGCCGCCTCGGCGCCCGAGAGCACCGCGGCCGTGTTTTCAAAGGCCACGTGAATCCAGGGCACNNCGATGTCGAAGGTGCCGCCGTCGCCTGCCCAGGTTACGACCGTTGTCTCCTTGTCGCCTTTCATGTCCAGGGCGGCCCGCACTCCGCTTGCCGTGGCACCGCCCGTCTCGAAGGCGGAGTGGATGACGGGGATCTTCAGGGTTGACGTCGGGTAGGGACCGGCGATGACGGACCAGCAACACGCCGGCATCACCATGATCATCTTCTCGCCGAGGGCCTTCAGCACGAACCGCATGGCGATAGCGGCGCCGCAGCCCGGGCAGCCTACATGGCCGGGATACATGAATTCTTTTTCGGTCAGTTCAACTTCCATGGCGGACCTCCTGGAGCCCGATCCAGATGCTCTCCCGCTGGGGGGCGGCGCTGTTTTTCGTTTTCCAATAGATCTCTTCCAGGACCTCCGGCGTCACATCGCGGCCTCCGATCCCGGCGATGTAGCCGAAGACGGGCGCGTGGACCGGTGCGTTGCACATGGCGGCGCGGACTTCCTGCGCGAAGATGCCGCTGGCCCCGAAGGAAAAGTTCCGGTCGATGACGGCGATTTTCTTTGCCCCATCGAGAGCCTTGCGGATGAACTCGGAGGGGAAGGGCCGGAAGAGCTTGATCTTGAGGATCCCAAGTTTCTCCCCGCGGGCGCGCAGATTCTCAAGGACGAGCCTTGCCGTGCTGGTGACCGTGCCGGAGGTGACAAAGACGATTTCCGCATCGTCGCAGGCGATGGCCTCCACGGCCCCGTACCGGCGGCCGAAGATCCGCTCGTAGTCGTCTTCGATTTGCGCAAAATTCGTCAGGGCCGTGTCCATGGCGGCGGCCATGTCATGGCGCATCTCCATGTAGACGGCGGGCGGCACCAGGGGCCCGAAGGTGCAGGGGTTTTTCGTGTCGAGTTCGAAGCGCGCCTCGTAGGGCGGCAGGAACCGGTCCGCCTCCTCCTGATCGGGTACATCGACGGGCTCATAGGTGTGGGAGAGGAAGAAGGCGTCGAGGACGACCATGACCGGCAGGGCCACCGACTCGGCGAGCTTGTAGGCCTGCAGGGTCGTGTCGATGACCTCCTGGCTGTCCTCGCAGTAGAACTGGATCCACCCCGTATCGCGCTGGGCGAGGCTGTCCGTCTGATCGACCCAGATATTCCAGCCCGGTGCGAGGGCCCGGTTGACCTCGGCCATCACGATGGGAAGCCTGGCGCCGGATGCCCAGTGCAGCAGCTCGTGCATCAGGGCCAGCCCCTGCCCGGAGGTGGCGGTAAATGTCCGGACTCCCGAACTCTGCGCCCCGATCAGGGCGGCCATGCAGGAATGTTCGCTTTCCACCCGCAGGAACTTGGCGTTCATCTTCCCCGTCGCGCAATAATCCGAGAGCATCTCGACGATGTGCGTCTGCGGCGTGATTGGGTAGGCGGAGACGACCTGGACCCTGGCGAGCCTCACGGCCTCCGCCACGGCCTGACTTCCTTCGAGGACCTGCTTCATCGGATTTCCTCCTCGAGCGTCATGGCATTGCGGGGACATTCCACCACGCAGAGGCCGCAGCCCTTGCAGTAATCGTAGTTGATGTGCCGCCCCTGCGCCGACGGATCGTGAATGACGGACAGATCGGGGCAGAAGAGATGGCAGTTGTCGCACTGGTTGCAGAGCCCGCAGTTGAAGCAGCGCTCCGTCTCCCGCATGGCGATGTTGCCGGAGACGCGAAGGTCGATTTCGGCAAAGGACCGCGTGCGCTCCTCCCGGACAAGCCGGGGCTGGCTCATGCGGGCCGAATAACGGAAGTAGTCCGCGTTGATTTCCTTGTAGGCAACCACGTGCGGGTTGCGCAGCCTGCGTTCCCCTCCCATGTAAATTTCCATGGAGAGCGACGGGCCGCTGCCGACGGCGCAGGCATTGAGTTTCGGGAGAATTGCGTCGGGGCCTTCACGCAAGAGCGTGTCGAGGGCCATGGCGGCCTGCTTGCCGGAGGCCACGGCGTGGACGACGCTTTTGATGTCGTTTGTCACATCGCCGCCGTAAATCGTCATCGGCCCGTCATTCTTTTTCGCCAGCGCGCAGTGGCTGAGTGTGAGGATGGACGAAGCCCCTGCCGGCGGGTTGTGCCAGCCCTCGGCGGCCTCTGCGCCGGTTGCCTTGAAGAGGCGGTCGACAATCACCTCGGAGGTCTTGTCCCCGTCGGGTTCCACGCGGGCGCGGATGCCATCCTCGCCGGCAACCTTCATCGCACGCAGAACGACGCGGCAGCGTCCGTCTGCGGATTCAATCTGCGCGGGGGCTACGAGTTCCACAAGTTCAACCCCTTCGTCGAGGGCCATCTGCACTTCGTCGCCGAAGGCGGGCATGTCCTGGCGGCGCCGCCGATAGAGGATCACGGCCCTGCCGCCGAGACGGACGATGCTCCGGGCCACGTCGACGGCCGTGTTGCCGCCCCCGATGACGGCGGAGGTTCCCTGGCAGGCAGGCGACTCACCGTTTCGGACCTTGGCGAGGAACGCGAGCCCGTCTTGCACGCCTGCAAGCGACTCTCCGGGGATGCGCAACTCCGTTGTCCGCCCGTGTCCGCAGGCGAGGTAAACGGCGTGGTATCCCGACTTTAAATCTGTCAAAAGATTCGCGGTGACGGGCGTTCCCGTCCGGATCCGGACGCCCTGTGCCTCGACCTGGGCGATCTCCCTCTGCAGGGCGGGCAGCGGGAGCCTGTAGAGGGGGATTCCCCAGCGCAGAATCCCGCCTGCATCCGACGCCGCCTCGAACACGTCGCAGGCATAACCCAGCTGCGAGAGAAACCAGGCAGCCGCGAGGCCGGAAGGGCCCGCCCCGGCGATGGCCACTTTTTCGGGGCGGGAGGGTAGCCTTTCCCGCAGGGGCTTGAGATCGTACCGTTCCGCCGTGTCGGCAAGGAACCGCTCCACGGAATGAATGGCAATGGCATCGTCGAACTCCCCCCGGTTGCAGACGCCTTCGCAGGGATGATAGCAGACCCGCCCGCAGACCCCGGGGAACGGGTTTTCCCGGAGGATGGTCTCCCAGGCCTCCTTGAAGAGCCCCTGGGTGGTGAGCATCTCGATTTTTCCGATGTCTTCCCCGGCAGGGCAGGCGGCGCTGCAGGGTGCGGTTTTTTCCTCGTAGCGGGGGCGCAGATAGCGCCAGGATCCTGTCTTGTTATTCTCTGTGGACAAATAGGATCGGGGCATGATGTGGATGGGGTTTTCCACGTTTGCCGCTGCCTCTGATTTCTGTACCATCGGTTTCACCATGGAGTCGGATCATTCATGAAAAAATATCGTCTGTTTCGTGCCCGTGCTGACCGGGGGCGCGTCCCGCAGGCCCCGCCCTGTGGGCGGGGAGCTTCGCTTCATGCCGCCGACCTGGCAGGCTCGACAAACTGGACAGCCTCAAAGGCCTCCCGGGCGGCTGTGGCGTTTCTCTCGGCATCACCCGGCACTTCCTCCCGGATGGCCGCAATGACGTCATCCAGAGGGGGCATCCCGAGGACGCGGGAGATGGCCCCCATCATCGATGTATTGACAATAGGATGGGTGCGGCTTCCAATCTGGTTGTTCTGGGCGATGCGGCTGGCATCGACGAAGGCAAGCCGGAATCTCGAGAAGGCCTTGAGATTCGGAGGGGGCGCGGGGCTGTTGATCAGGATCGTCCCGCCATCCTTCATTCCCCGCGTGACGTCGATAGTCCCAATGAGCGTTCGGTCCAGGATGACCACATGGTCGGGTGTGTAGACGTTGGTCCTCAGGAGGATCTTCGCCTTGTCGAGGCGCAGGTAGGCCTCCACCGGGGCGCCGCGCCTCTCGACGCCGAAAAAGGGAAAGCTCTGGACCTGGTAGCCCGCCCGGAAGAACGCCTTGGACATCAGGATCGTCGCCACAACGGTACCCTGGCCGCCGCGGCCGTGGAAACGGATTTCCAGCATGGCTGCCTCCCTATTCGGATTTGTTCCACACCACCACTATCGACCGCGCCGGCTTGTCGTCGAGGCCGCGGAAACTGTGATTCATCTCCGATTCGAAGTAGAGGGAATCGCCGGGGTAGAGCACCTCGACGCGGTCGTCGGTGCGGAATTCCATCTTTCCCTCGAGAACAAAATGAAACTCCTCGCCGGTGTGGCTCATGAAGACCATGGCGGCCGTGTCCATGGGCTGGAACTCGACAAGAAAAGGCTCCATGTGCTTTTTCGGGTTCTTGGGCTCCAGGGACTCGTATACGTAGTCCACCTCGCCTTCCTGGTGATGGGGCCGGCGCTTGACCCTCACACGCTCACCGCTCCGGGTAACGGAGAGCCTTTCAATCTGCACCTCGTCCTCGAAGAAAAAGGCCATGCTGACGTCGAGGGCACGGGCGAGCTTGAGCAGGGTACCCAGGGGCGGTACGGCCTCGTCGCCCTCGATACTGGAGAGGGCCACCTTGTCGATCTGCGTCTTTGTGGCAAGGTCCTGGAGCGTCAGGTGCTTTTTCTGGCGGAGTTCCTTGATTTTCTGGCCGATCTTGAGCTTCTCGGCCCCCGGGAGCGTATCCTTGTTTTCATCCATCTCAATACCCCTTCAAGCAGACTTGAAAATAGGTCAAAAAAGGTCCCAGTGCGGAACCTGCTGTTTTATAAAGAATCAGGCCAGGTACATTCCGCGTGTGTGCATAACTGTACGCAAAGGCGGTTCGATCTTATCGCTGTTGTGTTCGGTAACGACATCCTTGGTAAACCCCAACGTGGAAGGCATGACCTCCAAGGGAAGCCGCATTTTCCGGCGGCAGTTGCGGATGCGGGCCCCGATCCTGTTTTTTTCATCGCCTTGGGGGATTCGGATTTCTTCTTTGTCATGCTGTACCGCCGTCAGGGTCCGGAAGGTGGTCGGGGATGGGGAATCCGTGACAAATGTAAACCAATCGCATAACCCTGTAAAGGGTAAATTGTATGCAATTTGTGTTTGACTTCGCGCGCGCAAAGGAATAGAAAATAAAATATTACGGGTATGATAAGGAGATTCATACCCTGTTCATCCCGGAATCCCGGGATCGTTTCTGCGGTCATCCTTGGTACATTCCTATCTTTGGAAGGAGGGGGATTATGGTAGCATCAACCACAGTCATCATCATCATCGGTTTCCTCATCTACATGGTGTTGTACTGGACGTACGGCAAAAAGATCGCAAAGGACGTCGTCAAGGCCGACGACAAGAACGCGCCGCCCTCGCAGCGTCTCTACGACGGCGTGGACTACGTCCCGGCCCACAAGGCGGTCCTTTTCGGTCACCACTTCTCGTCCATCGCCGGCGCGGGGCCGCTGGTCGGGCCTGCCATGGCCATGGTCTGGGGCTGGCTCCCGGGGCTTCTCTGGGTCTGGTTCGGAAACGTCCTCATCGGCTCCATCCACGACTACCTGGCGCTCATGGCCTCGGTCCGCTACGACGCCAAGTCGGTGCAGTTCGTGGCCACGGACCTCATCTCGAAGCGCACGGGAAAGTCTTTTTACTGGATCGTCTTCTTCCTGCTGATCCTCGTCGTGGCGGCCTTCGCCAACGTCATCGGCTCCATGTTCGCCCGGACGCCCTCCATCGGGTCGGCCTCGATCTTCATGACCATCGCCGCCATCATCCTGGGGGCCCTCATCTACCGGTTGAAGATGAACCTGACGATGGCCACGATCATCGGGATCGTCCTGATGTCGATCGCCATCTGGCTGGGGCCGCAGTTCCCGCTGCCCATGAGCTACGAGACGTGGATGGTGATCCAGTTCGTCTATATCATCATAGCGGCATCCATCCCGGTGAACCTCCTGCTGCAGCCGCGGGACTACCTGAACTCGTTTCTGCTCTACTTCGGCATCGCCATCGGCTTCATCGCCGCCATGGTGACCTTCAAGGGGATGGAGGCGCCGGCGTTCTCCGCCTTCGCGCCCGTCCTGCTGGGCGGACAGCCTACGCCCTTCTGGCCCGCGATCCCGCTCGTCATCGCCTGCGGCTCCCTCTCGGGGTTCCACTCCCTGGTGGCCTCGGGAACGACGTCGAAGCAGCTCTCCAAGGAAACGGACGCCCTCTTCGTTGGCTACGGCGGCATGTTCACCGAGGGGTTCCTCTCGACGGTCATCATCGTGGCCATCGGAGGCTTCGGCATGACGGTCATGCAGACCCAGGCCGCGGCGGCCAACTACGCCATGACCCTGGATGCGGGCAACTGGGCCACGACCTACGCGAAGACGACGGGGGCCCTGAAGCTGGCGCCCCCCAGCATGATCGTCGAGGCCTTCGGCGTCATGGTGGCCTCGACCTTCCTCTCCTTCATCCCCACGGCCATCGTGAAGGTCATCGCGGGGCTCTGGATCTCGGCCTTCGCGCTCACGACCCTCGACACGACGAACCGGCTGGCCCGCTACTGCATCGTGGAGATGCTTGAGCCCGTCCAGGACAAGCTGGGAGGCTTCTACAACGTCATCACGAACCGCTGGGTCGCTTCCTGCATCCCCGCGTTCCTGGGCATCTACCTGGCCTGGAGCGGCCAGTTCAACATCCTCTGGCCCTCCTTCAGCGCCGCGAACCAGCTCATCGCCTCGATCGCCCTCATGACGGGGGCCGCCTTCGTGGCGAAGAAGATGAAGTCCAAGTTCGCCATCGTCGCGATCGTGCCCGCCTGGGCCCTCTGGTTCACGGTGACCTGCGCCATCGTCTGGTTCATGTGGGTCGTCATGCCGGGCACCATCGCCAAGACACCCGGGACCGGCTGGACCGTGCAGATTATCATGGCGATCATGCTCGTCCTCAACATCCTCTTCATTGTCGACTTCGTGAAGTCGAGCAAGAAGAAGGAGTAGATACCCGGGACTTTACTTGAGAGGGGAAATGATGTAGCGTTAAATCCCCCTTGCGCCCCATGCGGGGTGCGGGGGGGATTTTCAATTCCGGCGCAAGGAGAAACCGATTCAGTCGTGCCCCCTTCCATCGTCGAGCATCTCAGGCATTTCATGCAGGGATTCGGGCAGGGCCAGCGTGAGAAGGTCCTCAGCCTGACCTGCATGGAGCAGCAGGAGCTGGAAAACGTCTTTGCCTTGCTTCTCCTGGGATCATTCGTTGGATTTCCGGCCCCGCCGACCTTCCTGGCCGTGGAGCTTCTGCCCTTCATGGAGCGCGAGATGCACATCCTCGGCCAGAGGGCCGAGGACGCCTGCGACATGCTGGGGCAGATGATGGGGACGCTGGGGGTGGACTGATGAAGATCCTCTTCTACACCGGCAAGGGCGGCGTCGGCAAGTCGACGATGGCCGCCTCGGCAGCCTGGCAGCTCTCGCAGAAGAGCCGCGTCCTCATCGTGTCGCTCGACCCCGCCCACAACCTGGGCGACATCTTCTGCGTGAGCCTCAACGGCAAAGAAAAGAAGATGCACGACAGGCTGCTCCTCCGGGAGGTCGATCTGCACAAGCTCTCCCGGGACTACCTGGAGCGGGAGATCGGCGTGCTCACCCGGACCTACAGCTACCTGCAGACCCTTAACCTGGACCGCTATTTCTCCGTTCTGAAGTACTCGCCGGGCATCGAGGAGTACGCCCTGCTGACGAGCATCGAGGAGACGATCCGAAAGGACGGCACAAACTTCGACACGATCATCTTCGACACGCCGCCCACGGGCCTGACGCTGCGCTTTCTGGCCCTGCCGCAGATCACGATCACCTGGATCGACCGCCTCGCCCAGATCCGCCGGCAGATCCTGGACAAGCGCCACACCATCCAGAAGATCCGGGGGCCCGCGAGCGAGGAGGAGAAGAAACAGGAGATCAAGCTGGCCTACGACGAGAAGGACGACCCGGTGCTCAACCGGCTCATGGCCCTGAAGGGCAACTACGAGTCCCTCACGGGGATCCTGCAGGGCCCCGACTGCGGTGTCGTCCTCGTCTTCAACCCCGACATGCTCTCCCTGCGCGAGTCCGAGAGGCTCGTGGAAGGCCTCCGAGACATCAACCTGCCGCTGCGGCTTCTCATCCAGAACAAGGTCTCGGAGGAAAACCGCGCCATCGCCGGCCAGGTGGTCACCGAACTGCGGAAAATGGTCGGGGATATCCCGCTGCTTCAGGTGGCCCTCTCCACCCAGCTTGCCTGCGGCCTGGACTCGATGCTCTACGACATCCCCGAGGATTTGGTTACGCCCCTCAACTGGAGACGCTGAGAATGTTCGAACACGATTATCTCGTATCGGAGCCCCTGTTCTGGCTTTTCATCGCCGCTACGGCGGTCCTCGTCTGGGGCTATTACTGGGGCGAGAAGGAAAACAAGCGGATCTACATCTCGGCATTCAATGCCCTCGTGGATATCATCAAGCCCCTCGACCAGACCTTCACGAACATCGGCGGCCTGATCGGTTATCACGGCAATTTCGTCACCCCGAAGGACTCCCCCATCGAGCAGGTGGAAGCGACGATCACCTTCCTGGCCCGGCAGTCGCTCCTGTACCTGCCCGTTTCGATCCTGATCCGCAAGCACGACCGGCTCTTCATCACCCTGCACCTGCGTCAGTCGCCGAAGGAGGAGGGGCACCTCATCGAGGAGAGGTACTCCCGATACCGGCACGCGAGGATCACCAACGAGGCGCGGCTCAAACGCGAGACGCTCCGGTGGGGCGCTTACAACTACCTTGTGTACTACGAGGGCAACCGGATGCGGGACCAGCTGAGGAAGTTCACGGCGAGCCTTGCCGACCCGTGCATCTTGCGCCACATCGCCATCGTCCCGGATCAGAAGAAGTGCTTCGTCTTCATGATCCCGAAGAAAGGGATGGTGAAGACATGTTTCGAGCCCGTCTACCGCTGGATCCCCACGCTCATCGCCGTGAAAAAATGAGCCGCCCCACCGCAGGGCCCGGACGATTCCGGGCATCGTGAGACCTCTGAACGAAAAGAATGGATTGTTTTTCCCGCACCGCCATCTTAGAATAGCAGGCAGTCAGCGCATGTGATTTACTGTTTTTAGAATGTCGGTCAACAGAAAAGGAGGTTGAACCATGACCAGGACGGAGATGAGCATTTTCGATTTCGCCATGAGGGCGGAAAAAGACGGCATCGGTTTCTACACGAAGGCAGCCAAGAAATTCGAGGACGCGGACCTGAGAGACCTGTTCATGAAGCTCGCGAAAGAGGAGGCGAAGCACCTGGAAACCTTCATCGGGATCAAGGCAAAAGCGGAAAAGAAAGGCGCCGACCAGTGCTTCCGCTCTGAGACTGTGAGCGAATATCTCGACACGATCATCCGGGAGGGTCTCTTTCCGAAGGGCGACAGCATGGTGAAGCGGCTCGAGAAGGTGAATGACGTCGGCGGGGCCTGCGCCATCGCCCTGGAAGCGGAAAAAAACGCTATCCTGCTGTACTCGGAACTGGCAAAGATTTCGAAGGACAAGGATCAGAAGAAGATTCTCGAAGACATCACAAAGGAGGAGCGCTCCCACATCGTCATGGTGGGGAGCGCGCGGGCCGATTACGACCCGGCCTATGCAGCCATGAGGTTTGGCAGGTTCTTTTGATGAGTGGCCGCAGGATGCGACGCGGCCGCCCTTTCGGGTCAGGCTGTGATTTTGAAGGTGAGTGGATCGGGGAAAGGAGACCCTGATATGGCGAAAGCGGAGATCAGCGTGATTGACTTTGCCGTGCGCCAGGAGAAACACGGTGTGAGTTTCTACACGAAAGCGGCGGAAAAGTTCAGGGGCACCGAGCTTGCCGGGCTCTTCGTGAAACTGGCCAAGGAAGAGGCGAAACACCTCCAGGAGTTGATCGACATTCAGGCATCCGCCCTCCGGAAAGGGGTCGACGAATGCTTCCGGGCCGTGGAGATCGATGACTACCTGGAGGCCGTCGTCCGGGAGGGGATCCTGCCGAAGGGCGAAAAAGAGGCGGAGCGGCTCGAGAAGATCAAAACGGTGGAGGACGCCTGCCGCATCGCCATGCAGGCGGAGAAAAACGCGATCCTTCTCTACACGGAGCTGGCAAAGCTCTCGAAGGACAAGGGACAAAAAAAGATCCTTGAAGCCATGATCCGGGACGAGAAGGCGCACATGGCAAAGATCGCTGGAATGAGGGCCGACATGGACCCAATTTACGCGGCGGAGCGATTCGGCAAGCTCTGCTGAATGGTGCCCCACTTCGAAGAGGAAGTTCCCCGCTTCCGGGCCGTTTTTCCGGCCTGGAAGCGGGGTTTTTTTGATCAGACGAACTCGACTTCGAGATCGGGGAATTCGAGGCTGAATTCGACGGCAAGATTGCGAATGATGTTGTCGGCGACGAGTTTCGCAATGAAAACGCAGGTTTTACAGTCCGGCATGTGGCTCTGGAAATCCGTGAACACATAAAGTGTTTTTTTGGCCTCGCTGAAGCGCACCCTCTTAATCAGCCCGAGTTGCGAGACGGGGAGCCCGCTCTCGGGGTCCTTGACCCGGTCGATAACGGCATCGATTTTCTTGATCATTTCAGGGTTCACGGGGTGTTGCCTCCTGTCGTGATAGTGATTATACTATAGCAAAAAGGGGACGAAGTGTGCTATGGGAAAAAACCCATTGGCACAGATCATGAATGTTCGAGATATTCAGGATCGTGACCTATCGATATAAGGTCAGGGGGACAGTAAGGTGGCGAAGGTTCAAGCCGTTACCGCAAAAGACCTGAAACAGATCAAGGCAGTTCTCCAGTCGAAGATCAACGAGTTGATGGCTGAGGCAGGGAAGACCGTCGTCGACCTGGCGGGACAGGAGGAGAAGCTGCCGGATCTCAACGACAGGGCGTCCCAGGAATCGGAGCTCAACCTGGAGATCCGCATGCGGGAGCGCGAGCGGAAACTTATCGTAAAGATGAGGGAAACCATCGAGCGCATCGATGCGGGAGATTACGGAATCTGCGAGGAATGCGGCGAGCCCATAGGCGTCAAGCGCCTGATGGCGAGGCCCGTTACCACGTACTGCATCGAGTGCAAGACCCGCGAGGAGAAACTCCAGAAACTCCAGGGTAGGACGCCTGAGTTGACCCCTGCCTTTTTGGGGGACTAGGGACAAGGGTGTAGGGTGTAGGGCGTAGATTAAAGAGAAATTAAAAAGGATCGGGAGGCTTTCCCGATCCTTTTGTTATTCTACACGCTACACCCTACACCCTACACGCTTCCCTCCGGTATTTTCCCCTCCAGAAGCATTTCGATCTCGCCGTCGATGCTCCCGCCGAGGGCCTTGATTTCTTCCGCGTCGGATGACAGGAAGCGCAGCAGGTCGGAGCGGTCCAGCCGGCCGGCGATCTGGATAAACACGGGGCAGATGCCCAGGATCATGGCTGCAGCCACGCGATCCGTCCATGCTTCCCCGGAGGAAAGGGGCGTGATCCCACCGCCGAAAAGCCGGTAGGTCCGGGTGTCGATCCCGGTGGTAGACGGGTAGTCTTCTTCATCGATGGAAGCCCCTGCGTGAGCGAGCTTCTCGATGGCGTTGATCGCCTCCCGCAGCGGGCGGTCCTCGCGAAGGCCATATCCCGCTGCCCGTGGATCCAGGCCAAGCTCGAGGCACCTCCGGAGGAGAAAAAGGGCATCCTCGGATTTGCTCGAAAGTGAGGCCCAGCCGCTGTGATCCATCAGCAGCAGGCCGTCTTTCTCCGTGCCCGCGCCGGGCTTTTCGATGCTCGCGTAGGTCAGGCAGGGGCAGGGGCAGTGATAGCAGGCCCTGTTCCGCCCGAGTCTGCCCCGAAGTACTTTTGCCGCCTCACCCCCGTCTTCGAGCTTCCTCACCACGGGGAGAAACCCCTTGTTCGCAAGAGACCCCGAGGCCTGAAGCATCTTTTCCGTTGCCTTGGACAGCGCAGGGTGATCCTCGCGGAAAGGGAGGCCCTCGATACCGCTGAACAGGACGGCCTTGAGATTCTTGGCTGCCATCCTGGAGGCGAGGCCCACCTTGTCGAAGCTTCCGTGACTGGCGATGGAGGCCGACGCATAGGGCGAGTAGCCGTCGGCTGCGGGGCCCGTCACAATGGATGCCCTGAAACCGGGAACATCTCGTCTCAGCATTTGCAGCAATTCCGGGACCGGCTTTCCCTGCGAATCCGGGAGCGGGAAGATTTGGATCTGACCGCGTGTCACGGAAACAGCGCAGGGCTCTTTTGCGGCGCCCCGGATAATCAGATAGTCCACACCCGAAAATTTCATCTCCGGGCCGCTGCGAAGAAGAAAGGGCACGTGACAGAGGTGATCGAAAACGGGCGAACGGAATGTCCCGACAAGAAGGGCCGAGGCCGGGGCGAAACTTCCCGTAAGCGGTCCTGTCCCCAGGACGAGGCTGTCGCTTTCGTACTCGGAAAGCAGCCAGGCATTCATCGCTGCACCGCCGACGTGGTTCCCGAGGGCATCCCAGGACAGATCGAGTTTGTAGGCCGACTGCGTCGTCAGGTCGGCAACCCCGATTTTCCCGTTGTTGAAGGTTTTATAGAGGCTCATGCGTTTGTCTCCCCCGGGGTCGCCTTCTGCCAGCGGAAACGGATTTTTGCCGCGCTGTAGGGGCAGCGATCCACGCAGCGCAGGCACATGATGCACTCCGTCATGGGGATTTTCGGGGAGTTTCCTTCGCGGAGTTGGTCCGCATCGATGATCCCGACCGGGCAGACCTCGGCGCACTGGATACAGGAGAATTTCTTGCACTTGCGGGCCCCGATGACGACCTTGAGGAGCCGAAGCAGCGAGGCAATACCCAGGGTGGCCCCCACGGGACAGAGGTAGCGGCACCAGGATCGGCGCTCGGCAAGTTCCGTCGCGGCCAGGGCCGGCACAATGGCCAGCTCTGCACTTTGCATGACGGACTGGACACCGTAGGAGCGGCACAGCGTCCCGATCGGGCAGACCGTGCAGAAAGCCTGGTAGCCCAGCAGTGCACTGCTTCCGACGGCGCCGCCCAGGATGCCGTACTTTGCCATTCGGCTCTTGAGGAAATTCGGCCAGCCGAGCTTTTTCGGGGTGATCTTGTCCACCAGGTCCAGCACGAACCCGAAGGGGCAGACCCAGCCGCAGAAGACCCTGCCGAAGAGGACCGTGAGGATGAGCAGCGCCAGGGCCGACGAGGCGCCCACGAGGATGAGCGTCCCCGACGAGGCGATGTTCTGCAGCGTTCCCGTCGGGCAGGACAGCTCCACCGTCCCCGCCCGGAAATAGCAGAAGGTCCCCACGACGAGGATGACAAGGAAGAGAAACGACAGGGCCTGGACGCTCCATCGGGCAGCCTTGATCCAGCGCAGGGCCTTGCCGCGCGTATCGGTCAGGGCGCTCTCCGGGCAGTGCTTCACGCACAGCGGGTCGCCCTCGCAGAGGTCGCACTTGTGGATCTCCTGGCTTCCCGGGTCTTTGAGCGGCGCTGCCTCCGGACATGCCATGGTGCACAGACCGCAGTCGACGCAGAACAGGTCGTTGATCCGGACGATGCCGTCATCGCCCTTTTCGATGGCCCGCGTGGGGCAGGCCTCGAGGCACAGCGGCCTGCGGCAGTGCTGGCAGAGGACGGCAAAGTTTTTCCCGAGCTTCTCGTCGGTGAGGACCCGGACGCTGGCGGATGCCGGGGCGACCTTCGCGACATTTCGCGTCGAGCAGATCATTTCGCAGGTCCCGCAGCCCGTGCACTTTGCGGGGTCAAAGAGGATATATTTGTTCCGTCGCGGCATGAACCAGTCGGAGAACTTCTTTTTCTCCGGCACGCGGGGCCGCAGATCTTCGAGTTTCAATTGAGGTTCGGGTTGTCTCGATGCTTCCATTCGTTTGGTCTGTCTGGTCTATCTAGTCTGTCTGGTCTATCTAGTCTATCTGGTCTTTTCGTTTATTTCGTTTGTTTCGTTGATCTCGTCATTGCGAGGAACGAAGCGACGAAGCAATCTCTCTCAATCGTGGATTGCCACTCCTCAGAACATCCACCCTCACCCCAACCCTCTCCCCTCAAGGGAGAGGGAGATTATGGAAGGGGTTTGCTAGAGGCTCGGCTCGCAATGACACTTTGTCTTATGTCTTCACTCAGACACTTAGACACTCAAACACTCAGACACTTTTCTCTTCTCTACACCCTGGACCCCGTCTTCATGCGTTGCGAAGCAGGTAAATCTCCCGCCTGCAGGTCGGGCACGTCTCGAGGGCCTTGAGGACGTTTGCGGGCTCCGTCTTGAGCCTGCCGAAAACGAATTCCTCCACGGGCACGGCAAGGAAGTATCTGCCGCAGGAGCCGCACTGCTTGGCGTCCGTGACAAGGTTCTCCTCGATGGCCGCCTCGCGGAGCTTGCGGATCAGGTCCCGGCAGCTCACCCCCTGGGGGCAGGCGTCGGTGCCGCTGTTGCACTCCGTGCAGTACCAGATGTTCTTGTCCTCGACGATGTTGTCGCCGATGAGAGTCTTTTTGATGATGCCCCGGGGGGACATCTCGATGCCGAAATTCACGTACATCTCCGCCATGGGGCAGGCGGCGACACAACGGCCGCACTCGACGCAACCCGGGGCCCCGGACAGTTCCTTGGCTTCTTCGATCTTATCGTGCCTTTGCTTCATGGTCCTTTTCCATTTTGACGGCGCAGACCTTGTACTCGGGTGTCTTGCAGGCCGGGTCGAGCACGGGGTTGGTGAGCATGTTGGCCCTCGCCTCGGTGAAGTGGAAGGGTGCAAAGATGCTGCCTTTCACAACGCGATCCGTGATCCGGGCCGTCGTAACGATGCTTCCCCGTCGGGAGGTGACCCGGATCCAGTCGCCCGCTCCGACGCCAAGGGCAGCGGCGTCCTCGGGGTGGATCTCCACGTAGGGATCTTCGATCTCCCGGTTGAGGAAGGGAGAACGCCGCGTCATCGTCCCTGTGTGGTAGTGTGCGAATACGCGCCCCGTGTTGAGATAGTAGGGATATTCCGCATCGGGCTTTTCCATGGGCGGCGTGTAGTCGGGGATCACGAACCGGCCGAGCCCGCGGGTGAACTTCTCGCCGTGGAGAAACCGCGTTCCCGGGTGGCTCTCGTCGGGGCAGGGCCACTGAATGCCGGCACGCTCCAAGCGGTTGAAGGAGATCCCGGCATAGGCCGGTACGAGGCCGGCGTACTCCGACATCACATCGGCAGGCGAGTTGCAGTCGAAGGCAAGCCCTAGGGCCTTTCCCATCAGGCAGAGGATCTCGAAGTCGCCCATGGCCTTCCCGGGCGGGTTGACGGCCTTGTGCAGCAACTGGAAGCGACGCTCCGTGTTCGTGTAGGTCCCCGTCTTTTCGGCAAAGCAGGCGCCGGGCAGAATGAGGTGGGCGAACTTCGCCGTTTCCGTGAGGAAGATGTCCTGGACGATGAGGAAGTCGAGTCTCTGGAGGGCCTCCATGACGTGGTTTACATCGGGGTCGCTGATACAGGGGTTCTCTGCCATGATGTAGAGGGCTCGGATATCCTTCCCCGCGGCGTTGATAAGTTCCGTCACCGTGCGTCCCGGCTTGTCGGAGAGATCCGCCTTCCAGGCCTTCTGGAATTTCTCCCGGATGGCCGCATCGGCCACGGCCTGGTAGCCGGGGTAGAGGTTCGGCAGCGCCCCCATGTCGCAGGCGCCCTGTACGTTATTCTGTCCTCGCAGCGGGTAGATCCCCGAGAAGGGCTTCCCCACGTGGCCGCAGAGCATGGCCAGGTCGCAGACGGCGATGACGTTCGCGGCCCCGCAGGCATGCTGCGTGATGCCCATGCAATAGACGATGGCGGCGTTTTCGGCCCTCGCGTAGGTCTCGGCCACCTCGCGGATGACCGCCTCGTCGATCCCCGTTTCCTTCGCGGCCTTCTCGACGGGCCAGGCCTGCAGAAAGGTCTTGAGCGCCTCGAAGTTTTCCATCCGCTTTTCGATGAAGCCGGTCTTGTGGAGCCCCTTGTCGACGATGTGGCGCATCATGCCGGCCAGAAGCGGGATGTCGGTCCCGGGATTGAGCCTCAGCAGTTTGTGGGCATTTCGCGCAACAGGCGTCTCCCGCGGGTCGATGACGATCATCTTCGCCCCCCGGTCGAGGGCCTTGTAGACCTCGCCCATGAGGACGGGGTGGCTTTCGGCGGCATTCGAGCCGATGAAGAGGATGCAGTCGGCGCCGGCGAGATCCGAGATGGAGTTCGTCATGGCGCCGCTTCCCAGCGTCTGGAGCATGCCCACCGTGGTGGCCGCATGGCAGAGCCTTGCGCAGTGGTCCACGTTGTTGGTCTTGAAGGCAGCCCGGATGAGCTTCTGGAAGAGGTAGTTCTCCTCGTTGGTGCACTTGGCCGACGAGAGGCCGCCGATGCTGTCGGGGCCGTACTTCGCGGCGGTCTCCTTCAGCTTCGACGCTGCAAGGGCGATGGCCTCCTCCCAGGAGATCTCCTCGAAGCGGTCGCCCTTGCGCAAAAGCGGCGACGTGAGGCGCTCGGGGTGATGGACAAACTCGTGGGCAACCCAGCCCTTCACGCACAGCGACCCTCGGCTGACGGGGTTTTCCCGGTCGGGGTAGGTGGCCGCGGCGCGGCCTTCCTCCACCTTCAGGACGAGCCCGCAGCCCGTGCCGCAGTAAGGGCAGATGGTCCGGATAAACTCGGGGTTCATGGCTTTTTCCCCATGCTGTCGACCCAGTCGGGCACAGCCTGCCCGGGACGGGGTTCCTTTGCAAAATCGAAGAGGACAGGGGACTTGCGGTTTGCGTCGAGCCCCGCCTCGTAGTTGTAGTCTTTCTTCAGGGCCTCCCGCATCGAGAGCTGAAGCGTCATGAGAGGGATGCCCACCGGGCAGGCCTCCTGGCAGGCCCCGCAGGCCACGCAGGTGTCGCTCAGGTGGAAGGCGCGGATGATCTGGAAGGAGATCATCTCCGCCGGGATGACGCCGCGCTCGACCCAGACATCGTCCTCGAGCTTGCAGGGCACGCACACGCAGATGGGGCAGGAGTTGCGGCAGCCGTAGCACTTGATGCAGCGCTTGAGCTGGGCGGCCCACATTTCCATCCGTTTGCCCGCATCGCCTTCCAGGTAAGCCTTCACACGCTCGTCGGCCAGGGGGTCTACGCCCTCCACGGCGGCCCCTGCATCGAGTTTCTGCGGGAAGGGGCGGCTGCAGAGGCAGGCTTTCGCCTGATCCATGTCGCAGGCGTAGCCGAGAGTGAGAAGCCGCTCACGGTCGATCTGGTTTCGCTTCACGAGCTCCACGATGGCCCTCTCGTCGCAGCCCCGGACGATAACGGCCAGGCGCCAGGCCTGTGGCTTTTCCCGCAGAATCGCCCGGGCCATCTTGGCAAAGAGCCACTTGGGCTCCAGGACGAGGGCGTCGAGCTCCGAGGGCACCGTGAAGACGTGCGGGTGGATCACGTCGAAGAGGCCTTTCCGGAGCCCAAGAACGCCGTCGGCTTCCTTCTTCTCGAGGATCTCTTTTGCTTTCTGTTTTACTTGATCGAGCATCTATCTTCCAAGAAAGTTGATAAGTTGACTGGTTGATAAGTTGATTAGGAATGGATGTTCAATTTCCTTATCAACTAATAAACTCATCAACTAGTTACTCTCCTTGCGGCAGCCACGACGCCATCGAGGGCATGCCTTCCAGTTCACGGTGAAAGTCCACGATCATTTCGGCGTACTGGTGCGACTCGTGGGCCGTGCCGAAGCCCAGCAGGAGCCTCCTGCCGCCGATGCCCGTCGTGTCGAGGAGCGTCTTGAGAAGCTCCAGGCGCTTGAGGGCAGGGTGGTTGGCGTCGTTGAATCGGCACCCCCCGACATGGCAGCCCAAAACGGCCACACCCGTCGCGCCGCTCGCCAGGGCGCGGATCACGGCGTCGGGCTCCACGTAGCCCGCGCAGTCCACCTGGATCACCCGGTAGGAAGCGGGCAGTTCGATGCGTTTTCGACCGGCGCCGTCGGCCCCGATGAGGCCGCACCAGCGGCAGGTAAAGACGAGAATTTTCACATTGCCCCTTTCGGCGGACATGTCAGCGCACCTCCCGGAAGGCCCGCCGGATCATCTCGCCTACGGCCCGGTAGTTCTGTTCGGGCATCTGCATGGCCCCGTTCGGGCAGACGGAGACGCAACTGCCGCATGCCTTGCAGCGGACCTTGATGACGCGGCTCACGGAGCGGTTTCCCGTTCGCTGGAGCCGGCAGGCCTGGTAGGGACAGACGGCGACACAGTTGCCGCATCCCGTGCAGGCAGCGGCATCGGCGACGGCGTGGCCGAGCTTGCCGCCCGGCACGCGGCTCATCGTGAGGGCCGACAGGTCCACTTTCCCCAGGAAGGAGGCCGCCTTCATGGCTGCCGCTTCGCCCTGGGCGATGGCCTGGTCCGATGCGACGGGCCACCGGGCCGTCCCGCAGATGAAGATGCCGTCGTTTCGCGTCTCCACGGGATGGATCGGGTAGACCTCGGCGTAGAAACCGTATTTGTCGACGGGGATGTTCAACATCCGGGCGAGCGCCGTTGCGTCGGGATCCGGGATGAAAGGCGTGCTCAGGACGAGAAGGTCCGTCTCGATCGTACGGCTCACGCCGCTGATCGTGTCGAAGACCTCGATGCCGCTCACCTGATCCTGGCCGCGCATCTCCGGGGGACGGTCCGCATCGAAGCGGATGAACTGGACGCCTTTCTGCAGGGCCTTGCGGTAGTAGGCCTCCAGCACGCTTCCCGGAGTCATGATGTCCCGGTGCAGCACGTAGGCCTTCGCCCCGGGGTTCTCGTCCATGACACGCATCGCATTTTTCAGCGAAAGGGGGCAGCAGATCGTCGAGCAGTAGGGACGCTCGGAGTTTCTGGCGCCGACACACTGGACGAATACGGCCGTCTTGCAGCTTGCAGCCCCGGTGGCAAACCGCCTCTCCATCTCCATCTGGGTGATGACGTTTTTGACCTTGCCGTACCCGAACATGCCCTGCGGGAAGAGGACACGAGCCCCCGTGGCGAGAACGACGGCACCCACGCGAAGGGCAGTGTTGCCCTCGGGCCCTGCAAGGCTGACCTTGAAATCGCCGGCATAACCCTTGACGGCGGAAACCTTCGTCTTTCCATAAAACCGTATCAGGGAATTATTGCCTGTCTCGTCGACGAGGTTTTTGATCTTTTCCGGTCCCGGCTCATCAATGGGAAAGGTCTTTGTGATCACGTTGAGAAGGCCGCCCGGTGCCGATCCACGGTCGACAAGGTGGATCTTGAACCCGAGACGGGCAAGACCGCAGGCCGCCGAGAGGCCGGCAGGACCTGCGCCGATCACCAGGGCTTCCTGCTGCACCCGGATGGCGACGTCTTTCGAATCCTGCCTGTTCTGAAGGAGGGCAATCTCCATTTCCAACTGGTTGGCGGCCCTTCGGGAGGCGCCAACGGGGTCCTTTCCGTGGACCCAGGCACAGCCCTCGCGAAGGTCGACCGCGCGAACCGTCCGAATGTTCGTGCCCTCTCTGGCGAGGGCGAGACGGACGAACTCCATTTTTCCGTAGATCGAGCAGGCACCGAGGATGACCTTGCCGATCCCGCGCTCGCGGATCAGGGCTTGCATTCTGGTCGCATCGCCCGGCAGGCAAAGGGAATCCCGGATGGTAACGAAATCCACCGCGGGGTCGGCTTCGAGCCTCGTCTTGAGAGACTCCAGATCGACGACGCGGCCTATCTCGCCAAAGCAGGTGCAGAGGATGACACCGATTTTTGCCATTTCAGTTCTTATCCGTAATCGATCTGAGTGCGGCCGACGATGCCTGGATCGCCGACTCCGTCACGTCCGCCGGTTCCATGACGAAACCGCACGACGTGGCCGTACGTTTCACAAACCCCTCGCCGTCCAGCTCGGGACGGATGCTTCCTTCCGGCAGGGATGAGAGGGTTGGTTTCAAATTTCCGTTGAGGATCACCATGTCGAACTTCCAGATCTCGCGTTTCTGGGTCGACGTGTCCTCGAATTTGACGGCGATGCCGTCGCCGCCTGGCAGGGGGTAGATGAGCGAGGGCCGCCCGCGGACGAGCCGGACGCCGTTGCCCCCGAAATCGCGCAGGGCGTATTCGTAATAATCCCGTCCCACCGTGCGAAGATCCGTGTAGAGGATGACGCAATGGATATCGGGGTTTCTGCGCTTGACCCACTGGGCCTGCTTCAGGGCGTGCATGCAGCAGACGGCCGAGCATTGGGGTAAAAGTCTCAGGTCCCGGGCGCCCGCGCACTGGATGAAGGCGATGCTGCGGGGTGCGGTCTTGTTGGAGCGACGCAGGATGGCCCCCTTGTTTTCGCCCGACTCGGCCTTCCAGGCCTCGAATTCAAGCGACGTGAGGATGTCCGGATGCGTTCCCCAGCCATATTCCTTCAGCGGCTCCAGGCTCACCTCGGTGAATCCTGCCGACCAGATGACCTCGTCCACGGCAAGTTCCGACTTTTCCTCTTCGCGTTCGAAGCCGATGGCCTTTGTGGGGCACGCATCGACGCAGGTTCGGCAATCGCCGCATCGGTTCCTGTCGATGAGATAGACGGGCGGGTACGCATGCTCCCAGATGGGGCGAGCCACGCCCTTCGGGCATGCGCTTTCACAGCGGCCGCAGCAGATGCAAAGCTCGGGGTCGATCACCGGCGTCGATTTCGTGATGACGGCCCGGTAGCCCCCGTTGGATTTCTCCAGGGTTTCGAGCCGGGAGTTCGTGAGGGTGAAGATGGAGGGACTCTCCTTGCAGCGGCGGATCTCCGTCCAGAGGGGGCAGAAGGCGCAGTGGTCCGTCGGGTAGAACTTGTCGAGCTTTGCCACCTGGCCGCCGAGGTCCGATCCGCTCTCGACGAGGTGGACCCGGTGCCCGCTGCCGGCCAGATCGAGGGCTGCCGACATCCCCGCCACACCGCCACCGACAACCAGGACCGTTCTCTTTTTCTTTTCCGTAATTGTCATTGAATAAACCCTGAACCCTGAACCCTTTTTTATTCTTCCTCGTCTTCTTTGATCAACCCGTAATGCTCCCCAAGCTTCTGCACTCGCTTCTTCAGCCAGTCCGTGAAACTATCCTCGCGGCCG
>DCVI01000068.1:0-4646 GCA_002327315.1 Syntrophaceae bacterium UBA2192 | reverse complement strand
CTTCTCGAGTTTGATCGCATCGTAGCGGCAGGCATCGAAGCAGCGCGTGCAGTCTTCCTGACCCGTCCAGGCGAGACAGGTCTCGCGGTTGATGACGGCGTTTCCGATATCGATCTCGTCGCGGGATATCCTGGCGATGGCCCCCGTCGGGCACTCCTTGATGCAGGCCATGCAGAAGATGCAGTCCTTGTGTCGGAGAACGGGAGTGCCGAAGCTGGTTATGCCCCCGGAGACGCCTGCCGGCCGGATCGCGTCGGTGGGGCATACGTCGACGCACCGGTAGCAGCGGGCACAATATTCGAGAAAGGATTTCTCTTCGAGGGCCCCGGGCGGGCGCGGGATTTCCCTGGCCCCGCTTACCTTAAAGAGGCCGAAAATGAAGGTCGATACGGCGCCGCTGACGAGAAGTTGGATCGTGTCCCTTCGTGAAAAGGCCATGGGTGCAAGTTTCCCCTGATTGTTCCAGGTTCCGTGTCACCGACCCCTCTCCTCCGCGGTTACGGACCGAAAGCAATATAGCGAGTGCAGGAAAGAAAAGCAAGGGCGGGTGAGTCAGACACCCGCCCCTGCTGCAAAAATCAAACGGTTAGAGGTTGTACTTCTTCTTCGCCGCGTTGACGTCGGCAATCAGGTAATCGAGGCCGTAGGCCTTGAGGGTCGCTTCCGTCGGGATGCCCTTGGCGTCCCAGCCGAAGAAGTTGTAGGTCTTCGTCTCCATGTCCTTCTGATCGGCGTCCGTGAAGATGGCATCCTTCCTCGGGCCGGCCGGCAGCTTCTCCTTGTACATGCGGATGGGAAGCCGGTCGTCCTTGGAGCTGATGCCCTCGCGGACGTTGAAGACGCGCTCGGCCGTCATGATCCTCTTGGCCGTCGTCCAGTAGTCCTCCGTCTTCCAGTTCCAGCCGCACAGCGGGTTGAGCATGTCGGTGGTCACCTTGTCCGTGCCCGCGCCGTACACGAGGAAGTTGGTGAAGGAACAGATGCAGAGCGAGTCGGCCATGGCCGTCATGCCAAGGGCCTGAGGGCCCTGGCCTTCGTGGTGATCGCCGCCGCAGGTGCCCATGGTATAGCTGTAGGCGCGGATCTTGTCGCCACGCGGGTCGTGGGCGGCCAGCTCCTTGCCCTTCACGTGGTTGGCGTAGGCTTCGGAGCCCTTGCCGATCTGCTGGGCCATCTTCTTGACGCCCTTCGCCATGAGCTTGCCGGCCTTGCCTTCCTGGTAGGCGATCTTGCGGATCATCTCCATGTAGGTGTCGCCATCATTCCACTTGGGCTTCAGGCCGTCGAGGTCGGTGGGCTTCAGGGCACCCTTCTCCATGGCCTCCGTCGCGAATCCGAGCACGCCGCCCGTGGAGATGTTGTCCAGACCGTAGGCGTCGCAGGCCTCGATGAGGGCGATCATCTCGTCGAACTTGGTCATGCCCAGGTTCGTGCCCAGCAGGCCGCCGGACTCGTACTCGGGACCTTCGGCGACGAGGCCCGAGTACTTGCCGCCGCGGATGACGCCGAGCTTCAGGCAGTGCGTCGGGCAGTTCGTGCAGGCCGCATGCCTCTTCCAGAACGTCCTCATTGCCTCCTCGCCGCCGAGTTTCACGACGTCGGGATACCATGTGGTTGTGTAGTTCTTCACGATGAGCGATCCATGGAGGAAGTGCTTGAGCTCCATCAGGCCGCCGGTTCCCCATTTCTTGATGCCTTCCCAGGCCTCGCCCTGCATGTTGCCCTCCTTGTTGACTCGGGCGGCCGCAAGGAACTTGGCGTTGTCGGCCACGGGCACGGCGTACTTCGTGCCGCGGACGGCAAAGCCCTTGAGCTTCTTGTCTCCGAAGACCATGCCGGTGCCGCTGCGGGCGGCTGCGCGGTAGCGCTCGACGATGATGCAGGCGAAGGGCACGCCGTTCTCACCGGCCGGGCCGATGACAGCCGTCCGGATCTCGGGGTCCTTCATTTCCTTGACCATCATCTCGTGGGTCTCGTCGGTCGTTTTGCCCCACATCTTCGAGGCGTCCTTGAACTCCACCTTGTCGTTGACAATGGATAACCAGATGGGCTTCCTGGCGCGGCCCTTGATGTAGAGACCGTCCCAGCCGGCGAACTTGATCTCGCTGGCCAGGTGGGCGCCCGTCTCGGCGTGGGTCATGAGGCCCGTGTAGGGGCTCTTGTGGGCAAAGCAGGTCCTGTGGGAAACGGCCATAGTGCCCGAAAGAGGCCCCGGGCCCACGAAGACAAAGGCGTCCTCGTCCAGGGCGTTTTTGCCCGCCTTGTATTCCGTCACGGCGTAGTAGGCCCCGAGGCCTCTGCCGCCGATGTATTGCTGAAGGATCTCATCGGACACCGGCCGTGTCTTGAAGGTCTGCTTGCTGAGATCGATCTCCAGTACCTTTCCGAAATTTCCACCTTTGGGTGTTGCCATCGTTCTCACCTCCCCTTCTTGGTCTTGGTCTTCGCGGGCACGACCCTCTTGCCCTCGACGTTGGGATAGAACAGGAGGTTCGCGAGATCCTTACCCGCCTGATCGGGCGTTACATCCCTGAAGGCCATGTTCACGCCGATGCCGACCGGCCGTCCCTGGAGGCAGGGCCCCTGGGGGTTACCGGCCTGCTCCATGCAGGCCTTGACGCACTGGGGGTCGCCGCCGCAGAGATCGCAGATGAGGGGCTGACCCGTGTCGGCGTTGCCGCGGATGTACTTGGCCGGGCAGGCCTCCTGGCACTTCATGCACTTGGCGCCCAAGCAGATCTTCTCGTTGAGGACGATGCCGTTGGTCTTGGGATCCTTCTGGATCGCCTTCGGCGTCGTGGGGCACGCCGCGATGCAGGGAGCGTCGTCGCAGTGCCAGCACATGACCGGGACATCGACGATGTCCTTGTACTTGGCGAGGTAGATGCGCGACAGGGCAGGGCGGACGTTGCCGGTGTGGAACAGCGAGCAGGCAAACTCGCAGCTCCGGCAGCCCGTGCAGTTCTGGCGCTCGGCGAAGCGGTACTTCTGAGCGTAGGGCTTGGTTCCCGGCGCGGTCTGGACCGAGTACTGGGCCTCGGCCTTCTTGGGGGCAATGCCGCCGATGGCAGTGACTGCGATGGCGCTGCCCGCTGCGGCAGCGGTTCCTCTCAAGAAGTCTCGACGCGTCGTCTCCTTCTTGAGCACATCAGGCAGTTTCTTTTCTTCCATGTCTAACCTCCATAGATTTGCCGTCCGTTAAAGACTTGAATTCAAAATGAGCAGAAAAGGGGTACACCTCCTTTCACTCTTTTCATCTATCGAATCTTTTCTTCATCGTTCTGATCGCCCCGAAAGGGCGGGTTACTTCATCTTGCTCGTGTAGACGTAGTCGTTGGTCTTCTGGGCCTCGTGGCACTTGATGCACTCGTCGATTTTGCCTTCCTGGTCCACCTTGCCGCTGGGCTTGTACTGCGCCCAGAACCACTCGCCGCCCTGGGGGTTGTAGCCCTTCACCTTATACATGACGTCGACGAACTTGAGCTTCTTGTCCTTGCCGAAGTTTTCCTGGACGATCATGGCGCCGTCGGCAAACTTGCCCTTCTTGGCCTTGATGGAGTCAAAGGCAACCTGGTTGACGTAGGTCGTCAGAAACGCCCCGTGGGGCTCGGGGCCCGCATACTGGGCCTCGGTGCCGGGCCACATCTTCCAGCTCTGGTATTTGCCCTTCTGGATGAAGTCCCAGACGGACTTGCCGTCGGTGGCGGGGCCCTTTTTGGCCTGCGCGAAAAGCATGCCCGAAAGAACGAGGGTTACAGCGATAACGATAGCGAAAACAAGCAATCCTTTTTTCATGTCAGACTCCTTCAGAATGCACACGGATCTTTCCGGAAAAGGGAGGAAAGAGACGTGCTATGCATAAAATGTTGATCAGGGAAAACGAACGCGCAGGATTCACGGACTGACCGCAAAGCGAACATTGTAGAATGTTGGGAAAGGGGCAATATTGCAATCATCCGGGATCCGTCACAAAGACCGATTTTCGAGGTGATGCCGTGAGGGCAAACTATCCCTTGATGGCACTGCTCGAGAAAGCCTCCCCGGATCGATGACCCCTGATTGCACTGACCCCTTGAAATCCTTCAGGTTGGAAGAATCTGAAGGAAAAAACCGACCCGGGAAAAAAGAGCACCGCACCTTGCGGACTTTGTTCAGCGAGCACTATAAACTCATCCATAGCGGCAAGTCAAACATATTTTAAAAAATAGCGTAATTATATCAACTAGTTATGTCATGTTTGACATAAGCGCCTCGTCGTGCAGGCCCGCATGCTATTTGGCAGCTATCCGGCAGCAGATCCGGTGCAAGGCGATCGGGGAGGTAAGGAAGCAATAAAAAGAGAGGGTGTGGGCTGTGGGAGGAAAAAATAAGGAAAAAAGCAAGGGCGGGTGTTTTGCACACCCGCCCTTGCCGTTGGTGCGCCCAGCATGGGCGCAATCTTGGAGGTGCAAGTCCTCCCGTGAGTTGACCACAGCGAACGAAGCGAAGCGCAACTGCGTGAGGGTAACCGATCGTGGGGAGGAAGCGTGGAGCGAAACCGCGGGCCGACGAACAGAAACCGGATATCAGGCGACGCCCGGCAGGGCGAGCGGGCAAGAGACCGCAAAGCTCTCGTGGTCAAAGCCAAGGCGGCGTAAATCCGGCGG
>DCVI01000195.1 GCA_002327315.1 Syntrophaceae bacterium UBA2192 | reverse complement strand
ATCCGCAAGGAGCGCCGCGGCGACTACCTGGGCGGCACCGTCCAGGTGATCCCCCACATCACCAACGAGATCAAGGAATACATCCACCGGGCCGCGGAAGGGTACGACGTGGCCATCGTCGAGATCGGCGGGACCGTGGGCGACATCGAGGGGCTGCCCTTCCTCGAGGCGGCCCGACAGTTCCGCTATGACGTGGGCAAGCAGAACGCCGCCTTCATCCACCTCACCTGGGTGCCTTTCCTGAAGACGGCGGGCGAGGTGAAGACGAAACCCTCCCAGCACAGTGTCGCGGCCCTGCGGCAGATCGGTATCCAGCCGGACATCCTGCTGTGCCGCACGGAGAACTACCTGGCCGACGACATCAAGGCCAAGCTGGCCCTCTTCTGCAACGTCGAGGTGGAGTCCGTCTTCACGGCCAAGGACGTGGAGCACATCTACGACGTGCCCCTCATGTTCAACCAGCAGGGTGTGGACGACAAGATCGTGAGCCTGCTCAACATCTGGACGGGCCAGCCCAGGCTCGGCGAGTGGGAGGAGATGGTCGCCCGGATGAAGAATCCCAAACACGAGGTGACGATCGCCGTCGTCGGCAAGTACGTCAACCTCGTCGATTCCTACAAGAGCCTCACCGAGGCCCTGGCGCACGGCGGAATCGCCAACGACGCCCGCGTGAAGCTCATCTTCACCGACTCGGAGAAGATCGAGAAGGAGGGGGTCGGCGACAAGTTCAAGGAGATCGACGGGATTCTCGTCCCCGGCGGGTTCGGCAACCGCGGAATCGAGGGAAAGATCCAGGCCATCCAGTACGCCCGGACGCACAAGGTCCCCTACTTCGGGATCTGCCTGGGTATGCAGGTAGCCGTCATCGAGTTTGCCCGCAACGTCGCCGGGATGAAGAAGGCCAACAGCACCGAGTTCGACCCGGAGAGCCCCTACCCCGTCATCGATTTTCTGCCCGAACAGCGTCACATCACGGACAAGGGCGCCTCCATGCGCCTCGGCTCCTACCCCTGCGTCCTGGACAGCAAGTCCTTCGCCTTCAGCGCATACTGCGACAAGGAAATCGACGAGCGGCACCGACACCGCTACGAGTTCAACAACGACTTCCGGGAGGCGCTCACGAAGAAGGGCCTGAGGATCACGGGGACCTCGCCCGACAAGCACCTTGTCGAGATCGTGGAGATCCCCGATCACCCCTGGTTTTTAGGCTGCCAGTTCCACCCCGAGTTCAAGTCCAAGCCCCGCAAGCCCCACCCGCTCTTTGCGGCCTTCATCGGCGCCTCGCTCAAGGCCAAGCACCAGAAGAGGAAGAACGGGAAGAAAAAGAAGGGACCAGTGGCCAGTGACCGGTGACCGGTGACCGGTGAAAAGATTAAAAGATCCTGGCAAACAAAAGGGCAGAGTCGGAAGTCGGCTCTGCCCTTTTATGTTTGTAATCCCCTACCTTGGACCTTCGTCTTCCTCTCCCCTCCGTGGGAGAGGACAGAGGTGAGGGGTCCTTCGACAAGCTCAGGATGACTTTTTATATTCGCCATGGTGAGCAGTCATCGTGAGCCTGACGAACGACGAACCATCACCCTCACCCTCTCCCGTCAAGGGAGAGGGAGATGAAGGGGTCAATCGACCTGGTGGGCTTCGAGGAACATCGCCTTTTCGAGGGAGTTGAAGAAATTCTGATAGGGCTTTGGCTCCGTGACAGGCGCTCTCATGTATTCTGCATTCGCCCTGACCAGGAGCTGTTTCTCGCCCCTCGGCCGGACCGTCACGGTCACCCGCAGGGAACCCGGCGCCTGCATGACGTCCGCCCGAGCCTTGCTGGCCGCGACGACCCCGAGGGTGTAATCGGCCCGGTCGAGCATGAAGCCGAGATCCTGCAGGGTGGCGATGATGGCCCGCATCGTCTTTTCCTTGTCCGTCGTGTCGAAGGCCCTCGACTGGATGCTTCTCAGCTGGACCTGGCTCGTGTCCATGTCGAGCAGGCGGTCGTGGGTCGTCATGCAGCCCGCCAGAAGGAGCAGCGGGATGAGCATCGGGAGCGTCTTGCAAAATCGGTCAGATATCATGGGCCTCCAGGAACACTGCCTTTGAGAGTTTTTCGAAGAAGGACCGGTAGATCTTCGGATCGCTCAACGCCTCTATTTTCTTGATGCGGTTATCGGTGTCAAACACGATCCGTTCAAAGACAACGCGCACGGCGACCTGATTGCCGCTGTCGCCGACCGGCCGGGTCGTGACGAAGGCCTTCATGATCTGGTCCTTGTCGGGCGGGATGGCCACACCGAAAAAAGACCCGACGATGAAAACGGCCCACTGCGCCGGATCGGTTGCGTCACGCTCCTTTGAAGCGGTCAGGATCCCGAGCTTCGTTTCGGTTTCGTCAATGCTGAAGCCCGTATCCTGCAGCAGCGCCGCGCAGGTCTTGAGAATTTTCTGCTCGTCCGTCGTGTCGAAGCGCCGCGTCTGGATCTGCCTCTGCGCGAACATCTCCGGCGTCAGGTTCAGGTCCCTGTCGAGTGTGACGGCAGCGCATCCCGCCAGCAGCAGCAAGCCCGGCAACAGGAGGGCGCGGATGCGGAGGGTTCGACTCATATCCATCAGAACGTCGATGAGCGATAGGCGAAGTCGCGGACTTTCTTCTGCTCATCGAACTTGACGATGACCGTAAGCGACTTCTGCGTCGAGGAGCTGGCGCCGGAGCTCTGCCCGGCCAGGCCCCCTCCCCCGCCGGAGCCGCCGGTAAGGACGCCGAGGATCAGGGCCGAGCTCGACGAGTAGACGTTCTCCGTCGAGATCCGGTCGTAGACCCAGACTTCTCTGCCCTTTTCGTCCGTCGTGACGACATTCGGGGAACCGAGGGCTTCCACCACCTGGGCGCCCGACATGCCGACGCGGATCTCGCGCTGCACCGTCCCGACGGTTAGCTTGTCGGCCTCGCGGGCCTTCTGCACATCCGCCGCGTGCATGGAGGCGCAACCCGTCAAGAGGGCACCGGACAGAATCATCATCAGAATCGGCTTCCAGTGTCGCATGCCTTCCTCCCCTGTTTCGATTGTCGGTGAAGCGGTAACCGGGTATGCCCGGCCTTTGTGCGCTATTTTGCCTCGGAGCATTTTATTGTCAAGACCTTTATTGCGGGCACCTGACTTCCCGGTGGATTTTCAGGACGTCTACGTATAATGTATCGGCGCGTGAACGAATAGGGGGGTTCCATGAAGGCTCCGTCCTGCCAGTTCAATGAGATCGTCGGAAAGATCAAGGTGCTCTCCATGGAAGTAAGGACTTCCCTTTCGATGGAAGAGCTTGCCGGGCGGCTGAACGAATTTTT
>DCVI01000208.1 GCA_002327315.1 Syntrophaceae bacterium UBA2192 | reverse complement strand
ACTACCGCATCATCGAGACCGACGGTGTGCGAATCCTGTTCCCCGACGGCTGGGGCCTTGTTCGTGCTTCAAACACCCAGCCTGTCCTGGTGCTGCGCTTCGAATCCTCCACGGCGGAAAGCCTTGCCGCGATCCGGGCCGTTGCCGAAAAGGAGCTGAACCGGGTCATCGGCCGATATCGATGATAGGCCCGAGGTCAAGCCCATGAACCCCGCGCGCGCCTTCTTCATTCCGTTTATTCTTTTTCCGGGCCTCACCGGGCTGGAGCCATGAATATGATCGCCCGCAGCCGAATCCCCATTTGTCTTCTCTTTGTCCTGATCTTGTCCTCCCTGATGCTTTTGCATCGCCCCGCCCAGGCGGCCGATTCCTCACCCGTAGCGAAACCGCCTTCATTCAAGAAGATCATCGTCGGCAAGACGCCTCTTCGCGTCGAGGTGGCCGACACATTGGAAAAACAGGAGAGGGGCCTCATGTTCCGACAGTCCATGCCGGAAAACGAGGGAATGCTCTTTGTATACAGGGAACCCCAGGAGATGAGCTTCTGGATGCGCAACACCTTCATCCCCCTCGACATCGCCTTCGTGGGCGCTGACGGCTTCATCCTCAACATCCACCAGGCCAGACCGCTGGACGAAAGCGTCCTCTACCCTTCGGCAGGATCGGCCAAGTACGTGATCGAGACGAACCAGGGGTGGTTTGCGCGGCACGGGATTCGGCCGGGTGACCGGGTCACCATCGGCCGGTGAGAATCAATCAAACCTTCCTGGATTTCCTCTTTCGACGGACTGACAAAATCGATCTTCGAATACTTCACTGCGCGTAAAACAAAAAGGAGGGGCTGCCGATCCGCGGCAACCCCTTCTTCTGATTTCCGTCAAGAATGAACGGTCCCTGTTCGTTCCTTTCTAACAGGCTATTCCTTCCTGGCCTTCTTCGGCTCTTTTTTCTCCGCAGGCAGTCGGGACTTCCACAGCGCAAAGAAGGACTGGGCCTGCTCCGAAACGAACGCGGACCACTCCCTCATGAATCGATCGGATATCTCGGAGACATCGCTCATGGCTGCCCCCGGCTTCTCGCCTTCCCCCACAGCGGTTTTGCAGGCGTCGCCCATCTTCTGCACGCTCTCTAGCCAGGTCTGCCAGACCTTCGCATACCCCTCGAACCAGTTCTTCGAGAAATTCACGAATTCATCGGGCGCAGCGGTCGGGCCGGATCCGGCCGGCATCGAGGTAAACATCTTCTGCCACTTGGCGAAGGCGTCCTCCCAGGCTTCTTTCCCGGGAGCCTGGCCCGCGACCAACTTTTTGAAGGGCTGCATGTACATCTCGAAGAGATCGTTGTAGGAGCCGCTGAAGGCATCCCCCCACTTTTTGAGCATGTCGTCGGGCTTATCCCCGGACGAGCCTTCGGCCACATCCATCCAGCCCCTGCTCATCTTGTTGTACATCGTCATCCCCTTTGACAGCATGTCAAGGGAGTCCTTTGACCAACGGGTATAAAAATCCGCCGCAGGCTTCATGTTGTCCGACATGTCACTCGCCATAAAAAACACCTCCCTTTGAAGTCATCATCACCCACGACTCAGGTGGACATCGATCGCGATTCCGTCACAGACGGCATCGCCTTGCTCAGTGATTTCGTTCTTTTGCGGGGGTTATGTTGTTTGTGGAGAAGAGGACGCTTTGTGCCGTTCCCTGCCGCTCGGAGTTTCAGGTGCAGGCGACGAAATCTATCGGAAGTCTTTGAATCGGCAACACAAGATAACTACGAGATATTTTCCTTTTAGTCAACAAAAAAGAACTCTGCGCAACGACGAGCAGGCTTTACTGTACTGAAACATTCCGTTCCTACCCCTGACCATTGATTGTATCGTTCGATAAACGGTATTCTTTCTATCTTGGTCCGCCGTAATATCGATCGCCCTTCGCCTGCAAATCCTTGTAACGAAGTTCGAGGCTTATGTTCAATGGATCCGTTGTCGCGTCCCAGAGGGTTATCTCCATCATGGGATCGCTCACCGCATAACCGATTACGCTGTTTTCCCGGATGATTTCACGGATCATGAGCTTACCCGACTGGTTGTAAAATTTCGCCTTGGCAACCCGGGCATGATCGGCAAACACCTCGTTCAGCGAAAGTTTACCAACAGGTTCCAGTTGCGGCCCATCGCTTTTGACGCGAATGCCCTCCTTGTACAGAAAATACCCGATAAGGCGGTTCTCCGGTTGGCCTCCGTACGTTTCAAACCGGACGGTGTTGAACTTCTCGTTCCCGACACTGCTTTTCAGGGTTTGCTCGGTCGGCAGCTGCTTCCCCATTAAATAGGTCGACGCAAAAGCCAGGACGGACATGAGCAGAGCCGCTGATACGATGAGAACCGCCGCCGACGTTGGAGAAATTCTGTCGTGTATTTTTTGCTTCGCCATGGTCGAACCTCCTATTTGCTTAAAACCGTTTAGCCGGGAGTTAAATCGTCAGCGTGCTGCATCGCGCCGGTTCGGTTTTTGAGGGACGGACGGGAACCTCTCACAATCGTCCGCAAGAGAACTCTTCCTTTCACGATTTTCTTCTTGTCCCGGTTTTCATACGCTCTTTGAGAACTGTACAAAATGCAAAATGGATCGTCAAGCCGGTAAACGCATCGAACAGGCTCACTGGCAGGCGCTCGAAGGAAATGGATTCGGCTGTGCAGATGCAGAATACGCCAATCCTTCGAGAGAACGCTCCTTTACACGGGAAATTGGTAATGATATAAACGATTAGAAACAATTTCCCATCAATCTATTCAGCGCCGTATCGAAAGTTTCATCCTGATGGAGTGGACGATCATCCATGAGAAAGACCGGCAGGAACGACCGTCAAAAGACTGCGGCGAAAAAAGGCAAACCGGAGACCCCGAAGCCCGTCCGGGAGACGAAGGT
>DCVI01000136.1:1212-26394 GCA_002327315.1 Syntrophaceae bacterium UBA2192 | reverse complement strand
ATCAGCCAGGCCTGCGAGTTCGACTACTCGGGCACCCAGGCATGCAAGGCCCTCAAGGAGGAGGGCTATGAAGTCATCCTCATCAACTCGAATCCCGCCACAATCATGACGGACCCCGAGACGGCCGACCGGACGTATATTGAGCCCATCACCCCGGAGGCGGTGGCCAAGATCATCGAAAGGGAGCGGCCCGACGCCATCCTCCCCACCCTCGGGGGCCAAACGGGCCTCAACACGGCCGTCGGTGTCGCAAAGCTGGGCGTGCTGGAAAAATACGGCGTGGAGCTCATCGGCGCCTCCCTCGAGGTCATCCACAAGGCCGAGGACCGGGAGAAGTTCCGCGACGCCATGGATAAAATCGGCCTGCGGGTGCCCCGCAGCGGCTTCGCCCGTAACATGGGCGACGTCGCCAAGGTGGCCGACGAGATCGGGTTCCCCATCATCATACGGCCTTCCTTCACGCTGGGAGGAACGGGCGGCGGCGTGGCTTACAACCGCGAGGACCTGCTCGACATCGCCAAGCAGGGCTTGGATGCCAGCATGATCGGCGAGATCATGCTCGAGGAGTCCGTCCTCGGCTGGAAGGAGTATGAACTCGAGGTGATGCGCGACCGGGCCGACAACGTCGTCATCATCTGCTCCATCGAGAACTTCGACGCCATGGGCGTCCACACGGGCGACTCCATCACGGTGGCGCCCGCCCAGACGCTCACCGACGTGGAATACCAGGAGATGCGCAACGCCTCCATCGCCATCCTGCGCGAGATCGGCGTCGAGACGGGAGGCTCCAACGTCCAGTTCGCCGTCAACCCGAAAAACGGCGAGATGGTCGTCGTCGAGATGAACCCCCGCGTGTCGCGCTCCTCCGCGCTCGCATCGAAGGCCACGGGCTTCCCCATCGCCAAGATCGCAGCCAAACTCGCCGTGGGCTACACCCTCGACGAGATCCCCAACGACATCACCCGCGAGACAATGGCCTCCTTCGAGCCCACCATCGATTATGTCGTCACGAAGATCCCGCGCTGGACCTTCGAGAAGTTCCCCGAGACGGAAGACCTTCTCACGACGTCGATGAAGTCAGTCGGCGAGACGATGGCCATCGGCCGGACCTTCAAGGAATCCCTCCAGAAGGCGGTGCGCTCCCTCGAGATCGGCCGCTTCGGCCTGCTCCAGCAGCTCCCCCCCGACATCGAGAACGCCGAGGAATTTTTGATCCCCAAGCTGACGACGCCCAATTCGCAGCGACTCTTCTATATCGCCACGGCCATCCAGTGCGGCATGACGATCGAGGATATCTCCCGCTACACCTACATCGACCCGTGGTTTCTTCACCACATCAAGGAGACCGTGGAGTCCGAAAACGCCTTCCGGGTCCTCTCGCCCTCGGCCGAGACGCTGCGCGAGGCCAAGGCGCTCGGGTTTTCCGACCGAACCCTGGCTCAGCTCTGGAACAAGACGGAGCAGCAGATCCGCGATCTGCGCAAACAGCACAAGGTCACACCCGTCTATAAGCTCGTCGACACCTGCGCCGCCGAGTTCGAGGCCTTCACTCCCTACTACTACTCGACCTACGAGACCGAGGACGAGTCACGGCCCTCGACGCGAAAAAAGGTCGTCATTCTCGGCAGCGGCCCCAACCGGATCGGTCAGGGCATCGAGTTCGACTATTGCTGTGTCCATGCCTCCTTCGCCCTGCGCGAGGAAGGCTTCGAGAGCATCATGGTGAATTCCAACCCCGAGACGGTCTCGACGGACTACGACACCTCCGACAAGCTCTATTTCGAGCCCCTGACCCTCGAGGATGTCCTCCACATCCTCGATACGGAAAAGCCCTACGGGGTCATCGTCCAGTTCGGCGGCCAGACGCCCCTCAACCTGGCTCGCGGTCTTGCCGCGGCAGGCGCTCCCATCCTGGGCACGTCCCCGGAGGCCATCGATCGCGCCGAGGACCGTGAGCGTTTCGGCGAGATCGTCCGAAGGCTCAAGCTCAACCAGCCCGACAACGACAACGTGACGAACGTCGAAGGGGCCCTGAAGGCAGCCGAGAGGATCGGCTACCCCGTTCTCGTCCGGCCCTCCTACGTGCTGGGCGGGCGGGCCATGGAGATCGTCTACGACGCGGCCACCCTTCGCGAATACATGGAGCGCGCCCTGCTCATCTCGCCCGATCACCCGATCCTCATCGACAAGTTCCTGGAAGATGCCGTGGAGCTCGACGTGGACGCCATCAGCGACGGGACGGACACCGTGATCGGGGGCATCATGGAGCACATCGAGGAGGCGGGCATCCACTCGGGCGACAGCGCCTGCGTGCTGCCGCCGTTCTCCTTCTCCGAGGATCTGCTCAAGACCATCGAAAAGCAGACCCGCATGCTCGCCCGCGAGTTGGGTGTCGTGGGGCTCATGAATATCCAGTACGCCATCAAGGACGGCGTCCTGTACGTCCTCGAGGTGAACCCCCGGGCATCCCGGACGGTTCCCTTCGTGTCGAAGGCCATCGGCGTGCCCCTGGCGAAGCTTGCGACCAAGGTCATGCTGGGAAAAACCCTCAAGGAGCTGGGCTTTACCGGTAAAGCCAGGCCGAAGCACATCTCCGTGAAGGAATCCGTCTTCCCCTTCAACCGCTTCCCCAACGCCGACATCATTCTGGGACCCGAGATGAAGTCCACGGGCGAAGTCATGGGCATCGACCGCTCCTTCGGGATCGCCTTTGCCAAGTCCCAGATGGCCGCAGGATTCCAGCTGCCCCGGAAGGGAACCGTCTTCATCAGCGTCCACGACTCCCACAAGGAAAAGGTCGCCCCCATCGCCAGGACTTTCAAAGACATGGGTTTCCGGCTCCTTGCCACACGGGGTACGGCTGCTTATCTTAAGGCAAACGGGATCCAGTCCGACACGATCTGCAAGGTGAGCGAAGGCCGCCCGCACGTCGTCGACTTCATCAAGAACGGGGACATCCATCTCGTGATCAACACCGGCATCGGCCGCCGGTCGTCTATGGACGCCCACCACATCCGCCGCGGGGCCCTCATGTACAACGTCCCCTACACGACGACAATCGCCGGGGCCAGGGCCGTGAGCGAGGCCATCGGGGCCCTCCAGAAAGAGGAGTGGCAGGTCTGTCCGCTGCAGGACTACTACGCCAGGGGACAGGCTACAGGCCACAGGCCACAGGCATCAGGCAGCACAAGGAAAAAGAAGCAGGCTACCCCATCGAAAAGCTCGGGGCCTAAAAGCCGCAAGCCACAAGGCAAAGGGAAAAAATCCGGGGCCTGATGCCGACAGCAGTCAGCAGGGCAAAGGAATGGGTAACCCAGCCATGTTCAACAATTGGATGTGTGAGGACAGACCGAGGGAGGAATGCGGCATCTTTGCCGTGCACGGCCACGAGCAGGCTGCGAGACTGACCTATTTCGGACTCTTCGCGCTTCAGCACCGCGGCCAGGAAAGCGCGGGCATCATCACGTCGGACGGCAAGGCGGTCTACGAGCACAAGGGGATGGGCCTCGTCTCCGAAGTCGTTCACGAAAACAACCTCCAGAAACTGCACGGCCACATGGCCATCGGTCATGTCCGCTATTCCACAACGGGCTCATCGACCCTGTCCAACGCCCAGCCGTTTCTCGTTCACCATGCCGGCGAGCCCTACGCCCTGGGCCACAATGGAAACCTCATCAACGCCCAACTGCTCCGTTCCCGGCTCGAAAAGCAGGGTTCCATCTTCCAGTCCACCATGGACAGCGAGATCATCGTCCATCTCATGGCCCATCATCTTCGCAATGGATTCGATGAGGCCCTCGTGAAGGCGCTCGGGAAGGTGAAGGGGTCCTACTGCCTCGTCATGCTGACCAAGGACAAGGTCATCGCCGCCCGAGACCCCCGTGGGTTCAGGCCGCTCGCCATCGGGAAACTCGGCGAAGCAACCATCGTCGCCTCGGAGACCTGTGCCTTCGATCTGCTCGGCGCCACCTATGTGCGCGACGTGGAGCCCGGCGAGATCGTCATCATTGACAACACGGGGCTGAGGAGCCTGAAACCGTTCCGGAAAGTCCGGCCCGCTCACTGCATCTTCGAACTCGTCTACTTCGCACGGCCCGACAGCCACATCTTCGGCCAGAATGTCTACCTCTGCCGCAAGCGCTTCGGTCATCAACTCGCCCGGGAGTACCGTCCGGATGTGGACCTCGTCATGCCCTTTCCCGATTCGGGAAACTATGCCGCCCTGGGATACGCCGAGGAAAGCAAGCTGCCTTTCGAGATGGGCATGATCCGCAACCATTACGTGGGCCGTACGTTCATCCAGCCCTCCCAGGCCATCCGCGATTTCGGAGTGCGCGTGAAGCTCAACCCGGTGAAACCCCTGCTTGAGGGAAAGCGCATCCTCATCGTGGAAGACTCAATCATCCGGGGGACCACGAGCCGCAACCGCATCCGCAACCTCCGCCAGATCGGCGTGAAGGAAATCCACATGGGCATCAGCTGCCCCCCGACCCGCAACCCCTGTCCCTACGGCATCGATTTCTCCTCGAAGGGGGAACTCGTCGCGGCCGAAAAAGGGGACGTCGACGCCATCGCCCGCTTCATCGGCCTGGACTCGCTTTACTACCTCAGTCCCAAGGGGATGGTCGACGCCACCCAGATGGACCCCAAAAGCTTCTGCCTTGCCTGCTACTCCGGGAGATATCCCCTCCCCATCGAGGAAGAACTCGACAAGTACTGCATGGAGGACCGGGTTAGCTGCGAGCCCCAGCAGGATGATCTCCCCTTCATTTCCTGACCGTCCAGTTACCCGGCATGCCCCGATGAATGCTATGCGTCCGACATCAGGCATCAAGAATGCGAAGATCGGAAGAGCAGAAGTGAGGAAGCGCGGATAATCAAAAGAAGCCTTTCTCCACTCTGCGCTTCCGCTCTTCATAACTTCCTAACTTCCATCCTTTCGCGGTGCCTTGCATCTGGCCCCTTCTGACCTGCCCATTAAATAATCGGGACTGATGATCGGGGGCGCCTCGGGAAAATCACTACTCTGATCTCCCTCTCCCCACCGAGGGAGAGCGGTGTCGTGAGCCTGTCGAACGGGGTTGGGGTGAGGGGGCCCTTCGACAAGCTCAGGATGACATTCCCATCGCCATGGTGAGCAGTCATCGTGAGCCTGTCGAACGACGAACCATCCCTGCCGGTCAGCCCCGCGACACCGCATCTTTTTTCCACCTTATTGTTGTCTTTTTCAACTTCTATACAATTCTGTAAGATGCACACATAATTATACAATACTGTATATACTTCCACGGGCTTATTATATCTATCATATTGATATATATAACATATTACTGTGGCCGGGTAATTGCAAAACCTCCTGCAACTCATTGAGGGGGAAGGGAAATCATGGTGAATCAAATCAACGCGGGCGACACGGCCTGGATCCTGGTGTGCTGTTCTCTGGTGCTCCTGATGACGCCGGCCCTCGCAATGTTTTACGGGGGGATGGTCCGAAGGAAGAACGTCCTTTCTACGCTGACCTTGAGTTACATCTTCATGGCCCTGATCGGGGTGCAGTGGGTGGCGTTCGGCTACTCCCTTGCCTTCGGCACATCCATCCACGGATGGATCGGCGGCCTCAACTTTATCGGGTTTCATGGGGTGGATGCTGTACCGAATCCCGACTACAGCAAAACGATACCCCAAGGTCTCTTCGCCGCCTTCCAGATGATGTTCGCCGTCATCACGCCGGCCCTGATTACCGGCGCCTTCGTGGAGCGGGTCCGGTTCAAGAGCTTCTTGTTGTTCAGCCTGCTCTGGGCAACGCTGGTCTACGACCCCCTTTGCCACTGGGTCTGGGGACAGGGCGGCTGGCTGAAAAATCTGGGCGTACTGGATTTTGCCGGCGGAACGGTGGTTCACATTGCAGCCGGCTTCTCGGCCCTGGCCTTTGCGTTGGTGATAGGACCGCGAAAGGGCTTTGGCACGTCTCCCATGGAGCCGAATAACATCCCCCTTACGGTTCTGGGAGCTGGACTGCTCTGGGTGGGCTGGTTCGGCTTCAACGCAGGCTCCGCCCTGGCCGCCAACGGTGTGGCCGTGAATGCCCTTCTGACGACCAACACCTCTGCGGCAACGGCAGGGCTTGTCTGGATGGTCCTCTCCTGGCTCGACGGACGGCCAAGCACCCTGGGAATCGCCACGGGAATGGTCGTCGGTTTGGCGGCCGTGACTCCGGCGTCGGGCTTCATCACGCCCATGGCATCCATGGTCGTCGGCGCCGTGGCGGCGCCGCTCTCTTACTATGCGATGCGTTTCCGGGACCGCCGCAAACTCGATGAGTCCCTGGATGTGTGGGCCTGCCATGGTATCGCCAGCACCTGGGGCATGATCGCCGCAGGCCTGTTTGCAACCGTATCCGTCAACAGCGACGGCGCCAACGGCCTCTTCTTCGGCAATCCAGGCCAGATCGGTATCCAGATCCTCGCCGCGATCGTCACGATGGGATTCGCCTTCTCGATGACCTATGTGCTGGCCAAGGCACTGAACGCAAGCATCGGGCTGCGGGTCAGCCCCATGGAGGAGGAAGTCGGGCTGGATATCAGTTCCCACGGGGAGAGATCCTATTCGTAACCTGAGCGTGACCGGAACCAACCGCCATCGCAGATCATCGATCCTACAACTTGGAGATTGAGCCATGCTGAAAAAAGTCGAAGCCATCATTCGTGAAGACAAGGTCAACGATGTCAAGGACGCCCTTGCCGAAATCGGCATCATGGGGCTGAACATCTTCGAGGTCCGTGGTCACGGACGCCAGGGAGGCATTCAGCTGGTAGGACGCGCGGGAACATACCAGGTCAACATGCTCCCCAAAATTCAGGTCAACATTGTCCTGAGCGATCGAAACCTGGAGGCTGCCATCGATGCCATCCTCAAAGCGGCCTTCACCGGCGAACCGGGAGACGGTCTCATCTTTGTCTCACCCATCGATGAGGTGATCCGCATACGGACACGAGAGCGGGGCCAGGATGCCATGATGTACCCCGGCGATATCGACGAGCGGAAAAAAGTCAGTAAAGGCTGAATTGCGTACCACGGGGCATGATCATGACTACGAGGGCAGGGCCGGAAACGGCCCTGCTTTTTTATTGATCGATCGCCACAAATCATAACCACACGTCATTAAACAATAATTTACTGATTTAGAACCAGCATCAATCAATATTGTACTTACTATTACTTATGATTACATTTATGTATAATATACTTAATATATATACATAATAGTATTAATATCTCCGGCAGCTTTCGATCTATTATTTAATATATACTAATAATATCTGATGCTTACACAGAATCAATCGCTTGGCACCCTTATTGCTCAATCCTTGTTCAGCGATTTTACAAATTCATTTCAGGAGGTCTTCATCATGAACTCGGGTGATACGGCTTGGGTGCTCACATCATCGGCTCTTGTCCTTCTCATGACCATTCCCGGTCTTGCTTTCTTTTACGGGGGGCTCGTGAGGAGAAAAAACGTACTGTCAATTCTGATGCAGTGCCTCATCATTCTCTGCGTCATCACGCTTCAATGGGTTCTATACGGATACTCCCTGACCTTCGGTCCCGACGCGTGGAACGGAATCATCGGAAATCTCGACTGGGCGGGTCTGCGGAATGTGGGGGGGCAACCCAACACCGATTACGCGGCAACGATCCCGCACTATGCCTTCATGATCTTTCAGTGCATGTTTGCGGTCATCACGCCGGCGCTCATCATCGGGACGTATGCCGAGCGGATCAAGTTTTCCGCGTTTCTGGCTTTCACCATTCTCTGGGCGACCTTTGTCTACAACCCCCTGGGTCACTGGGTGTGGGGGATGGGCGGATGGCTTCGGGATCTTGGCGCCCTGGACTTCGCCGGCGGTATCGTCGTGCACACAAGCTCCGGTGTCTCCGCTCTTGTCCTTGCCCTCCTGATCGGAAAGAGGATCGGTTTCGAAAAAAGGGCGTTCACTCCGCACAACCTGCCCTTCACCGTCCTGGGCGGAGCGCTGCTCTGGTTCGGCTGGTTCGGGTTCAATGCAGGCAGCGCCCTGGCGGCCAATGAACTCGCAGCCACCGCCTTCGTCACGACGACCGTCGCCACGGCAGCCGCGGGACTCTCCTGGGCCTTTATCGAATGGCAGCAAAACGGGACGCCAACCGCCCTCGGCGCCGTGTCCGGCGCAGTGGCAGGACTCGTTGCCATTACTCCGGCCTGCGGCTTCGTGAACCCCATGAACGCCATCTTCATCGGCATGATTGCCAGCATCTTCTGCTACATTGCCATCGCCAAGGTGAAGTCCTACTTCAAATACGACGACGCGCTCGACGTATTCGGCATCCACGGCGTAGGCGGCATCTGGGGAACCCTGGCCACGGGCCTCTTCGCGGAGAAAGCCGTCAATGACGCGGGCGCCAACGGGCTGCTCTTCGGCAACGTCCATCTCTTCCTCGTCCAGTGCCTGCTCGTGGCCGTAACGATCGTCTTCGCGGCGTCCATGACCTGGATCATCTTCAAACTCGTCGACGCCCTGATGTGTGTCCGGGTGGAAAAGACCAAAGAGATCGTCGGTCTGGACCTGACCCAGCACAGCGAGTCGGCCTATACCCTGGTCGATTAGGAGGATTGAGACATGAAATACATCATCGCAATCATCAAACCGCACAAGCTGGACGACGTGATGAAAGCACTCGAAGATATCGACGTGAATCTGATGACCGTTTCCAACGTTCTCGGCCGGGGACGGCAGATGGGCGTCACGGAAGTCTACAGGGGCGCAAAGGAAGTGGGAAGCCTCCTGAAAAAGGTAAAGCTCGAGATCGCCGTCAACGAGGATTTCGTGGAACCCACCGTCCAGGCAATCACCAGGGGCGCACGCACGGGCGAGATCGGCGACGGAAAGATATTCGTCCTGGACCTTCCCGACGTTATCCGGATCCGTACCAGCGAGCGGGGCGGCCTGGCGATCGGATAAAATACCGGCATCAGGCTACAGGCTTCAGGCATCAGGCGAAGAGACGCACCTCCTTCTCCGGGTGCCTGGAGCCTAGTGCCCAATGCCTCATTCGAAGGTTTAGACATGAAACACGGAAAAGCGGAGAAACTGACCGTCAATCTGAAAGCACGCGTGAGTGCCTACGAACGGGCGCTGGTCCTGGAGGCCTTAAAAACGGCAAAAGGCAATCAAAGCCACGCGGCCAGGATTCTCGGCACATCCCAGCGAATCGTAAATTACAAGATCCGGAAGTACGGCATTGACACAGGCCCGTTCCGGTAAATTCTTATCGCTCCCCCGGAGGCTTATCACCGGCCTTCGCAGGGGGTGGCACTTGCCCCCTCCCCCCCCCGTTGCGCTCACGACGATTTTGTATACTGCGTTGCAGGTTATACACTTTTGTATTTCTTTACAGCCTTTCACGGCGCCCCGGTTGTGACATTACAACATGATATCAGAGAGTTAAAAAACAAGGCCGCACTGGCATCCCTATTGCTGAAGGATCATTGAACCCCGGGGCGTGTTTCCCGTGACGGACACTGTAAACGGCCGCGCAGCCGGCACCGAGAGGTAAACGGATTGAAGGCAGGTGACGCCTCCCGGGGGTAAGTGCCCTGTGAGCGGTTGGGGCAAAAAGCTGTGTTAATCGTGCCGACGGGTGTATAAAGATGACAGGGATGCCGGGCGGTCCCCCGACCGTCCCGGCATCCGGTCGCTGCAATGGTCCCGCGGCTATTGGTACAACGGAAGGCGGCAAGAGGAAAACCATGGTTAAGGCGATCGTGACGGGCGTCAGCAGCAAGATGGGCGGGAGGCTGGTGCAGTTCGTCTATGAAACGGACGGCATCGAGCTCATCGGCGCCGTCGATTCGAAAGGCGGCTCCGCCATCGGGCAGGATGTCGGGGAATATCATCACAGAGGTTTCATCGGCGTGCCCATTGCCGAAGACCTGAGAGACTGCATCAAGCACAGCTGCGTCGTCATCGATTTCACGGAGAAGGAGTCTTCCCTGGCCCACCTCAAGATCGCCGCCGAGCACAAGACATCGATGGTCATGGGAACCATGGGGTTCATGCTCGACGAGATGGAACGGATCCGCGAGCTGACGAAGAAGACACGCTGCGTCCTTGTGCCGAACGTCAGCCCTGCCCTTTTCAGCGAGATGGGCGCCGGGGTGGAACTGATCTACCGCTCCTTCATCCGCGACACCTTCGCCCGCGAGGCCATTGCCGCGGCGAAGTGGATTGTGAAGCAGAAGAATGGGCTTTACGACATGCAGGACGTCCTGGGCCTGAAGTAAGAAGAGGGTGAGAAAGTAAGAAGGTCGGATAACCTGTCCGTTTCACGCACGTCACCCGCTCATCCAACCTTCTCACCTTCTCACCTTCTTACCCTCTTACCTTCTGTTACTATTGCAACCGAGGCAGGAAAGCTCTGGAAAATTTGGCTTCGAATCAGTAGGATAACGCGTGGAGGTTCGAATGCCCGTCCTGCCCAAGCAGCCCCTGATCTACGAGATCAACACCTGGGTCTGGCTCGCCGAACTCAGCCGCAAGTACAAAAGCCCCGTCACGTTGTCCAGCGTTCCGCCCCAGGAATGGGATGCCATCGCCTCCTTCGGATTCGATGCAGTCTGGCTGATGGGGGTCTGGCGGAGGAGCCCGGCCGGCGCGAGACTCGCACGGGGCACGGCCCCCCTCCTCGAGGAATACCGCAAGGCGCTTCCCGACGTTACCCCTGACGACATACCCGGATCCCCCTACTGCATCCGGGATTACAGTGTGGATCCGCAGCTCGGGGGACCCGATGGCCTCTACGGGGCCCGCACTGCCCTTGCCGCTCGCGGGCTCGGCCTGATCCTGGATTTCGTGCCGAATCACGTGGCCCTGGACCACGACTGGATCATCGAGCACCCCGAGTTCATCATCCAGGGGAATGCCACGGACCTGATCCGGGCGCCGCGGGAATTCTTCCAGTCAGGCGGGCGTGTCTTTGCCTGTGGCCGGGACCCCAACTACCCTCCCTGGGAGGACGTGGCACAGCTGAACGTCTTTCACGCCGGCTTGAGGACGGCCGCCGTCGGCACCCTTCTGGGTATCGCGAGCCAGTGTGACGGAGTTCGCTGTGACATGTCCATCCTGCTCATCAACCGGATCTTCCGCAAGAGCTGGGGAAGCCGAGCCGGCAGGGAGCCGCAGAGCGAATACTGGGTGGAGGTCATTGAGGCGGTTCACGAGCGCTTCCCCCATTTCATATTCATCGCCGAGGCCTACTGGGGGCTTGAGCGGGAACTTCAACAGCAGGGATTCCAGTACTGCTACGACAAGCGCCTCTATGACCGTCTCGTCCATGAGTCAGCCGAAACGATCCGGCTTCACCTTTCGGGAGACCCGGGGGCTCAGCACTGGCTCGTCCGCTTCATCGAGAATCACGATGAACCGAGGGCCGCGGCAATCTTTAATCCGGAGAAAGCCAGGGCGGTGGCGGTCGTGATCGCCACTCTCCCGGGGGCAAGGCTGTTTCACGACGGCCAGTTCGAGGGACGCAAGGTGAAACTGCCCGTCCAGCTCGGGCGCCGGCCCGAGGAATCTCCGGACCTCCATCTTCGCGAGTTCTACAGGACTCTTCTGAATTCCGTCAGAGATTCGAGGTTTCGGGATGGCACATGGAACCTTTGTGAACTATCCGGCTGGACGGACAATGACAGTTTCAGAAACCTATTGGCCTGGAGCTGGACCGGCAGCGGCAAGCACTTCTTGGCTGTCGTCAACCTGGCGGAAAGGCATTCCCGGGGACGCGTTCGAATGCCCGGCCTTCAGCTTGCCGGGCGATCCTGGCGTCTTGTCGATCTCTTATCGGGGGATGCCTTCGAACGGAATGGGGATGAAATGACTGATCCGGGACTGTTCGTGGACCTTAAGCCCTGGGGCTATCATTTTCTGGAGTTCTGAAGAATGTAGCGGGTGTTTCCCAGCCTTTAGCCTGTATTTTTACCAGATCTCCCGAACCTTCACGTCGTTGCCGGAGAGGTACTCCTTCAACTCGGCAATCGTGTAAGTCCCGTAGTGCACGATGGAGGCAATGAGGGCCGCATCGGCCTTCGCCGTCGTCAGCACATCCAGCAGGTCTTCCTTCCTGCCGGCCCCTCCCGAGGCGATGACGGGAATCCTCACATTCGTCGCGATCAGGTGGGTGAGTTCCAGTTCGTAGCCTTCCCGGGTCCCGTCGGCGTCGATGGAATTCAGGCAGATCTCCCCTGCCCCGAGATTCTCCGCCTCCCTGGCCCACCACAGGGCGTCGATCCCCATGTACTTCCTGCCGCCCTGGATGACGATCTCGTAGCCCGAGGGGATCTTCGCGCTCTTCCCGACTTTTTTCACGTCCATCCCCAGCACGACACACTGACAGCCGAAGGCAACGGCGCCGTCGCTGATGATCTTCGGATTCTCCACGGCACCGGAGTTGACGCTGACTTTCTCCGCGCCTGCCAGGATGACGCTGCGCATGTCCTCGAGGGTCCGGATGCCTCCGCCGACGGAGAAGGGGATGAAGATCGTCTCGGCGACCCGCTTCACGACGTCAATCATGATATCTCGCCCTTCCGATGAGGCGGTAATATCATAAAAGACAATCTCGTCGGCACCCTGCTCGTAATAGCTGCGCGCGACGTCCACGGGGTCACCGATGTCGATGTTGCCCTTGAATTTTACCCCCTTGGTCAGCTTCCCGTCTCTCACATCGAGGCAGGGGATGATTCGTTTACTGAGCATAGTTCCCGTCCCAGCGGCTGAAGTTATCCAGGATCCGCAGTCCGTAACGACCGCTTTTCTCGGGGTGAAACTGGACCGCCACGAGATTTCTCCGCGACACGGCCGAGGCGAACCTGATGCCGTACTCCGTCTCCCCGACGATATCCGACCCGTTCGAGGGCGCCGGGTAGTAGGAGTGCACGAAGTAGAACTCGGCATTTCCGGGGATGCCCTCAAACAGCGGGTGATTCCCTCTGAATTGAACACGGTTCCAGCCCATGTGGGGTACCTTGAGCGGATCGCCTTTCTCTTTCAGGCCCTCGGGAAAACGCTTGACGCCGCCGGGTATGATTCCCAGGCAGCTCGTCCTGCTGTCCTCTTCGCTGTACTCGAAGATGACCTGTGTGCCCAGGCAAATTCCGAGAAGGGGTTTGCCCGATTCGGCAATCTTGCGGATGCATGCATCCAGTCCCGATCCGCGGAGATTCCGCATGGCCTCCCCGGCGGCGCCCACTCCGGGAAAAATAACCCGGTCGGCCCGCAGGAGCTCATCGGCACGATCGGTGACGACACAGGGAACCTTGAGGCTCTGGAGGGCACGGGCTACGCTCGTCAGGTTTCCTGCCCGATAATCGACAATGGCAATCATGAATCGCTCGAATCCTGTATTTTTGATGTCGAACTATAGCGCAGATAGCCGTGAAAATCAATGTTTGCGGGCATTTTCGGCGAAAATTTCCTTGACCGCCACTTAACCGGGGTATAAAAATAAAGGCACAGGAATTCTCGCAAGGCATCCTGATCCGCTGTGCCATTACGAATCGTTCGACTTCCCTTCTGGCTATTTCATCTCCTCGTTGAGGCAATATCCCTGTGACGATTCCTTCACGAAGCGCAACGACTCTTTACCCGCCAGCTCAACTATCAGACGTTAGAAAGGAGGACCTGCCATGTTACAGAATCACGACTACAATCTCCTGGAAACAATCACCGTCATCGCCCGAAGCATTTACCGCTACGACACCTACATGAAGGACCTGGACAAGGTGAAGTGCGAGACCTGCCGGAAGATGTGGCAGGAGTTCCACCAGCAGCGCCAGAAGGAGCTTGACATGCTGCTCAAGGAGTTGCGCGCCCACGTTGAAGGCGGGTTCATGACCCTTGAAAAGCCCTGAAGGTCGGGATCGGTCGATAATGGAACTCGTCATCTGCAGAAGGGGCGGGTAGCCATGACCGGCAATCGTAACCGGCAGGACGGGTGTCGCGTCAGATCTCTCCCAACTCCCGGAGCCTGTCCACATCGCCCTTCCGCGCCACCAGCGTCCGGTTCCCCGCACGGACGACGATGAGGTCTTCAACACCGATGAGGGCCACCGTTTCATCGAGCCTCTCGCAGAAAACGAGATTCCCCGATGAGTCAATGGTTTTCACCGCTCCCCGGAAGGCGTTCCCCTGGGCGTCACGGGGAAGGAGGGTCTGCATGGCCGGCCATCCACCCACGTCGGTCCACGAGAACAGGGATGCCACGCAGCGCAGCGGTCTTGCAGTCTTTTCCATGATGCCGTAATCGATGGAGATGGGCTGGATGGCGGAAAAAGAATTCTCGAGCGCCTTCTGCCAGCCCGGCGTGGCGTCGTATTCGCCCAGCGGCGATAGCGCCGCGAAGTGCTTCGGCAGCCAGGTACGGACCTCCTCGAGGATCGTCGCGGCCCTCCAGACGAACATCCCCGAGTTCCAGAGAAAGCGCCCGGACCCGATATACTGCCTGGCCGTTTCCAGGTCAGGCTTTTCTTTGAACTGCTTCAGTTCGAAATGCTCGATCCCGCCGTCATTGAGCACGGACGCGCCGGTTTCGAGATAGCCATACGCGGTGGCCGGGTAAGCGGGTTTGATCCCGAAGGTGTAGAAAGCATCGTTTTCAGCAACCTGCCCGGCAGCCGAAACCAGGTTTTTCTGGAAGAGCTCCCTCGGCTCGATCAGGTGGTCGGCCGTGAGCGTAAGGATAATGCCGTCGCCGAAGCGCTTGTGCACGAGGACGGCAGCCAGCGTCACGGCTGCTGCCGTGTCGCGTCGGATGGGCTCGCCGATGATATTTCCTTCAGGCAGCTCCGGAAGCTGCTCCCGGGTGAGCGCAAGGTGGGCGGCATTCGTGAGCACCAGGGTCCGCTCGGGCGGAACCAGTCCCTGAAGCCGATCAAAGCTCATCTGCAGGAGGCTTCGCCCGCCGAAGAGATCGATGAACTGCTTGGGTTTCTCCGGGGTGCTGAGCGGCCAGAAACGAGTTCCCATCCCCCCCGCCATGATGACGGCCACGATCCGTTCTTGAAGATCCGCCATGCCTTTCCCTGTACTTCTTTTTGAGCGAATGGATAACCCGTTATTTACACCCGGCCGTAATCATCCTCGAAGCGCTCGATATCGCTTTCGTCGAAGTAATCTCCGGTCTGGACCTCAACGATCACCAGTTCCGTCTTTCCCGTGTTCTGGACGCGATGAAGCGCGCCGCGGGGGATATCGACGGACTGCCCTTTCAGCAAAACGATCTCGTCTGTGTTCAGCGTCAACACGGCCTCCCCGGATACGATCAGCCAGTGCTCGTCGCGGTGTCGGTGTCTCTGGAGGCTGAGACGCTTTTCGGGATAGACGACGATCCGCTTGACCTTGTGCTCCACATCCTCCAGGATGACGTCGAAATACCCCCAGGGTCGCTCTTCCCTCGGCTGTGAATTCATAGCCGAACCATCCTTCCTTTTTACCTGCCCCCGCGATCGGGACTCATGGCTCTGCAGATGCCCGACGTTAACATATTTAGGAAATCAGCACCACCCTGTTTTCACTGGACATTCCCTCGACTTTGTGGATATCATTAAAAAAAGGAGGGGATGATGAAAATCTGTTTTGCCGCCCCCGAAAACGCCTGGGGAGGTGCTCTCGGCCTCCTCCGGACAGCACTGCCCGAGCACGAATTTGTTGCCCTGGGAAATTATGTGCTGGAGAGTCTTCGAGGTTATGACGTCGTGATCCCGACCATGTCCCGGGTCACAGAGCCGCTTCTCGCCACGGCCGATCGGTTGCGGCTGATCCAGCAGGTCGGTTCAGGTCTCGAAGGGGTCGACATCGAGGCAGCAAGGATGCGGGGCATCCGGGTTGCGAACGTCCCCGCCGACAGCTGCCTCAATGCCGATTCCGTGGCCGAGCTGGGAATTTACATGATGATCGGGCTTGCCCGTAATTTCCGCGGCATGGCGGCAAGTTTCGCGAATCGAAAGATCGGTGAGCCGCGCGGCACGACCTTGATGGGGAAAACCGTCGGGATCGTGGGACTGGGCGGTATCGGCAAGGCCCTCGTGAAAAGGCTCAGGGCTTTTGATGTCAGGCTGATCGGGATCAAGCGGGAGCATGCCGAAGAAGCAGCAAAGGATCTCGGTCTCGATTGGTCAGGAGGAGCGCAGGATCTCGAGCGGCTTCTCGGCCTTTCGGACTTTGTCGTTCTGTGCCTTCCCCTTTCAACGGGGAATCGCAACCTGATGAACGAAACAACCTTCGCCTCCATGAAAAGGGGCAGCTTTCTCATCAATTTGTCACGGGGCGGAATCGTAAATCGGGACGCGCTGGATAAGGCCCTCGCCACGGGTCAAATCGCCGGGGCGGGGCTCGACGTGTACTGGGAGGAACCTGTCGATCCGAAGGATCCGATCTTCCGGCACAACGTCTTTACGACGCCGCACATCGGCGGATCAACGGACGTTTCCATCACCGGCATCGTGCAGGTGGTGGCCGACAACATCCGGCGGGTGGAGAATAACCGGGAACCCCTCTACGCGAAATAGAGAAGCGCCGTCGGGTCCTCATTCCATATTTCGGGTCCATCCGGGCGGCGCTTTTTCTCTCGAATCTTCCGGCTACCTCGGAAGGCTCTTTTCTACGAAGGCCCAGTTGACCAGCCTGTCGAGGGAAGCTTCCACGAAATCCTTCCGACGGTTCTGGTAATCCAGGTAATAGGCGTGCTCCCAGACGTCGATCGTCAGCAGGGGCGTCAATCCCCGGGTGATCGGGTTCTCCGCATTCGGCGTCTTCACCACTTTCAGTGCCTTGCCGTCCGTAGCAAGCCACGCCCAACCGCTGCCGAACTGTCCCAGGGCCGCACCGACGAATTCCTTCCGGAAGTTTTCGTAGCTTCCGAAATCCTTCTCGATCCGTTTGCCGATCTCGCCGGCCGGCTTGCCGCCGCCCCCGGCCTTCATGCCGTTCCAGTAGAAGGTGTGGTTCCAGACTTGAGCGGCTGCGTTGAACACGGGGGCTTTCCCCGAAACACCGGCCGTCGCCCTGACGATCTCCTCGAGATTCATCTTCTCGTAGGGCGTACTCTGCACCAGATCGTTCAGGATATAGAGGTAGCCGAGATGGTGCTTGCCGTAGTGGAAACCGACGGTCCTTGCCGAAATGACGGGTGCAAGGGCATCTTCCGCGTAAGGAAGGGGCGGAATACCGAAGGGCGACGTCCTCTGAGCCCATGCCGTCGAGGGGATGCCCGCCGACGAAACGGCAAGCACCGCTGTTCCTGCCAGGGTCGCCTTCAGAAAATCACGACGGGTGAGTCCGTTTGCGACGATCCTTTCTTCCATGATAGTCCTCCTTTTCTCTTTTGTACCGAACCGGTCCGGTGCGACGCTAAGAGTGATTCATTTTTTTTATTATAACAAAACCGGTATGAGAGGAACAAGAGCCTATCCTCGCTCTTCCCGTGCACATGCAGCCGTCATTGAAACATCCCTGAAAAGGGTTTGATACTGCCGGTATCTTCCGATATAGTCGCCAATGTGACCATCATCAGGAGGACCTGCGGCCCTTGCCTTTACCTGCAGAAGATCGCTCCATGGGTAACGATCCCCTCATACGGATGCGCACATCGATAACAAGGCTTCGGGGTCTTGCCGGCTTTTTCTTCCGCAGGAAAATTCTTGGCCGGGATCTGCCTCTTCTGGCAAGCTTCAAGCTCACCTACCAGTGCAACCTGAGATGCGCCCCCTGCCCCTACCATCGGCGGGACGCTCACCTCCGGGCTCATATCCGTTGGGAGGCAGCTACAGCGGCCCTCGATGCACTGCATCGCGCCGGCTGCCGGATTGTCGTGTTTGAAGGGGGCGAGCCCCTGCTGTGGAGCGACGGCACACGGACCTTCCGTGACCTCGCCCGCTATGCCCGGAACCTCTTTCTCTGCACGGCCGCAACCACGAACGGGACCCTGCCCCTCGATGTGCCCGTCGATGTCCTGTGGGTGAGCCTCGACGGGACGAAGCAGACTCACGATCGACTGCGAAGCGGCTCTTTCGATCGGGCCTGGGAAAATCTCGGCAGGACATCCCCGGTCAAGCTGCTCGTCCATTTCACGATGAACCGGGAAAACTGGAGGGACCTGGGGAAACTCCTCAAAGATCTGAAGCAACGTCCGGCAGTGCGCGGCGTGACGGTGCAGCTCTTCTACCCCTACGGACAGGGCGAAGAGGCCCTTACGCTCGATCCTGGCGAACGGCGCAAGGCCATCGGCAACGCGATCGCGCTCAAGGAGCGGGGCTACCCCATCATCAATTCAAGACGATCGCTGGAGAAGATGATTTCAAACGACTGGAAGTGCCACGACGGGCTTCTGGTCAATGTGGACCCGGACGGATCGATCACGCGAGGCTGTTATGTCCGCAGCCGCGGGGAGATCCGCTGCGGAGATTGCGGCTTTACGCCCGTCGCCGAGCTCTCCGGAGCCTTTGATTGGATGCCCGGCTCCATCCTGGCAGGCTGGAAGGCCTTCGTCCAGTCTTGAAATAAGGCGCGAGGTTCGAGGATCGAGGCACGAGGAACTACTTCAACGATTAATTGATTCTTCCCTATACCCTATACCCTATACCCTTAACCCTTCCATAAGTTCCCGTCATCTCAAGCAGCCACTGCTCGAGGCGCCGGTCGATTTGGCCCGGCAGCAGGCGCCAGCGCCAGTAGCTCCCCTTGCCTCCCGGCACGTTCATCCGGGCCTCACTACCCAGACCCAGCACATCCTGCATGGGGATGACGGATGTCTCCGCGACGGACATCATGGCAAGGCGGATCATTGCTTCGTGGACGCGCTCCGGCCTGACCCTGTATCCCAGGTACGCGAACAGGCGCTCCTTCTCTTCTCTGCCTGCCTCCTTTTCGAACCAGCCCCTGACGGTGTTGTTGTCGTGTGTTCCCGTGTATGCGTAGTCACGCTTGACGTAACTGTGCGGTGCATGATGCTGCGACCCGCCGCCGGAATCGAAGGCAAAGAGAAGCACCCGCATGCCGGGAAATCCGTACCGGTCGAGTATGGAGCGGACATCCGGTGTGATGAATCCCAGGTCCTCCGCTACCAGGGCGCTTTGCGGGACTTTTTTTGTGATGGCATGGAAAAAATCTCCGGCTGGTGCGGGCACCCACTTCCCCCTTGCGGCCGTCCTGTTCTTCGCGGGGACTTCCCAATATGCAACGAGGCCCCTGAAATGATCGATCCGCACAAGGTCGAAGAGTTTCAGGTTGTGACGAACCCGCGAGACCCACCAGGCATAACGGCTTTTCCTGAGCGCACCCCAGTCATACACGGGATTGCCCCAGAGTTGTCCCGTCCGGCTGAAGTAATCCGGCGGCACACCGGAGACAAAGGAAGGATTGCCCTTTTCGTCGAGTTTGAACAGGGATGGGTTCCCCCACACATCGGCGCTGTCGTGGTGGACATAGCAGGGCAGATCTCCCATGACCGAGACCCCGAAGCCGTTACAGTAGTCCTTGAGGGCCCGCCACTGGCGGAAGAAAAGATACTGCCGGAACTTCTGCTCTCCCATCAGGAGGGCGACTTCCTCGACGTGCGGCCCGAGGGCCCGGATCCGCCGGTCGTGGAACTCCCTAGGCCATCGGGTCCAGGTCTTCCCCCCAAAGAGCGCTTTGAGGGCACGAAAGAGGGAGTATTCCTCGAGCCAGTGCCCTTCATTCCGGCAGAAGGCCTCATAATCGGTTCGGATGCTCCCCCCGCATGCAGAAAACCGCTGCCAGGCCTCGCTGAGGATTTTTTCCTTGAAGGCGGCAACGAGCCGATAATCCACGCGACCCTGCGGAAAGCGGGGCGCACCGGTCAGATCGCTCCGTTTCAAAAAACCTTCTTCGACAAGCTTCTCAGGACTGATGAGCAGAGAGTTCCCCGCAAAGGCCGACGAACTGCTGTAGGGGGAATTTCCCGTCAGCGTATCCGTAGGAGCCAGAGGGAGGATTTGCCAGATGCGCTGTCCTGCACGGTGCAGGGAATCGGCAAACCGGTAGGCCTCGGGCCCCAGGTCGCCGATACCGAACCGCGACGGCAGGGATGTCACATGGAGAAGGATTCCGCTTCGTCTTGTCAATTTAAACCTCTAATGCGGTACTTCATGGTTTGTCTCTAGGCCCTTCATTCCAGAAAGTTTCAAGGCATCGCTCACGGCATCGCCTTCCATGATGTCAGGATTGTGATTTTTCTGAGGCGCCCCCGGTCATGGATGCAGAAGGCCATCCCGTTTCTTTTCAAAATATCACAGGCCTCCCGGTGAAACCAGCTGGGATCTCGAAACTCGAATGCATACCGGAACTCCTCGATAAAGACTTTACATAACACATCCAACCTCCCGCCGTTGAATGGAAAACAAGAAGGACGATGAAGGAGGATAGGGCCGAGCTTCGCACCCATTCATCGAGCAGCTCGATATGGGTGATGTAACGGTTGGCCTTGATGGAAAAGACATATCCTCTCGGGGTGATATCGTGCCACCGCAGCAGGGTGGTTTCGAGAAGAAGGAGGTAGAAGGGATGCGCTTCGTTCACCCCCCAACCAGCTCGGCCCGCATGACCGTGACCGCCTGGCCGCCGATCAGGACGCGGTCGCCATGCAGACCGACGCGCAGGATGCCCCCGCGCGATGAGGCCTGGTACGCCCTGAGAGTCATCTTGCCCAGCTTCCCTCCCCAGTAAGGCCCGAGGCAACAGTGGGCCGATCCCGTCACCGGGTCCTCGTCCACACCCACGGCCGGGGCAAAAAAGCGCGAGACGAAATCATAGTCGGCCGACCGGCTTCGGCTCGTCACAATGACACCCCTCATGTCGACCTTTTTCAATCGCGTCATGTCGGGGTTGAGTCCGCGCACGGTCTCCTCGCGGTCCACCTCGACGAGATAATCAAAACGGTTTCGTCCCGTGTACAGGGCCGTCACACCGAGCGCCTCGATCAACTCAGCCGGCGCATCGGAAGGCATTTCCGTTTCGGCCGGAAAGTCCATCTCGATCCAGTCTCCCTGTTTTACCGCGGAAAGGATGCCGCTGCGGGTGTGGAACAGGGCCTTTTGCCCCGCTTCCAGCTCGCCCGACTCCCAGAGGATGTGGGCGCTCGCCAGGGTGGCATGCCCGCAGAGGTCGACCTCGACAGCGGGGGTGAACCAGCGCAGGGTGTAGCTGCCGTCGGCACGCTTTTCCAGAAAGGCCGTTTCCGACAGGTTCATCTCCCGGGCCACCTCCTGTCTCCAGCCGTCAACGCGGGGTTCTTTCAAGACACAAACGGCGGCGGGATTGCCCTTGAAAGCGCGGTCCGTAAAAGCATCTACAACATGGACTCGCTGGTTCATCGCTCGCACCCCTTTTCGACCGTCCGAGTCAGGGCCTTCGGGGTCACTTTGCAGGCTCGGGTTTCAGGAGGACCTGCTTGATGTTGTTTCCCTCATTGGCCTCTTCGACCTGCTCCGTGATGTCCATCCAGACCCGAACCGCCGTGGGTTCCTGGATCTTGATGGGGCTCACGTACGTGATCGTCCCACCGGGGTTTTTCAGGGCCCGGTTCGGGTCCGCGGCCCAGAGGGTCGCGTAGTCCACAAACTGCACGCCGATCATGATCACAAAACAGGCCGCGTACGATTCCGTGGACTTCCAGGCGCTATCGGGAAGAGGCCCCGGGCCCGCGTTGCGGATCTCCACGACGATGTTCCCCGAGGGATTCAGAGTGATCTTGTCGACGACCAGGTCCGGCTTCGGAGCGGTATCCTGTGCCGATACCCAAACGGCCGGGCACAGCAGGGCCCCTACCGTGATCAGCGTGATGACGAACCGATTCATGCGTCGCATGTCTTCCTCCGTATTTCCATAAATGTTTCTTTCAAACCCCGGGTGCCGTCACATGATGTAGCTGTGCAGGCTGTCCAGGTAGTTCACCCCCAGGTAGGTGAAGAGAACCGACACAAACCCCGCTATGGCCATGACGGCGATGCGCTTGCCCCTCCAGCCGCGTATGAGGCGGGCATGGAGCAGGGCGGCATAGATGAGCCACGTGATGAGCGACCAGGTCTCTTTCGGGTCCCAGCTCCAGTAGGACCCCCAGGCGAAGTTGGCCCAGACCGAGCCCGTGATGATCCCCAGGGAGAGAAAGATGAACCCCATGATGGTGCTGTGGTAGATGAGATCCTCGATGGCCCCCTCGTCGGGGAAAAATCCCCCGCGTCCTTTGGACGGGTTCCCCGATCCGGCAACGAAACGCCGGGCGAAAAAAAGAACCCCCAGCCCGAAGGCGATCGTGAAGGCCCCGTATCCCATGAAGCACGTCACGACGTGGCTGGTGAGCCAGTTGCTCTGCAGGGCCGGGATGAGCGGCTGGATGCGCGTTGCCTCGTCCGGGGAAAGCGAGGCGTAGGCCATGGATAAAAAGGCGACGGGTGTGACGAAGGGCCCCAGGAACCGGTTCCGGATGCGCCACTCCGTGACGAGGTACAGAAGCATGATGGCCCAGGAAAAGAAGATCATCGACTCGTAGAAATTGGCAAGGGGCGCATGCCCGATGCCGAGCCGGTAGGATTCCCACCAGCGCACGGCAATGCCGGCCGTGTGCAGGGCAAGCCCGACCAGGGCCGTCCCCGTGGCAAGCTTTCCCCAGTATTCGTCGTCCCTCAGCAGGCGGATCAGGTAGAAGGCCATCGCAACGAGATAGATGACCGTTGCCCAGCCCAGCATTTTCGTATTCATCCCGTCAACCCCTTGTAGGATCCGATGATCCGTTCGATCTCCCGGTCAAGCTTCACGGGGTCCCGGTTGCAGCGCCCGGCAATGCAGACGCGCGTTGCGCCGTGCTTTCGGTCCAGGCGGACAAAAACCTGCCGGTGCGAGGAGAAAAAGGTCAGCAGAAATCCCGCCACCAGCAGGAAGGCCCCCGCACCGACAACGGGGACCCCGGGGTCACGGGTGACCTTGAGCCCCGTGTAGAATGACGTTTCGATCCCGTCCAGCTCGAACGAGTATGGCCTGTAAAGGGCGGCGTTGAACTGGGGGATTTGTTTCATGATCCCCGGGTTCTGTTCCTCGATGGCATCGATGAACTTGAACACCCAGAAGGAAAGCGCCTTGTCGCCTGCCGCGATGCCGACCTTGACGGCAGGTCCCATCCGCATGAGATTCCCTTCGATGCGGAGGATCTCCACCTGGGCCCTCCCCTCGTCGATGGCAAAGCGTTCGCCCTGGCGCGCCCGCTTGACGACCTGCTCGCCCTTTTTCGTGATCTTGAGAACGACCTCGCCCGGAACGGAGCCGTAGGTCGACTGGTAGAAGCGGATTCCCTCGAACTCGAGCGGGTGGTTGACCATGAGCACTCCCTTCGCCCGGATCTCCCCGCCCTTCAGGAAGGACAGGTCGGACCGGTAGAGCTTGGGCATGCCGCTGTCGTAGAATTCGACGTCGAAGTCGTCGCACTTCACGTCGAAGCCGAGTTCCATGACCCCCTTGCCGCCCCGAAGCTCGATGCGGTCGGCCGAGCCGCCCTCCGGGATGTTCACGTACCCGTCGAATCCGAGAATGGAGCCGATGACGGCCCCGAGGATGATGACCAGAACGCCGGTGTGGATCACGTAGACCCCGAAATAGGACCAGGCGCCCTTGTGGCCCGAAAGCCAGATTGCCTGATCGGTCCCTTTCCGCTCCACGCTGCCGAGGGCTTTTATCAGGACCTGCTCCATCCTGGCCGCCTCGTCCTCCACGGTGCCTTCGGCCGCGAGAACCTGCCCGGGGGGCAGATCCTCGTAAAGACCGGGGCGGTCCGGATCGGGCTTCCTGCGGTAGAGTCGAAGGGAAGCAGGAAGGCGGTTCAGGGAGCAGACGACGAGGTTGACCGTGAGCAGCGCCATCAGCAGAAGAAACCATGGCGAGCGGTAGAGGTCATTGAGCTGCAGAACCTTGAGAACTCCCGCCAGAGCAGGCGGGAGTTTCTGAACGGCCTCACCCGCCGCATCCTGCTGCGGGATGACGGTCCCCACGATGGCTGCGAGGGCTATAAGGAGCAAAAGAAAAAGTGTCAGTCTGACCGATGAAAAGAACGACCAGACCGGGTTTTTCGAGGCTTTTTTCTCTTCTTGCAAAAAATTGTCTCCGCGCTTTCTATAATGTGCCTATCTCAGCAGTCCTTACGGCAAGAGTGGCTGACGTTCCTTCTTACCCTCTCACCTTCTTACCCTCTCACCATCTAGGCAGCAGGCGCTGCCTTCCCCTCCATGAGGGCCATGAGTTCCGTCCCTTCGATCTTCTCCCTCTGCAGCAGGAGCGTCGCCCCCTTTTCGAGGACATCCCGCTTGCCCGAGAGAACCGACTTCGCCTTGGCGTATTCGCCGTCGATGATCGTCCGGATCTCCCGGTCGATGAGCTCCGCCGTGGCCTCACTGTAGTCCCCGCCTTCCGGGGCGCCCATCTCCATGAAGAGAGCCCGTTTTTCCCGGGCGAAATAGACCTGCCCGACCTGGCTGCTCATGCCGTACTCCTTGACCATGCTCCGGGCCATGTCCGTGGCCCGGGCCAGGTCGTTGTGCGCCCCCGTCGAAACATCGCCGAAGACGATCTCCTCGGAGGCTCGCCCGCCGAGAAGGGAGGCGATCCGATTGAGGATCTCCGTCTTTCTCAGGAGGAAGCGGTCCTCCGTGGGGACCTGCATGGTGTACCCAAGCGCCGCAATACCCCGCGGGATGATGGAGATCTTCTGGACGGGGTCCGTTCCCGGCAGCGAGAGGGCAACCAGCGCATGTCCAACCTCGTGGTAGGCCACGATCTCGCGCTCCTGGGGGTTGATGAGGCGGTTTTTCTTTTCGAGACCGGCCACGACCCGCTCGATGGACTCGACGAATTCCGTCATTCCCACTTCTTTTTTGTCGTGCCGCACGGCCAGGAGCGCGGCCTCGTTGACGAGATTTGCAAGGTCGGCGCCGACCATTCCCGGCGTCATGGCGGCGAGCTTTTCCAGATCCACGTCCGGACCAAGCTTTACCGTATTGATATGAACCCTGAGGATCTCCTCACGGCCCTTCCTGTCCGGGCGATCGACGAGCACATGCCGATCGAATCGCCCCGGCCTCAAAAGCGCCGG
>DCVI01000136.1:0-1135 GCA_002327315.1 Syntrophaceae bacterium UBA2192 | reverse complement strand
ATGAAGATGATGCAGGGGGCCTTCTGCTTGGCCTGCTCGAAGAGATCGCGCACCCGGGCCGCACCGAGGCCGACGAACATCTCGACGAACTCGGAGCCGCTGAGGCTGAAGAACGGCACGCCGCTTTCTCCCGCCACGGCTTTTGCCAGCAGGGTCTTGCCCGTCCCCGGGGGTCCCACCAGCAGGATGCCTTTCGGGATCCTGCCGCCGATCTCCGTAAACCTGCCGGGGTTCTTCAGAAACTCGATCTCCTCCATCAGCTCCTGTTTCGCCTCGTCGACGCCGGCCACGTCCTTGAAGGTGATCTTGATCTCGTTTTCCATGTAGATCTTGGCCTTGCTCTTGCCCAGCGTCATGAACCCGGCCTGCTGCCCTCCCATTTTCTTCATGAGGAGATACCAGATGCCGAAAAAGATAATGATCGGGAATACCCACGAGAACAGATCCCGCAGGAAGGTGCTCTCCACCTCTCCCTTAAAGGTCACCTGGTACTTGTCCAGAAGTTCCGAAAGGTCGCCATCGACCCGTATGGTCCGGAAGGGCTGGGGCTCGCCGGGTTTGCCCTCCACCTTCATCTTCCCCTCGATGCGGTTGGCCGTTATGGCGACCTCGGAAACCTTCCCATCCTTGAGAAGCTTGAGAAACTGGCTGTAGGGGATCACCTGGGAGCTCATCATGGAGGCGATGTAGCTCTGGATGAGCAGAACGGCCCACACCGCCAGAAGAATGTAAAACAGGGAAAATTTATGTTCCTTCTTCATCGTCGTCTCTGTGCTCCTGTCACCTGTCGGCCGTTTTCCGTCCCATGGATCGAATCGCCATTCTTCGTTTGAAATGCCAATGGGCTTCCCGCATCATGCTGCGGAGTATCCGGCAAGAATGTCATGCCCGTGAAAACGGGCATCCATCTTATAGGGGTAGGAACGATACATTGGTTTGTATCGCCCCTCCCTCCGAACCGGACTGGCGGATTTCCCGCATCCGGCTCTCCAGTTGGTGGTTTTACCTCGTTGAGGACTGGAGTAATTTCCTATGGGCGTCCACAAGACTGAAAAGCCCATTTTCCCGAAAGAATTTATTTGGCCGGCGAAAATGATCCCGATTGCCACGGATACCCTTGGAACCCTTGCTGCGT
>DCVI01000187.1 GCA_002327315.1 Syntrophaceae bacterium UBA2192 | reverse complement strand
GAAACAAATGGCCAAGGCCTCCAAGCGCTTAATCGCCAAACAGCAAAAGGCGAATATCCAAGCGGGCACGCCGAACGCAGGCACCGCGATCATCGAGACGGGTCCAGTGGAGGAGATCGTCAAAATCGAGGCATAAGGTTATCTCGATTAGACGGCATGGAGACCGGCGGACGAATTTGCCAAATCCACTTTACCGGGCTGCTCAGCTCCAGCATTTATTCCAAAAAGGCGATGTTCGTTTATGTTCACTAAACTTCTTGCCCGTGGCATATTCATTCTGAGTGGTTGGANNGTCAAGATTACCACCAAAAAGAGTTATATGCGCTTTCCTTACGGTCCCTTTGCCCGTGCTCTCGGTTGTATCGGCATTGATCGCAGTCCTAAGAAAGAAGGCGTGGAACGGCCCAGCATGGTACAGCTAATGGTCGATTTGTTTAAAGATCACGACGATTTAGTCATGCTGGTGACACCTGAAGGCACACGCTCTTTGCGCACCAAATGGAAAACAGGCTTTTACCATGTGGCGGTTTTAGCCCATGTTCCGGTGGCCTTAGGTTATTTAGATTATCAGAAGAAAGAGGCCGGTGTGGGTAAAGTAGTTTATCCGAGCGGCGACATGAAAAAAGACATTCAAGAAATGATGGCTTTCTATAAACGTGTTATCCCGCACACGCCGGAAAATTTCAGCATTGATTTAGATTACGATTCTTAGTTCTGCGCCTTTGGAAACAGGATGAACACAAGGAGGGGAAATATGGGATCCAATCAGAAGCAGGTACAAATCGGACAAAAAGAATCTTTCGGACGAAAGCTGAAGGCCCGGCTGGCTTTACTGTCAGAAAGAGGAATCGAATCTTATGAGATTGATAAAGATCCGCTCGTAAAAAATTTGCGGGCTAATATTCGCGCCATCAATGTCAGGATGCAGGCGTTTGATGCGAGCGTAAAGAAGAACGAAGCCCTGGCAAAAATGAAGGCGGATAAGGCAGCTCCCCCCCAAGAAAGTCCGGAAGGAACGAAAAGAAAAAAGGTGAAGGAAACGCCTGTTGAAGGCAAGGAAAAAAAGAAAAAGAAAGAATAGTTCCCGGACATGATAAAAAACCCGGCGAGAACCCTCATTCTCTTCGCATCTCCTTTTCGAATTGGATACGGTGCTTAATGCCCAACTTGTGTTAGAAATATACAAGCATCCAAAAGAAACAGAAAAACACCTTGCGCCATACATGCACTCTCTGATCGAATGGAACTGATCCAAGTGCGCCGGGCACTTGTCAGTTCTAAATACACGATAAGGAGGATTGTATGATCATCGACAGCCATGTGCACCTTTTCTATGAGAATTCCGATCCCATGTCCTGGTTTATAGGAAGCGCGAGAACAGGGGCGGCCACGTTCGCCAAAAGTACCGGAGAGCTGGGGAATGTTGAAGAGCTCTACCAACAGCTCGCTCCCGAGATCATGGATGATAATGGAGACAAACTGGTGCCGAGGATGGATGAAGCGGGAATCGAACGGGCAATCATTCTCCCGATTGACCTTCGTTTGCTCAGTGATGAGCCTTCCGCCTTTGATCAGACCCACCCCACCATCGAACAAAAGAATCGAACTTACTTCCAGGCGACACGGAGACACAAGGGACGAATTTATTCCTTTGCGGGAGTTGACCCACGGCGTCACGGTGCGGCCGATCTTTTCCGGAAGGGGGTGGCGGAATGGGGGATGATCGGGCTCAAGCTTCATCCGACTGCGGGATACTATCCTCATGACCCTCAATGCTATCCAATGTATGAGGCTGCCCGGGAGATGGGAGTTCCTGTGATCATTCATTCCGGAAGCGAGCCGGCACCGTTGAAGTGCATGTACTCCCAGCCCAAGTACATTGATACGGTCGCCGCAGACTTTCCGGAGGTCACCTTCATCGTTGCTCATTGCGGCCATGGCTGGTACAAGGAGGCCGTCGATCTCGCTTCAATGAAACCGAATATCTACTGCGATTTCAGCGGGTGGCAGGTTGAATATCTCACCCATCCCGATTATTTCTTCGGACCTTTACGTTATGCGCTCGATTTTCTCGGACCGTGGAGAGTCCTGTTCGGCACGGATGGACCGGCCTATACCGTCTTTATGAGCAATAAAAACTGGGTAAACGCGATTCGTGAACACAAATCACCCTCCGGAATAAAATTCTCGGACGAAGAGGTCGACCTATTTCTGGGCGGGGCGGCGGCAAAGCTATACGGCTGGCTCTAATTATTTCATTCAAAAAACGCCGTACGGGCTCCCTCTGGCAAGAGCATTGCCGCCAAGGGGAAAAGTGCTTTATAAAACAAAATGACGGGAGGCCTATCGATGAGAGAGACGCGGAAAAACACGCACAGGCGTTTATTCAGATGGCAATTGAGCATGGCAATCCTGATCGCTGCCCTGTCCGTCACCGGCCTGATTTCCTGCGAATCGATCACGCACAAGTATAAGATGTATAAAGCCCTGCAACTGCTTGACCCCAGAATCTACAGCGAGGAGCAGAAGGTTGACGGGGCGCGGGTGATGGTCAAAAGCTGTATGAACGTGAAGAGCGGCGAGAAGGTGCTCCTGATCGTCCAAAACGACGAAAAGCGCAAGATACTCGGGAAATATATGGAAGCCGAAGTCCGCAAACTCGGGGCGATCCCCACGGTCGTCATGGTGGAACCCGACGAAATGATGAGCGAGCCTCCCAAACGGGCCTATGATGAAATGATGAAAAATGATGTCATTCTTGCCGCCCTCGGGCTTAATCAGATTCAGATCTTCGCCCACACCAAAGCAAGGAACGTGGCCACCGATGAGAAAAAAGCAAGATTGGGATTGGTGAACACATTCGTTCCCGGTGTTACGCATGAGGATATTATGAAAATCAGGGAGCGGACCGCAAAAGTCGCCCATGTTCTGGAAAACGGCAAAGTGGCCCACATTACCGGGCCTCAAACCGATCTCACGTTCGGCGTAGGAAGAAAATGCGAGCAGTTACGGGCATCCATGTGGGAACCCGGCGAATGGGGCGCCGTCCCTTTATACGCCGAAACGGCGCTGGCCCCGGTTGAAGGCACCGCCAACGGCCAGTATCTCGTCAACGGTTTCTTCGAATACGTCGGTCTGGTCATGGATCCCTTTCTCCTGATCATCAAGGACGGCAGGGTTGTCGAAGTCCGTGGCGGCGGTCGCGAAGCGCAAAAAGTCAGGGACATCATTGCCGCGGCGGATACCCATGGAACCAACATCGGGGAACTGGGCGTTGCGACCAACCATATCAAGATCTTTGACGGGTTTTCAGGCACCATCATCGACAAGATGATCCTTGGAACGATCCACATTGCCATCGGGAAGAATACAACGTTCGAGGGAGGCAAGGTCTACAGCAACATTCACCACGACGGGGTGAGCGGGGGGATGACCCTTAAAGTCGACAACACGACGATCATACAGGACGGCAAATTCATGTTGGATTAACGGCTCTCCGACTTTGCCTGAGGTCCGATGCGATCGCCTGACGGCCCTTCTTGACACCGGCGCCCGATTCCTCTATACGTTCGGCAACGCTCGCCGGGGTGACGCCAGCCTTGATCTGCATTCAAAATCTCAGCCTGTCGTTCGGGGACAAGGTCCTGTTCGACCGCCTGACCTGGACCATCACCGAGAAGAGCCGGATCGGCCTCGTCGGGGACAACGGCACGGGGAAGACGACGCTCTTCCGGACCCTGCTGGGCGAGATCGACCATTACGACGGGACGGTCCAGCTTCCGAAAAACCGGACCATCGGCTATCTGCCTCAGGACATCGTCTCCCTGGAACCCGTGACGATGTTCACCTACCTGAAAAAGCAGAGCGGGATCGACCGGCTGGAGCGGGACCTCGCGGCGCAGGAGGCCGCGATCGCCCAGGCGGACCCCAAAGAGGCGGCCTATCCGGCCCTGCTCCGGGCGTACGAGGAAACCCTCGCCCGCTTCCAGTCCCGCGACGGCTACGCCTTCGAGGCCCGCGCCCGGCAGATCTGCCGGGGCTTCGGCTTCGGGCCGGACGATTTCGACAAGGACTGCACGACCTTTTCCGGGGGCTGGAAGATGCGCATCCTGCTCGCCGCCCTCCTCCTGGCCCGGCCGGACATTCTGCTTCTCGACGAACCGACGAATCACCTGGACACGGAAAGCATGGAATGGCTGGAGTCCTACCTGAGGGACTATCCCGGGACGATGATCGCCATCGCCCACGACCGCTACTTCCTGGACAAGCTGGCGGGCCAGATCGTCGAGCTGGCCCAGGGACGGATCACGGCGTACGCCGGCAACTTCTCCGCCTACCTCACGGAAAAGGAGCGGCGCCTCGATGCGCTCCGCAAGGAGATGGCGCTGCAGCGGGCGGAGATCAAGCGGACCGAGGCCTTCATCGAGCGCTTCCGCTTCAAGGCGACCAAGGCCCGGCAGGTCCAGAGCCGGATCCGCCAGCTCGAGAAGTTCTCGCCGGTACAGGCCGCGGCCCATGAAAAAACGGTCCGCATCCAGTTTCCCGCCGGCCCGCAGAGCGGCCGCGAAGTGGTGACCGCGCGGGACCTCGCGCACCGCTATGGCCGGAACGAGGTCCTCCGGGAGGTCGGCTTCACCGTCCGCCGGGGGGATCGCCTGGCGCTCGTCGGGGTCAACGGAAGCGGCAAATCGACGCTGTCCCGCCTGCTCGCCGGGATCGAGGCGCCGGCGGCGGGCGAGATCCGCTACGGCGTCCACGTCCGGATGGCCTTCTTCTCGCAGGACGGCAGCGCGAACCTCGACCCCGCGCGGACGGTCTGGGAGGAGGTGCAGGCGGTCAGCTCCCAGGACGACGACCAGCGCAAGCGGAACCTCCTGGGCGCGTTTCTCTTCTCGGGAGACGACATCTACAAGCCCGTCCGGGTCCTTTCGGGCGGGGAGAAGTCCCGCCTCGCCCTGCTCAAGATCCTGCTCACGGAAACGAACCTCCTGATCCTGGACGAGCCGACCAACCACCTGGACCTGAAGACCAAGGAGATCTTCCAGGAGGCCCTGCTCGGCTACGCCGGCACCCTCGTCATCGTGTCCCACGACCGCTTTTTCCTCGACCGCCTCGCCAACCGGGTCATCGAACTCCGGGAGGGACGCGCCCAGGAATACAACGGCAA
>DCVI01000046.1:64820-64958 GCA_002327315.1 Syntrophaceae bacterium UBA2192 | reverse complement strand
TGACGCCGCCGTACTTTTCCTTCCACACCCAGACGCGCTCGACGAATTTCTCGCGTCCCAGGTCGTGCCGGGTCTTCCCTTCGCGGGCCAGTTCCTGTTCGACGACGTTTTGAGTGGCGATCCCCGCGTGGTCCATCC
>DCVI01000046.1:35150-64812 GCA_002327315.1 Syntrophaceae bacterium UBA2192 | reverse complement strand
AGGGCGTGCCCCATGTGGAGCATCCCCGTGACATTGGGGGGCGGGATGACGATGCAGAAGGGCTTGCGGTCACTTGTATCGGCCGCATGGAAGTAATGGTGCTTGAGCCAGAATTCGTACCACTTCGCCTCCACATCCTTGGACTCGTAAGCCTTGGACAGTGCATTCAGGTCCATCGTATCCCCCATGGTTTTGTCTCGCGCTGTTTCAGAAATGCTTCGTTTTCCGCGCTTGGCACGCAGCACTGTAATGAACGGATTTTTTATCCGGTCGGAAGGCTTAAGTCAAGGATTTTTCAAGGAATCAAGGCTCTCGGGCGGCGATGGAAGCCCTCTTCACCGACCGTGCAGGAACCTTTCGATCCGTAATCGGATCGGTCCCGTTTCGTCGGGGTGAAACCACTCGATGTCGCCCTCCCCCCGAAACCAGGTCATCTGCCGGCGGGCGTAGTGACGAGTGTCTCGCTGCATGAGTTTCAGGGCCTCTTCGAGCGTCAATTCATTCCTGATGTAACGGATGATATATTTATATCCAAGTGACTGCAGCGGCTTCATTTTATTGCTGTAACCCATACCAAGGATTTTCTCGGTCTCCTCGACCAGTCCGGCCTCGATCATCTGTGAGGCGCGGCTGTCGATCCGGCGGTAAAGCTCCCCCCTGTCCCGGTAGAGTCCCACCTCGAGGCACTCGTATCGCAGCTGCCGGAATCCGTGGCGTCTCTGCTTCTCGGAGATGGGCTCCCCGGCCAGTTCGGCGATCTCTAGGGCACGGATGATCCGCACCGCGTCGTGGGGGTGAATCCTCCCGGCCGCCTCCGGATCTCTCGCTTCCAAACGGGCGTACAGGGTCTCCCTGTCTTCGCCTTCAAGCCTCGTCCGGTAGATCCTCCTCAGACCCTCGTCTGGCCCTGGCCCCTCGATGATCCCGCCTGTGAGGGCCCGGATGTAGAGCCCCGTGCCGCCCGCTACGACGATGGTTTTCCTCCCGTGGAGATCCCGGATGATGTCTCCGGCCTGCCTGTTGAAGAGGGCCGCGCTGAAGTCTCCGTCGGGATCGACGATGTCTATGAGATGATGAGGTACCCGCACCCGCTCTTCCCGCGTGGGCTTCGAGGTGCCGATGTCGAGATGGCGGTAGACCTGCATGGAATCGGCGCTGATAATCTCTCCATCAAACGCCGAGGCAACCTCCAGTGCTAGGTCCGTCTTCCCGACGGCCGTCGGCCCCAGAATGATGACAATCTTCGGCTTTTCTTCCATCTTTCCCACGGCAGGACAGGCGTCTCGCCAGTCCCTTTCCTCCTGCCTTGAGCCCTTCGCCTTTTGCCCTGAGCCGGCCGCGAAGCGGCCTATGTCCGTTTGAACATCCTCTCGATCGCGACGGCAGGAAGCTCGATGAAGACCGGTCTTCCATGAGGGCAGTTGGAGGCGAAGGGGATGCTGTCCAGGTCGCGGCACAGTTGCCGCACCTCATCGGCCGTAAGCGCCTGGTTCGCCTTGATCGCCCCCCGACAGGCCAAGCCGATGAGGATCCGGTTGCGCTTTTCGTCCCGCGGAATCCCCGAATCCGCGATGCCGTCCAGGATCTCGCCGACGAGAGCCTTCACGTCGGTATGAGCAACCAGGGCCGGTACTGACTTTACGACAGCCGTGTTTTCCCCGAAGGCCTCGACCTCCATGCCGGCCTCCTGCAGCATGTCTCGCGATGCGATGAGCAGGTTAAAGTCCCGGGGGTTCATCTCCAGGATCTCGGGGATGAGGAGGCTCTGAACTTCCAGGTTCCCGCCCGTCGATTGTTTCAGCCTCTCGTAGAGGATCCGTTCATGTGCGGCGTGCTGATCGAGGAGGATCATCACTCCCGGCGCGGAAAATACAAGATAGGTCCCTTCGATCTGGCCCAGGTAGTCGAGTGAGGCAAAGGAAACCTGCTCTTTTCCACCCTCCATGGACGGGAACAGGCCGTCCTGGCCGGGACTGAAATCGGGCACATCCTCCATAGGTCTCGTCGCCGTGGTCATGGGCTGGCGGGCGGCAATACCCGCCGAAAGGCTGTAGCGCCTCAGGGCCTCGTAAACGCCGGAGCGCCCCGGGGCTGCCGCACCCCCCTGAGTCGCCTGTGACGCCGGCCGCACCCCCGAGAGGGCCCCCGAGAGGCTTCGCTGGAGCAGCTCCCTGACATCCTGCGGGCGGCGGAAGCGGACCTCGAGCTTTGCCGGGTGGACATTGACATCGATCGTCTCGGGGGACAGCTCGATGAACAGGGCGCAGGCGGGGTATTTGCGCGCCTCGAGGAGGTTGCGGTAAGCACCCATGACCGCCTGGGAGAGAAGGACATTCCGGACATACCTGCCGTTGATGTAAAAGAACATGTTTCTCGTCGAGGAGCGGGTGAAATCGGGCCTGGATACAAATCCCGAAAGGCTCACCGCGGGACTGTTCTCCGCCACTGAAACGAGGTGATTCCGCAGGTCGCTTCCCAGAAGAAGAACGATCCTCTCGTAAAGGTTCCCCGTTCGGGGGATCTCGAGAAGGGTTTTGCTTGCGGTGAGGACCTTGGCCCTGACTGCGCCGTGGGGAAGCAGGACCCGGACGATGATGTCGAGGCAGTGCCCCTGCTCGGTTGCATCCTGTCTCAGGAATTTCTTGCGGACCGGGAGCGAGTCGAAGATGCGGCTCACGGCAATGGAGGTGCCCTCGGGGCAGCCCACGGCCTCGTTTTCGAGGATGCGGCCGTTCTCCACGGCGATGCGGGTCCCCGCCACGTCGCCGCGGCGCCGCGTGGACATCTCGACGCGACAGACGGCCGCGATGCTCGGCAGCGCCTCCCCCCGGAAGCCGAAGGATTTCACATCGTAGAGATCTTCGACGGTGAGGATCTTGCTCGTGGCATGGCGCTCGAACGCCAGGGGCACATCGCCCGGCGCGATGCCCGCCCCGTTGTCGACGATCCGGATCAGCTCCTTGCCGCCACTGCGCAGTTCGATCGTGATGTCCGTGGCGCCCGCATCGAGGGCGTTTTCCAGGAGCTCCTTCACGATGGACGAGGGTCGCTCGATGACTTCGCCGGCGGCGATCTTCGAGGCGACCTCCTCGGGAAGTACTGTGATCCTTCGGTTCAAATTCAAACCTCACGTTCAGGGTCAAGGGTTACGTGCCAGGGGTCAGAAAGAAAAAAGATTTCCCCACACCCGAACCCCGAAACCCGATACCTGTTACCCTGTCTTCACCGGTGAATATGGCTCTGTCCGGTAAGGTAATCGTTCAGCGCCACCTGCCAGGGCCGCATGGCTTTCTGAGTCGCCTCCATGAACTTGCGGTTGCTCAGGACCGAGTAGGCCGGGCGCTTCGCCTTCCGGGTGAGCTCATGGGATTGGATGGGCTCCACGGTCACACCGGAGACCTGTGAAAACTCGAGAATCTTCTGCGCGAACTGGAACCAGCTGCAGACGCCCCGGTTCGTGACGTGGTAGATGCCCCGGCAGTCACGTTCGACGAGCAGCTTTGTCGCCTGGGCAAGATCGACGCTGAAGGTGGGGGAGCCCACCTGGTCGTCGACGACCCGCAGCATCCCTTCGTCCCTGGCCTTTGCCAGGATGGCCTTGACGAAGTTCTTTCCCTGGCGGCCATAGAGCCATGCCGTGCGGATCAGCACGTGGTTTTCCGCCGTCTCGATCAGAATCTGCTCGCCTTTGCGCTTGGAGGCGCCATAGGCATTGATGGGCCGGCAGGGGTCGTCCTCGAGGTAGGGCTCCCCCTTTGTCCCGTCGAAGACGTAGTCGGTGCTGTAGTGAACGATCTTCGCGCCGCTATCCTTGCAGGCACAGGCGATGTTGCGCACACCCTCGGCGTTGACGGCAAAGCAGGCATCGCGATTCGTTTCGCAGCCATCGACGTCGGTGTAGGCGGCGGCATTCACGATCACCTCGGGCCTGAACTCCCCGACGACCCGCAGGCAGTCCGGGGCCGATGTAATGTCGAATTCCCCCACATCGACTCCGCCGACTTCATGGTCCCTGCCCAGGACGTCCATGAGGTCGCTTCCCAGCATGCCCTTGTGACCCATGACGAGAATTCTCATTCGTATTTCACCTCCATGAGGCAGAGCCCCCGGGCAGGGGCTGCCTGCCCGGCCCTCCTGCGGTCCTTCGCCTCGATAATGCGGACCATGTCTTCTTCGGAAATCCTGCCCATGCCGATATCGACGAGAGTGCCTGTAATGTTTCGGACCATATGGCGCAGAAATCCGCTCGCCTCGATCCGGAAGACGATCGTCCCCCCATCCTCTTTGTCCAGGGCAACGTCCGTCACGGCCCTCACCCGGTCCTCCACCTCGCACTGGGCTGCGCAGAAGGAGTTGAAGTCATGGGTGCCCAGAAGGTGCTGTGCCGCCCGTCTCATGGCCTCGAGGTCGAGCGGGTGACGGACATGCCAGCAGATGCCCCTGCCGAGCGCCGTCCGGACGAGGCTGTTGAAGATCCGGTAATGGTAGATCTTGCTGCGGGCGTGATACCGCGAGTGAAATTCCCAGGGCACCTCGCTCACTTCCTTCACCACGATATCCGGGGGGAGAAGGCTGTTCACGCCCAGGTGGAGATTCCGAAGGGGGAGCTGCGAGGCCGTGCGGAAATTCGCCACCTGGTTCAGGGCATGAACCCCCGTGTCTGTACGGCTCGAGGCAATGAGGACCGTCCTGTCGTTGACGATCCTGGAAATGGTGTCCTCCATCACCTGCTGGATGGTGAGGACATCGGCCTGCCGCTGCCAGCCGTTATAGGCCGTCCCGTCGTATTCGATGATGAGTTTTATATTCCTCATAGTTCGCGGAGAATATTACAGGAAAATCGCGCCAATGAAAACCTGGATTGATTGCTGACGTTTACAAAATCAGCTCGGGCGGGATTCTGGATAGCGAAGTTAGACGTGTTTTAGTCAACCGCTCTTGGCGAAGTCCTTCGACTGCGCTCAGGATAAACTCCGCGCCCGTCATGGTGAGCTTGTCGAACCATGCGCCTGCAGCCAAGCAAGCCTTAGAGCGGTCTAAAACCGTCTGTTCGCAGAAAGAACCCTGCCCGAGCCCCCGTTCCATAGGATAAAAAAAGGGAGCAGAAGGGGCTCTTCTGCTCCCTTGCGAACGCCTCGTCAGAGGATCATTTACAGGTTTTGAGCGCCTTGACAGCGGGAAGTTCTTTCCCTTCCAGCAATTCCAGGAAGGCGCCCCCGCCCGTGGAGATGTATGACATGTTGTCGCGCTCGCCCGCCTTGTCGATGGCCACGTCCGTATCGCCGCCCCCCACAATGGAGAGCGCGTAGGAGTTGGCCACGCTGTGGGCCAGCGCCGACGTCCCGCGGCTGAAGGCGTCGATCTCGAACACGCCCATGGGGCCGTTCCAGACGATGGTTTTCGCGTTGTTAAGGGCCTCCGTGAAAAGGGTGATCGTGGCAGGCCCGATGTCGAGCCCCATCCACTGCGAATTGATTTCCTGTATGGGGACGATCTTGGTCTCCGCCTCGGGTTCCTTGCTTTCCGCGATGACGCAGTCGACGGGCAGGTAGACCTTCACGCCCAGTTTTTTCGCCGTTTCCAGAACTTCCGTGGCCTTGTCGATGAGTTCCGGCTCGACGATGGATTTCCCGACTTCAACGCCCTGTGCCTTCAGGAAGGTAAAGGCCATGCCGCCGCCGATGACCATCTTGTTGACCCGCTTGATCAGGTTCGCCATGGCCTCGAGCTTGCCCGACACCTTGGAGCCCCCGACGATGGCAACAAGCGGTCTCGCCGGTTTTTCGAGGGCCTTGGTGAAGTAGGTCAGTTCTTTCTTCATGAGGAACCCGGCCCCGCATACCGGGACGAACTTCGTGATCCCTACATTCGATGCGTGGCTGCGGTGCGCATTGCCGAAGGCGTCGTCGATGTAGACATCGGCGAGGTTCGCCAGTTCCCTGGCGAATACCTCGTCGTTTTTCTCCTCCCTGGCATCGAACCTCAGGTTCTCCAGCATGACAATGTCGCCGGGCTTCATTGCATCGATGGTTTTTTTGACCTCAGGCCCGATGACGTCCTTCGTCAGGGTCACGTTCTTGCCGAGCAGGCGCGAGAGTCTCTTGGCCACGGGGGCCAGGCTCATCTTCTCGACGACTTTGCCTTTCGGCCTGCCGAGGTGGGAGGCGATGACGATCTTGGCATTTTCATCGAGGGCGTAATTGATGGTGGGCAGTACGGAACGGATTCGCGTGTCGTCGGTGATGTTCTGGTTGCCGTCAAGGGGGACGTTGAAATCGAACCGGAACAGCACTCGTTTCCCTTTCAGATCCATCTCATCGATATATTTCATTCTTTCACCTCTGGAGGGTTCGTAGGGGACCGTTTGCGCGCCCCCTTGGAGTCGAGGTTTCTAGCATGGGTTTTATAGCCCAGCTGTCGTGCTAAATCAAGAAGGAATTCCTCTCTTTTGTATTGAAAAAAACGGCAAGAAATGATATCACGCGGCGGGTTTACAGAGAGATGGAAACGTCGAGTTTTCGACCACTAAAGAGACAGGGAGTAATGGAGACATGGGACTGACAGAAGACAGAATCAAGGCATTTGAAGCAAAGCGCGAGAAACTGATGACCCAAGGCGGCGATGCCGCTATCAAGAAGCAGCACGAATCGGGCAAGATGACGGCCCGTGAGCGGCTTCTGAAGTTCTACGACGCGGGAACGTTCCAGGAAGTGCAGCTCTTCGTCGAGAAGCGCTCCACCCTCTTCGGCCTCGGTGACAAGCAGATCAACGCCGACGCCGTCGTCTGCGGCTTCGGAAACGTGAACGGACGCACCGTCTTCGCCGCCGCCCAGGACTTCACCAGCGCAGGCGGGAGCCTCGGCGAGATGCACGCCCGCAAGATCTGGAAGGTCATGGACATGGCCAAGGACGCCAAGAAGCCCTTCATCGCCATGAACGACTCCGGCGGCGCCCGAATCCAGGAAGGCGTGCCCGCCCTGGAAGGTTACGGCGGGATCTTCTACCGCAACACGATCTGCTCGGGCTACATCCCCCAGATCACGGCCATCATGGGCCCCACGGCGGGAGGCGCCGTCTACTCGCCCGCGCTCACCGACTGGGTCTTCATGATCAAGGGAAAGAGCTACATGTACATCACGGGTCCCGATGTCATCAAGGCCGTCATCGGCGAAGAAGTGACCCATGACGACCTGGGCGGCCCCATGGCCCACGCCACCAAGAGCGGCGTGTGCCATTTCGTCGCGGAGAGCGACGAGGACTGCATCAAGCAGATCCAGGACCTTCTCAGCTATCTGCCCGACAACTGCCACGAGATGCCTCCTGTGGTAGCCACCACGGACACCCCCGACCGCGAATGCCCCGAGCTCGACAAGATCATCCCCGACCGTGCTACCCGCGGCTACGATATGAAGAAGCTTGTCGCCACCGTGGCCGATGGCGGCGTCTTCTTCGAGCCCCATGCCAACTGGGCAAAGAACATGTTTGTCTGCTTCATCCGCATCATGGGTCAGACCGTGGGCGTCATCGCCAATAATCCGAGTTTCGGCGGCGGCGTGCTCGACGTCAACGCCTCCGACAAGGCCTCGCGCTTTATCCGCTTCTGCGACGCCTTCAACATCCCGCTGCTCACCTTTGCCGACGTGCCCGGCTACATGCCCGGCACGCACCAGGAGTGGAACGGCATCATCAGCCACGGCGCGAAGCTCCTGCACGCCTACTCCGAGGCCACGGTGCCCAAGTTCACCGTCGTGACCCGCAAGGATTACGGTGGAGCCTACATCGGTATGTGCAGCAAGCAGCTGGGCGCCGACTACGTCATGGCCTGGCCCTCTGCCGAGATTGCCGTCATGGGCGCCGCCGGGGCCTGCAACATCGTTTACCGCCGGGAGATCACCACGGCCGCAGACCCCGAAGCGAAGCGGGCCGAGCTGATTGCCGCCTACGAGGAGCAGTTCAACAACCCCTACTTCGCGGCGAAGATGGGCATCATCGAGGAGGTCATCGCCCCCCGCGAGACGCGCAAACGTGTGGCCGCCCTTCTCGAGGCCTACAAGGACAAGGAGCAGAGCCTGCCCGACAAGAAGCACAACAACATCCCGCTGTAAGGGACACGTTCAAGAGCCGTTGACGCAGAACGGGGGAGCCGATTCCGGCTCCCCCGTTTTTTCATTCACCCTCACCCCGATCCTTTTCTGCAAGAGGGAGGGATCTTTCACCCTCACCCTGACCCTCTCCCCTCAAGGGAGAGGGCACCTATTCCTCGTAGGGAGAGGAAGATAAGGGTATTGGTTTTTTAGGCGACGCTGTCGGAGTCGGCCCTCGCCAGGGTCACGACGGCGAAGGCAGCGATGCCTTCCCCCCGCCCGACAAATCCCATCTTTTCGTTCGTCTTGGCCTTCACGTTGACGCGGGAGGAGTCCGTCCCGAGGACCCTTGCGATGTTCCGGCGCATCTCCTCGATGGAGGGGGAGAGCCGGGGCCTCTCCAGGATGACCGTCGAGTCTATGTTGTTGACGTAGTATCCGCGCTGAACGGCAAGGTCGGCCACGCGCTTGAGAATGACAAGGCTGGAGATCCCCTTGAGGTGCGGGTCCGTGTCGGGAAAGTGCTTTCCGATGTCCCCTTCCCCCAGGGCCCCGATGATGGCGTCCACGATGGCATGGATCAGGGCGTCGGCATCGGAATGCCCCAGCAATCCCTTCTCGTAGTTCACCTCCACCCCACCGATAATCAGGCGGCGGCCTTCGGAGAAGCGGTGACTGTCATACCCGAAGCCCACTCTCATGGCAACAGCCTTTCATGATATAATGTTTTGTAGAGGTGCGTTCCCAGCCTGTAGCCTTTAGCCTACCGCGAAGCGGCGAGCAGGGCCTCCGCGATCACCAGATCTTCCGGGGTCGTGATCTTGATATTGCCGTAGTCACCCCGGATCATCCGGACGGCGATTCCCAGGCGCTCCACCAGCGAGGTGTCATCGGTCCCTCTGAATCCGTCACGGACGGCGGCACGGTGAGCGCTCTCGATGATGTCGCGACGGAAGACCTGGGGCGTCTGGGTGAGCCACAACAGGCTCCGGTCACAGGTCCGCAAAATCCGGCCGTCGGGCCCGACTTCCTTGACGGTATCCTTCACCGGCACCCCGGCGGTTGCGGCGCCTTCCGCCTCGGCAGCCCGGATACAATTCTCGATCAGCCCGGCGGTAATGAACGGCCGGACGGCATCGTGAATGATCACGAGCTCCGTGTCCCCGTCGAGGGCCTCGATCCCCGCCCGGACGGAGTCCTGCCGTTCCTTCCCCCCGGGAACGATTCCGGCCACCTTTTTCAGGTCCCAGGGGTCCAGAATGTCGGTGCGCACCGATTCCATGTCCTGCGAGGGCACGACGACAAGCAGGGCGTCGACGAGCGGGCAGGCCTCAAACACCTCCAGCGTGCAAACCAGGATGGGCTTGCCCGCAAGCGTCAGATACTGCTTGGACACATCGCGGTTCATCCGGTTTCCCGAGCCGGCTGCCGGGATGATGGCCACTGTCCGCATGGCTTTCCCTCTGTGGATTTCGGGGGTGTGAGCGTTTCCCTAAAAGAAAAGCCCGGGATCCTTTGGCCTCCCGGGCTCTTTTCCTACGCATGCTACAGGGCTTCGATGGTGTGAACTTTCTTATCGGGCACGACGGCCTTCATCTCCGTGAAGATCATCCTGCCCGCCGTGGTCTGCAGGACGCTGGTCACGGCAACCTCCACGGTCTCGTTGAGATGCCTGCTGGCATGATCGACGATAACCATGGTCCCGTCGTCGAGGTAGGCCACACCCTGGCCGTGTTCCTTGCCTTCCTTGATGACTTTCACAACCATCAACTCGCCCGGCAGCACAACCGGTTTCAGGGCATTGGCAAGCTCGTTGACATTGAGGATTTTGATGCCCTGCAACTCCGCCACCTTGTTGAGGTTAAAGTCATTGGTGATGATCTTCCCGTTCATCTTCTTCGCCAGGGCGACGAGTTTCGCATCGACCCCTTTGATTTTCGGGAAGTCCTGATCCACGATTTCGATGTTGATGCTGTGGATTTTCTGCATCCGGTTGAGGATGTCGAGCCCTCGCCTCCCCCGCGATCGTTTCATGGAATCCGAAGAGTCGGCAATGTGCTGGAGCTCATCCAGGATGAACCTCGGGACGATGAGGTTGCCCTCCATGAACCCCGTATCGCAGATGTCGGCGATGCGGCCGTCGATGATGACGCTCGTATCGAGGATCCGGTAGTCCGCCACGCCCCTGAACCCCTTGAAGGGTCCGAAGGACGGAAGCGAGATCTCCTCGCTTTTCTTGGAACCGATGACGAGTCCGAGGTAGCCGAGGATGCAAGCCATCAGGGCATACGCCCAGGGAACGATCTCCTGCTTCTCCCAGATGCTGACGAAACTCAGCCCGTAGGAAAGCAGGATGGCGATCAGGAGACCGATGATCGTCCCGATGACACCCCCTAAAATGATCCGGAGCGAAATCTTCCGGATGATCTGCTCGATCTGGATAACGCTGACAGCGGCAATAAAGCCCAGTAAAAGACCGATTAATGATAGCTGATATGAAGCCAAATACTTAAATGCAATAAAATATCCGCTGATCGAGCAGGCGAGAATGAGCAACGATCGGATAAGCAACTAGACTCCCTCCTTTCTAAATTATTTTCCTGTCCAGATTTTAAAATTCCCGGCGCCTGGGACCGGGAATTCAGAAACTCAAGGTTCGGTTTTATCCTTATGATGCTCGCAACCCCCGCAACACCGTTCGGCAAGCTCACGGCAGGCTCTGCGGGGACCGCGCGTGCAACCGTTTTCAAAGAACGCTGTCGCAACGGCATTAAATAGCCCCGGAAAACTGTGTTCATCCATTCCCGCAGACGGCGCAACAAGCCAAGACGAACAACACTCCCCTTCCCCTGGAGAAGGAGCGCCTTATAGGAAAAAATACCACGGCGCCGCGAGTTCTCAGAGCTTTCGTTCGGTATGTATCCTGCTCTCACCGCTTACTGAACGGGGAACATGGCATTGATCTCGGCTTCGACCTTTGCCTCCGCCGCCCGGCTGGCGATCGAGATCTCCTTGATCAGCAAGTGTTTCGCTGTATCCATCATCTTCCTCTCGCCGAAGGACAGGTCCTTTCCGTGCTTGAGGATGAAGAGGTCTCTCAGGACCTTGGCAATCTCGTAGACGGATCCCGTCTTGATCTTCTCCAGGTACTCGCGATAACGCTTGTTCCAAGCCTGTTTATCGATCGTGACGTCGCGGGTCCGCAGAATCTCGTATATCCTGGGAATTTCCTTGGAAGTGATCAGTTCCCGCAGCCCGATGGTCCGGGCCGTGTCGGTGGGGATCATGATCTTCATGCCGTTGCCAAGGATCTTCATCACGTAGAACTTCTGCCAGGCCCCCATGATCTCTCTGTCTTCGATTGACTCGATAAGGCCGACTCCCTGCGCTGGATAAACCGCCAATTCGCCTACCTTGAACATTACCCCGTTACCACCTCTCTTGGATTCACCTCTATGGCACTCCAACAGCCTGCGAATCATAAACGAATTCGCCTGAAAAGTCAATTTAAATCGACCCGGCGGGGTGGGATCAAGGGTGCATACTGGCTGGTCCGGAATGCATTTCGTGTCATTCCGGATAGTTACGGACTGGCGATGCAGTGCATACAACAGGGGGCTTCCTTCCGGCGGCAACGGGGACGCCCTCAGATAAAATTCTGCCGGATGCGGTCGAGGTCCCTGTCCAGCTTTCCCGGTTCTTCACGCTGGTAACGCTCGACCCCCTCCCTGAGCTGCAGGTAGGTGTTTGGCTCAGACAGATCGTCAAGGGACCGGTAAATCCCGCGCCGACGGCCCAAGCGGAAGATGAGGCGGTCCTCTTCGGCCATCGAGAAATAACGGTCGATGATTCCCAGGAACTTCTCCTTGTCTTCCGGCAGCTTTCCCTCCAGCTCTTCCAGAAGATTCAGGATGTGATCGCTCACAATGCGGCTCTCGATCCCGTCGAGATGCTCGATGAAGAGGCGGATTTCCTTGAGGATTTCCTCGTCGCCAATGGGGTGGAACTCGCCCTGTTGCATCATTTCGTAGAGGGCCGTCCCCCGACGGACCGAAAGGGTGCGCAGCCGTATGTGATCGGGCTTGATTTCATTGAGGACCCGGGCCGTCTCGACGGCGTGCTCGCGCGACCAGAGTTGCCCCCCAATCCCGGGCATGACATATTCACATAGCGAAATCCCCGCCGCCACGAGGTGCTGCCCCCCTTCGATGTGGTCCGCCGCCGTCGCTCCCTTGCGGATGAACTTGAGAACGGCGTCACTGCCCGACTCGAGTCCGACGTGAATCCGGACCAGGCCGGCCTCGCGGATGCGCCTGAGATCCTCCACCGATTTGTGCCTGGCCGTCTTGGACCGGCAATAGGAGGTGATGCGGATGATATCGGGAAATTTTCCCTTCAGGTAGCGCAGCACTTCGAGAAGGTCGTCGGTCTTCATGATCAGCGTGTCGGCATCCTGGAGGAAGGCCGTCTGACCGCCGAAGTAAAGCCAGGCCGCCACGTGCCTGAACGGTTCGTTGAACCGATCGTCATCTCCGAAGACCTGGGAGACGACAGCGTCATTGACCTTCCCGCCCTGGCCGAGCTTCCAGGAAAGCTCCCCGATCGCGTCGGCCGTGTCGCGGACGCAATCGATATCCTTTTTGATCGCCTCAACGGGGCGCAGTTGGAAGCGGGTGTCTCTGTAGGTATGGCAGAAGGCGCACTTGTTCCAGGGGCAATTTCGGGTCGGCCGGATCAGGAGACTCCTCGCCTCACTGGGCGGCCGTATGGGTCCCTGCTCAAAGCAGGCATTGGGGTTCATAAAATCGTTCCCTCTCAACACTTTAAGGATAATATATGGATCGACATCGTATCCGTCAAACAGGCATACTAAACTTGTTGGGATCTTGGAGGCTGGTCAAAAATGCCCAGATGCAAGGCGCCCTGAAAAGACAGAAGTTAGGAAGCGATGAAGTTATGAAGATCGGAGTGGTTGGAGGATTGTTTCCTTCTCTTTTCCGCTCTTCCTCACTTCTGATCTTCCGATCTTCGCATGCATAACGCAGGAAGACGCACTCAAGGCATTGAGCGCCCCCGGTCACCAGCCTCAAGGCAGGAAAAACTGCGGGTTGCGTGCCTTATTCTTCTCCCTGATTTCAAAATAAAGGTAGGGCTCGCCGCCCGGCTCCTGGGACGGTCCCACGGAGGCGATCTTTTCCCCCTTCTTCACACGGTCGTCTTTTTTCGCAACGCTTCCTTTCAGGTAGGCATAGACCGTCGTGTAGTTTTCGTCGTGTTTCACGATGAGGGTGTCGCCGTACCCCTTGACATAGGAGGCATAGATGATCGTCCCGGCCGCTGCCGCCTGGACAGGGACACCCTCCCTGGCGGCAATCTTGATCCCGTTGTACTTCATCCCGCTGGGCTGGATGCCGAATCGGGCGATCACGGGGCCTTTCAGAGGCCACATGAATCGACCCTTGTCGATACGGATCTGACCCTGGGGCTCTTCGGCCCTGGGAGGCGGCTCGGGTTTCTTCGCCGGGGGCGATACGACGGCACTCTCTTTCAGAGACGTGTCGGGGGGCTTGACCGGCGGGGGCGGTGCCGGCGGCTTCATGGCTACCTGGGTCTTTCCGGGATCCGCTTTCTCGGGCGTCTCGACAGTCCTGGCTGTCGTCTTCTCCGGGGGTTTTGCCGACGCCGGGCTACGTTCCGGCTTTGCGGCCGGCGTTCGGTCCGTAATACTCTCCTCTTTCACCTTGCTTAGCCCCCCGGCAGACACAGCTCCGGCGGCGGCGCCTGCCGCTTCGGGTCCTGCCCGTCCCGCCTCCGATTCCGCCTTTGCCGTCACCGGTTTTTCCGGCGGCTTCACAGCCACAGGCCGGGTCTCGACAGGTGGCTTCACCGGGGGCAGATCGATGACCCGGGGCACATCCGGAATGAAGACGACGCTGCCCGCACTGATGCGGGAGGCATCGGTGATGTTGTTGATCTCTGCCAGCTCCTGGAGATCGACGTTGTAGGCCTTCGAGATCCGCCAGAGCGTCTCCCCGGGCTTCACCCGGTGGTAGACCCCGCGCATCCTCTCGGAGGACTTCACGCTGTCCCGATCGACGATCTGTATGGAACAGGAAAGAAGAACTACGCTGAGTAAGGCAAACAGGAGGATTTTCGATATGTTCGAGATGGACTTCATCTGTTCGATTACGATCTCCCAAAAGACAGAGGGTAAGAAGCTCAACCCTTCTGCTCTATTGCTGTTCTACCTTCCAGCCATGCTCCCCGATCAAGTTCACAAACCGGCATCCGCCGAGGTCCTCTCTTTTCACATCGCCCGGATTCTCGGAGAGGCGGGTCAGCTTGATCAGGCTCTGCGAATAGCGGCTCCCGACAGGGATCACGAGCCGCCCGCCCACCGCAAGCTGTTCCACCAGCGTCCGGGGTATTGACGGCGAGCCCGCCGCAACCACGATGGCGTCGAAGGGGGATTCCTCGCGCCATCCGTACGTCCCGTCTCCCACGCGGATCACCGCGTTGTAGTAATTCAGGGACTCAAGCAATTTTCTTGCCTTCTGGGCCAGTGAGGCGATCCGCTCAATCGTGAACACCCGGTCGGCCAGCTCCGCCAGGATGGCCGCCTGGTAACCCGATCCGGTACCGAGCTCCAGGACCTTGTCGCGGTCCGTGAGCTCCAGGGCTTCCGTCATGAGCGCCACGATATAGGGCTGCGAGATGGTCTGCTTCTCGCCGATGGGCAGCGGGTTATCGTTGTAGGCCTGGTCGATGAGACCCTCGTCGATGAAGAGATGACGAGGGATTTTCTCCATGGCCCGCAGGACGCGCTCGTCCCGGACGCCTCGCGATCGGATCTGGGCGTCGACCATCTTCTTTCTTTGCTTGGCGTAACGATCCATGGGGGATTATAGATACTTCTTCTTGGGAGGGATTTTGTAGACTTCTTCGACCGCCTTGTGACGACGGATCCCCATGGCCTCCCTGGTGACGATGAGGTAATAGTAACGAAGCTGCGCGTATTCGCGGGCGCGGTTGTAGTGCCGGATCTCCCTGTTGATCTCCGTCAGAGTCTCCGGTCCCGGGGACTCACCGGCCTCACGGAACCTCTCGGTAATGGAACGGCCTATTTTCTCGAGATCGGAAAGCGCAGCAGAGAGCGCCTCGCCCGCCCTGCCGAGAATCTCGGCCCGTTCCTGCAATAACTCTTCCTGGGTTTTCTCCCAGGCCGACTTCCTCATACCACGCGTAAATCCCGCTTTTTCGAGTAATTTTTATCACTTCGACTCCCCCTTTGCAACCGAAAAGGTCCCTTTGACCACAAGCCTGTTTTCCAGTATGATGACCGCCACCGCGGAAGAGATGGGCCTTTCGAGACTTCTCACCCAGCGGTTGCCGCGATCGTGCGGAAACGAAAGGATGCCATGGAAACACTCTTTCCCAATGCCATGTCCCAGGCGGTGCGTGATGCCTACCGCCGCGGAGAGGACGACGAAACGCTCAATCCCCTGGTGCTCGCCGACCCGTCGGGGAAACCCGTCGGGCGGATCAAGCGAGGCGACGTGGTGATCTTCTACAACATCCGCGGAGAGCGCGAGGTGGAGATTTCGCGGAGCCTCGTCGAAGGCGATTTTCACGAGTTCCCCACCGCAGGGCCGCTCGGCCTGCACTACACCACCATGATCGAGTACTCGAAGGACCTGCGGGCCGAAGTCGCCTTCCCGCCCGAAGAGGACCTTGAAGACACCCTGAGCGAGGTCCTCTCCCGCCGCGGCATCCGCCAGGTGAAGATCACCGAAGCCGAAAAGGCCTTTCACGTGACCTATTTCCTGAGCGGCAAGCGGAAGGACCCCTTTCCCGGCGAGGAACGCATCATCGTGCCGACGCGAAAGGACGTAAAGCTCTTCGACGAGGCCCCGGAGATGTCCGTGGGCGAAGTGGCCGACACCACGATGCGCGAGATCCGGGAGGGCCGGCACGATTTTATCCTGACGAACTTTGCCAACGTGGATGTCGTCGGTCACATCGAAAACGAAGCCGCCGTGATCCGTGCCGTGGAAGCGGTCGATTTCGCGATGGGCCGCGTCATCGACGAGGCGCGAAAATCCGGGGTCCCGGTCCTCGTCACGGCCGACCACGGTACGGTGGAGCGGTGGCTCTACCCCGACGGCGTCGTCGACACGGGACATACCTCGAGCCCGGTGCCCTTTGTCATCGTGACCGACGGCGCCCCCCTGGACATACGCAGGGAAGGCGAACTGACCGACGTGGCACCGACCATCCTCGAGCTCTTCGGGATCGATGCACCGGGATGCATGGAGGGCCGCTCGCTGCTGAAAAGCAAGCCGCCGAAGCCAACCCGGCGTCTCGTTGTCCTCATCCTCGACGGCTGGGGCCACAACCCCGAGACGGAGGGAAATCTCATCGCCCGGGCAAACACGCCGACCATGGACCGCCTGCGGAGTTTGTACCCGTTTGCATCGCTGGCCGCCGCCGGCGAATCGGTGGGGCTCCCTTCCGGGACCGTCGGCAATTCCGAGGCGGGGCATCTCCACATCGGCGCAGGCCGGCGGGTCTGGTCCGACCGGCTGAAAATCGATCGGGCCATCGAAAGCGGGGAGTTCTTCTCGAACAAGGCGTTCCGCAACGCGATGGCCGAATCCCGCAAACGAGGGTCGGCCCTTCATCTCATGGGGATCGTGTCATTTTTCAGCTCCCACGGCATGATGAATCATCTGATCGCCCTGATGGACATGGCAAAGAAGGAATGCGTCGGCGAGATGTACATCCACGCCATGCTCGGGCGCCGCGGCGAGATGCCCGAGAGCGGGGCCAACTACGTGAAGCAAATCGAGGACAAGTGCGGAGTGATGAATCTGGGCCGGGTTGTCTCCGTCATCGGCCGCTACTGGTCCATGGATCGCGAGGAGAACTGGGACCGCATCGGGAAGACCTACCGGATGCTCGTTTATGGGGACGGAGTCCCCATAAAAGTAACTGGTTGATTGGGTAATTGGGTTATTAAGGAATTGGGGTGTTGTAAATTTATTGCTCGGAGATTTTCCCAATTAACTTATCAACTGATTACTTAATCAACCACCCGGAGGGTATACAATGGAAGTACAGATCGGCGAGTCGAAGTTGATGATCCTCGAGGGGGACATCACGCAGGAAACGACCGATGCCATCGTGAACGCGGCCAATTCTGGCCTGAAGGGCGGAGGGGGCGTGGACGGGGCGATCCACAGGGCCGGCGGCCCGGCAATCATGGAGGCATGCAGGAAGATCGGCTATTGCCCCGCGGGCCAGGCCGTCATTACGACGGGCGGCAATCTGAAAGCGAAATACGTCATCCATACCGTGGGGCCCGTATACACCGGCGGGGGCCGAAACGAGTCGAAGCTTCTCAAGAGCGCCTACCTGGAGAGTCTGAAGCTTGCATCGAAGAAAGGCCTCAAGAGCCTCTCCTTCCCGGCCATCAGCACGGGCGCCTATGGATACCCGGTTTCCGAGGCCGCCCGCATCGCCCTGACAACGACGCTCGACTACCTGAAGGCACATCCCGATATCGAAAGTGTCCGCTTCGTCCTCTTCGGCAAACCCACCTACGACGTCTTCGCGGAGGAGATGAAAAAGCTCAACATGCAGTAAAAAAAGCTTGCATTTGCTTGAAAGCTCATATATTGTATTCGCCAAGTTGATGTGCAGTACTTGTTTTTGTAGTTGCCAAATTACAGAGAAGTCGACCGCACAGACCGAAATCGTGGAATGTGCGTTTTTTTTGTTGCAAAAAAGGTCTGCCAGCCGAATCGTTCGGCGAAATTATTATACGGTTCCCTGGAGGAGCCCCATTCAAAAAAGGAGTAGTTACAATGCCTGAAGGAAAAGTAAAGTGGTTCAATGATTCAAAGGGATTTGGCTTTATCGAGCAGGACGGTGGCAAGGACGTTTTCGTTCATCATTCCGCCATCCAGGCCGATGGTTTCAAATCGCTGGCCGAGGGTGAACGCGTGAGCTTCGAAGTGGTCGCAGGCCCCAAGGGTCCGGCTGCAGCGAACGTTCGCAAGCTGTAAGACCTGAACCTCATTGTGCATGAAAAAGCTCCCCCGTCGCAGGGGGAGCTTTTTTTGTAAGGGATGATGACATGATAATCGCATCGAATGTTGCCCTCTCCTACGGCAAGAGGGTTATCTTTAAGGACGTCAACATCAAGTTCACACCGGGAAACTGCTACGGGCTGATCGGCGCCAACGGCTCCGGAAAATCGACCTTCCTGAAGATTCTCGCAGGCGAGCTCGAGCCGGACCGGGGAACGGTCTCCGTCGGTCCCGGCGAAAGGATCGCGGTCCTGAGCCAGGATCAATTCGCCTATGACGAGGAAACGGTCTTCAACACCGTCATCCGGGGTCATGAACGGCTCTACGCGTTGATGGCCGAGCGGGAAGCGATCTACGCCAAGACCGAGTTCTCGGAGGAGGACGGTATCCGCTGCGGGGCGCTGGAGGCCGAATTCGGCGAGATCAACGGCTATGAAGCGGAATCCGAGGCGGCGGTGCTCTTGAGCGGTCTTGGCATATCGGAGGAGCTTCGTAAAAAGCGGATGAAGGAACTCGATGGGGCCGACAAGGTCAGGGTTCTGCTCGCCAAGGCGCTCTTCGGCAACCCGGATGTCCTGCTGCTGGACGAACCGACCAATCAGCTGAACCTCAAGTCCATTGCCTGGCTCGAGGATTTTCTCTCCCGTTTCCCGAACACTGTCATCATCGTCTCCCACGACCGCCACTTCCTGAACCAGGTCTGCACCCACGTGGCCGATATCGACTTCGGTCGCATCCAGGTGTATACGGGAAACTACGACTTCTGGTACCAGACGAGCCAGCTCCATCTGAAACAACGCCAGAACGACAACAAGAAGATCGCCGCCAAGGCCGAGGAGCTGAAACAGTTCATCCAGCGTTTCAGCGCCAACGCCTCCAAGGCCAAGCAGGCCACCGCCAGAAAAAACCTCCTGGAGAAACTGACCCTCGAGGACATGCCGGTCTCGTCCCGCAAATATCCGTTCATCGCCTTCAAGCCCGAGCGGCCCTGCGGCGATGTCATTCTGGAGATCCGCGAGCTCTCCAAGAAGATCGACGGGGTTGCCGTCCTGAACAACATCACCCTCAACGTCAACCGGGGAGGCAAGATCGCCTTTGTGGGGGAAGACAGCCTGGCGAAGACCACCCTCTTCCAGATCCTCGCCGGTGAACTGGAGCCGGACAGCGGAAGCTTTCGCTGGGGGGTAACCATCAGCCACTCCTATTTCCCAAAAGAGAACAGCGGCTTTTTCAACAACGACCTGAACCTCGTCGAGTGGCTTGGCCAGTTCTGCCCCGAAACCGAGGGGGAGACCTTCGCCAGGGGGTTTCTCGGGAAGATGCTCTTCTCCGGTGAAGAGGCGTTGAAGAAGGCCTCAGTTCTCTCGGGCGGGGAGCGGGTCCGCTGCATGCTCTCCAGGATGATGCTCTCCGGCGCCAACGCCCTCATCCTCGACGAGCCGACCAACCACCTGGACCTGGAATCCATCATCGCCCTGAACGATGGGCTGATCGCCTTTCCGGGCGTGATTCTCTTCTGCTCCCATGACTATCAACTGGTCTCTTCGGTGGCCGACAGGATCGTCGAGATCACCCCCGACGGGATCATCGACCGGATGACGGGATACGACGACTATCTGGATGAGGGGAACGTTTCGATGACCCGGCCGGAGCCTTACCACGGTCATCAGGCGCTCCGCCTGTAAAGGCAGCTCAAGGGTCGGGCAGGCCCCCGTCGGGAACCTCACTGAGCAGGCCTTTCCGGGGGTGCGCCGTGACGGCTATTTTTTGAACAGGGCGTTGAGACGGCTGCGGGGGTCGTCCTTCTTTGCGGCCTGCCCTTTTCGGACTGCATCGTCGCTGTAAACAAAGTAATCGCAGAAGTTGCTCCGCTTCTTTTCGACAACGCGCTCGGCCTGGGGCTCCCGACAATCGTTATAGGCACCCGGGCTATAGAAGGTGCAGTTCAGGCAACCATGCAGGTCCGCCCCGCAGTGGGGACAGTTCTCGGAGCGTCCCACCTTTCTTTCGATCTGTAGCTCTTTTCCGCAAGCCCGGCATCGCTTCATGATGCACCCTCACTCCACCCTTTCCTTTTTGCCCTCCGCCCGTTATAGTAGGCTTGGAAGCGGTAAACGACAAGCACAAACTGTCCCGGGACAAGGAGGGGTTCAGCAATGACGGTCGGGGTTCCCAGGGAAATCAAGGATCAGGAGTACCGGGTGTCCATGACCCCGGGCGGTGTGAGCCGGCTCGTCGAGGCAGGTCAACAGGTCATCGTGGAAACGGGCGCCGGTGAGGGAAGCGGCTACAGCGACTCCGATTACCGCAACGCCGGTGCCGTGATCGTCCCGGCCGCATCCGATGCATGGGGCGCAGAGCTGGTCGTCAAGGTCAAGGAACCGCTGCCCCGGGAGTACGGCTTCCTGCGGCCCGATCTTGTCCTTTTCACCTACCTGCACCTTGCCGCCGAACGCGAATTGACTCTCGAGATGGTGAAACGGGGGGTGACGGGAATCGCCTACGAGACGGTGGAGCTCGCAGACGGCCAGCTCCCGCTTCTGAAGCCCATGAGCGAAGTGGCGGGGCGCCTGGCCGTCCAGACGGGGGCGTTCTATCTGGAGAAGCTGCACGGGGGATCGGGGAAACTCCTCGGCGGGGTCGCAGGGGTGGAGCCCGCCCGGGTGACGATCATCGGCGGCGGCATCGTCGGGGCGAGCGCCGCCAGGGTTGCCCTTGGCATGGGGGCGGAGGTCACGGTCCTCGACATGAACATCGACAAGCTCCGCCATCTCGAAGAGGTCCTCCATGAGCGGTTGATCACCCGGAGCGCCGACCCCCTCTCCGTCGAGGAGGCCGTCGCCGAGGCCGATCTTCTCGTCGGAGCCGTCCTCGTCAAGGGGGCACGAACGCCGCGCGTGGTCACGCGGCGGATGGTGGCCCGCATGGCGAAGGGGAGCGTCGTCATCGACGTCTCCGTCGACCAGGGGGGGTGCGTCGAGACGATCCGCCCGACGAAGCACTCGGACCCGATCTATTTCGTCGACGGCATCCTGCACTACGGGGTCACCAACATGCCCGGTGCCGTCCCCAGGACAAGCACTGCTGCCCTGTCCAATGCCACCCTTCCCTATGTGGTCAAGCTGGCCGCTCTCGGGATACCGGGTGCGCTTGCATCGAATCCCGACCTCGCAAAGGGCGTGAATGTCCACCGCGGCAACGTGACGTACCGGGCTGTCGCCGAGGCCTTCGGAATCGAGTACAGGCCGCTTGGGTAGATCGGTTCGGATCGTTCGGCATGGCGGCTCAGTGCAGAGGGTCCTGGGAGATCTCGTCGAAGCGCCGCCATTCGAACCATCCCGAGAGTTGAAGCGCTCGGGCCCAGTTGTCGATGACGGACACATCCCCCTCGTGGTCCTCGCTGTAATGTTCGGCCGTCCATATCGCCAGTTCCTCCCCTTGCAGCATGTAGCGGCTTTTCTCGTAAGGCCCGGTGAGACGGACCCCCAGGAGATCGCCCGCGAGCCGGAAAAAGACATAATTCATGACCTGGGAGACCTCGTAGATCTTCCCGGGTGTCATGCGGCGGATATTCCCCGACAGGACCGAAACGGCTTTTTCATGCTGCTCGTGCAGGGCCGCGAGCTGAATGTCGCGCAGGTCAGGGTACTCTTCGAAAAGCCAGCGCTCGATCATGATATCGGGGGGCATCCGGGTAAGCTGGAAGACCACGCTCTCGTACCAGAGCGGGATGAAGTTCCTCAGCGCATCGAGCCCGTGGATCAGCGAGAGCCTCTGGATGTCTTGCCGGATCTCCTCGCGGTAGCGCGCCTGCGTGCGCTCGTTGGCCACGGCGAAAAAACGCCTTTCCGCGGGTGCGCGGAAGAGGCGAATGAGGTGGGCACACTCATTGGCGATCACGTGGTTGATGAGGGGATTGTTTTCGTCGCGATAGAACAGCACGTGGGCGGCCGTGGCACCGCCGGCCATCCGGATCCGTGCCAGGGACTTCAAGTCCGGCTTATGGACGAATTGTACATCCCTGCCCGTGACCTCTTTCAAGGTCTCAAGCATGGCGCGGACCGGTTCGGCGAGCCCTTCGATCATGGATCGCTCATACACCAGAGTCACCCGGGAATCAATCACGGGTTGATGAAGTCATGATAAAAAAGGACCGGAGAGTCTTTCCCCGATCCTTCATTTTATCCCGATGCCTGAAGCCTGATTCCTGAAGCCTCTTTTTCTACATCACATCCTTCGAGCTCAGGTCGATGGCCCGGTCGATCTCGGCCTTGAGCTTCGGGGGCAGCCCCGGGATATCCACGCTCAGGAATCCCCGGACGATCGTGGAGGTTGCCTCTTCCTCGGAGAGCCCGCGGGACATGAGGTACATGATCTCTTCCTGGGCGATCTTTCCCACGGCTGCCTCGTGGGTCATCTCGACGCCATCCACTTTTCCCTGGAGCTCGGGGATGGCGTGAATGATGCCGCCGTTGAGAATCATGCCCTTGCACTCGAGATGGGCCTTGACACCGGCCACCTCGCCGACGAGATCGCCGCGACTGATGATCTTCCCGCCGTTGGTGATGGCCCGCGCGATGATCTCGGCCCTCGTGTCCTCGGCCTTGAGAAGGATCCTTCCTCCCACGTCCATCTCGGAGCCGGGCGACCCGACGAGGATGCTGTAGAAGCGGGCGACGGCGCCCTTGCCCACGAGGTGCGTCGTGGGGTACATCTGCAGGCTCTTTACGGGTTTCATGCAGATGTAGTTGTTCAGGAAGAGCCCTCCTTCCTCGACAATGCCCACGGAACGGGGCCTCACCATGACCTCCTCGGCCCAGTGGTGGATCATCGTAAAGCTCAGCTTGGCGTTTTTCTTGACGAAGAATTCGGAGATACCGACGTGGAGTCCTCGCTTGAGATGCGGCGATGTGGCGCAGCCGGTGATGACGTGGAGCTCCGAGCCTTCCTCGGCAATGATCAGGTTGTGGACATACTGGCTGATGTTTTCCTTGTCCAGGTACAGACAGGCCTGCACGGGCCAGACGGCCTTCGCACCGGGCAGTGCCCGGATGACGTAACCGTCATGGAGATGAAGCTCTGCCGCCGCCGTGTACTTGTCGGCATCGACCGAAACGAGCTTCCAGTAGTACTCCCTGGCCCAATCGTACTTCTTGAGAGCCTCCTTGATGGGGATCACCTCGAGGCCCTCCTGCCTGGCATGGGAGTGCACGACGGCCGTGTCCATCTGGATGTAGGTCCCCGATCTGCCGTTCTCGGAGGCGTCGATCCCGGACTGGATCATTCTCAGACGGTCCGCCTCGGGAATCTTTTTCAGATCCTCCACGTAATCGTGCCGGACCGGCTCTGCGGTATAGCTGGACAGGTCCACATCGGGACCGATGGCGGCTTTCTTATCTTTGGCCTCCTGGGCTCTTTCGCTCAGATTGCGCATTTCACACACTCCTCGTAACCCATCTCCTTGATGCACATGAAGATATCCGTAGGATTGTTCGAGCAGGACAACACGCCGTTGAAGAGGACCTGCCCCTTATCGGCGGTGACGTAATCCAGGATGAAACCCGTGTGGGTGATGATGAGCCCCATCCGGGTGCGCTCCCTGCGAACCTGGCGCTGCGACTTGTCCGGCGACGGATGGACATCGCGCTGAAGAAGCTCGCTGATCGTGTTCCCGATGAGGGAGATGTTCTCGAGGTCGACACCGGACTCGGGCTCATCGAAGAGCAAAAGGTCGGGCTTTTGCGCCATGAGCTGCAGCAGCTCCGATCGCTTGATCTCACCCCCCGAGAAACCCGCGTTGATGTCCCTGTCGAGGAAGTCTGTGAAGTTCATTCTCGCCGCCATGCCTTCGATGTCAACGTCACCGCCGGAGCCGCAGATCTGAACCATCTGTTTTGTCTTGAGACCGTGGACCGTCGGCGGGCGCTGATAGGACATGCCGATGCCGAGCTTTGCCCGCTCGTTGATGGGCATGTTCGTGATATCGACCCCCTTGAACGAGATTTTCCCTGCCGTCACGCGGTACTGGGGATAGCCCATGATGGTCATCAGAAGCGACGTCTTCCCGGAGCCGTTTGGCCCGAAAAGGATGTGAGTCTCGCCGGAGTTGATCTGCAGATCGATGTGCCGAAGCACCTCCCGTTCGCCCAGCTTTACTTGAAGATCCTCAATGAGAAGCATCTCTGCCTCCTTTGCATAATCTTTACTCACTCAAGTGCCTTGCGCACTGATTCACTCGCGGGAATAAAGTTCCCCTAATATCGGCAGATTGCAACACCCTGTCAAGGGGATTCCGCAGGATAGCCACAAGCAACAAGCCGCAAGCCACAAGGCTAAGATCTCGCTTGACTGGAGTTCCCCATCTTACACCGGTCACTGGTCACTGGCCACCGGTCACTGCCTTTAGTAATCAATGCCCGGCTGGGGTTCGATTCCTTTGCGGTATGCATGTTTGATTTCGACCACCTCGCTCACCGTGTCGGCAAGCTCGATGATCTGCGGATGCGCATCGCGGCCCGTCAGGACCAGATGGAGCAGGGGCGGTTTCTTCGCGATGAGCCCCACGACCTGTTCCAGGTCGACCAGTTTGAGGTGCAAGGCGTTGTTGATCTCGTCGAGGATGAGCAGATCGTAGTTTCCCGACATCGTCTTTTCGCGTGCCAGGGCTGCGGCGTCCTGCGCATTCTGCCGGTGCTCGCTGTGCGGGTAAGGGTTGCCCTGAATCCCGCAAAATCCTTTTCCCGTGGTATGGAGCTCGATTGCGCAGTTCATCTTTTTCACTCCATCCCACTCACCGGAGTAAAGGTCGCCCTTCATGAACTGGATGATGCACACCCTCATGTCGTGCCCGCAGGCCCGCACGGCAAGCCCGAAAGCCGTCGTCGTTTTCCCCTTGCCATGGCCCGTGATGACCACGACGAGGCCCTTGGGCTCCTTCGGTACGAGTTTCGCGATCTCCATCATCGTCGACCCTCCGATATCGCGCCGCATATCCTGAATTCTGCGGGCGCTTCCTTCGGCTGCCGCTCATCAAAAAATAATTTCAAAAAAAAGTTGACTTTTCCCGGGCACATCATCCATAAACAGCGTCGCGTCCCATTTTTTCGATCTTTTCCAGCGGCTGCCTCCGAGTCAGCCACTCGGTGTTGGGAAAAGGAGGGGAAATGAAAGCCAACGTCATCGAGGATCTCTGCATCGGCTGTGAAAGCTGTGCCGATATCTGCCCGGATGTCTTCGAGATGCGGGATGAACTGGCGGTCTGCCGTTTCGACGAAGATATCCCCGAGGAATTCGAGGATGCCTGCCGCGAAGCCGCCGAGTCCTGCCCCGTCGAGGCGATCGAAATCGAAGAATAAGCGGGAGACTTTCTCGGCCGGGCAATCGTCACACCCTGCCATTGTGTTTTGTATGCGACCCTGCCTTTAGCCTTTAGCCTGTCAGTACTTGAACACCCCCTCATCATACACGACCACCCTTTTCCCCGTTGTCAGCTGTGCCGTAACGGTCTTGGGCTCTGTGTTGACAAGGTCCCAGTGCAGCGCCGAGTCGTTGAATCCCAGATCTTTCTTCATGGCCGGCGTCAGATCGGCCGGGTTTTTCGAGTACGTGTCCGCGTAAGATGAGCCGAAGGCAATGTGGCAGTTGCCGTATTTCCCGCCGAAATTCTCGTCGTAGAGGGTATTGGCCATGAAACGGTCGATGCGGGAGAATCGCCGGTCCGTCAGCGAGAACTCTCCGATCCGGCTTGCCCCCTCATCCATTGCGAGTTGCTTTCGCGTGAATTCCTCCCCCTCGTCGGCCCGAACGACGGACCCGCTTCCCTTTCGAAAATCCAGGACGACCCCTGCCACGTAATTGCCGCTTCGGAAGGAAGGCATGTTGGCAACGTAACGCCCCTCGGTCCCCCTCCAGTCCGGCGAGAGGAAGATCTCGAAGCTCGGGACGTTGTGCCCCGATATGCCCACCCATTTGCGATGCTTGCCGGGCGTGATCTTCAGATCCACCTTTTCCCCCTCGATGTGGTAGAAGGCAACCTTCATCGCATTGAGCCATTTTTTAATTCCGCTTACCGCCCGGTAAATTCCCACCCATTCCCCTACAGGGTCGTCGCTGTCGAGGTAGCAGGCCTTGACGACCTGTTTTTCGTATTGCGCCTTCGTCAGCTTTGCCTGCCTGGCAAGCTCATCGGTCGGCATCATGCACAGGGTCCACCCGAAGCTCCCCTCGCTGTCCCGCCGGTCCAAAATATCTTTCAGGACTTTCCGGGCGACGGTGGCTGTGGCGATCCTCTTGGGATCCACGTCCCGCAGGTGTGTGAGAGATGCCGGGGCATAGAGATAGATGCTTCCGTTGATGCGCTCGCAGAGCTCCCGGTCGCCGGGGGCCAGAAAGGTGAGCTGCTTTTTGTCCGAAAGACCGTAGAAATTCTTTTCCATGGCCGGCGTCAGCCCGGACCGGAGGATGGGGTTGATTCCCCTCTCGATCAGTTTTTCCTGGAGGATCTCCGCCAGCCGGATGGCCGGAAAGTCGAAATTGACCCTTACGATTTCTCCCCTCCTGTACTTCTTTTTCCTGGCCGTATTCAGGCCCCAGATGAGCACCTCGGCATAACGCTCCAGCAATTTCTCCGACAGCATCCCTTGTCTCCTTTCTACTTTCTACTTTATCCTTTAATCTTTTTCCTAGAAATCCCTCGGTTTGCAGATGACTTCCCGGACCTTCAGATCGAAAAAACGATAACTGTTGGCCGGACGGACGACAAGGGCCGTGTCCACGCCCTGACCGGTCCCGCCCATCGAGATGATATCCTCATCGGTTCTCACGAGACCGGCATCGGCCGCCATCAGCGCAATCTCAACGGCCACCTTGGTCCCCTGCCCGAAGGTCCGCAGCGTCCAGGCCATGATTTCATCGACCTGGTAGGTCCCCAGCTTGTTCCGCACCGCCCGCCCCACGCCCCCGAAAGCGTGCTGGCCCGTGAACACTCTGACCCCGGCTGACTCCAGGCGCTTGCGGGCACCGTGACTCAATTCCTGGACATTGGGCCCCTCGAATCCCGCCACGTGGGTGAGGGCAATGATGCGCACGCCCTCACCAAGTTCCTTCGAAACGGCGAGCGCCGTATTGCCGCTTACGCTCGGGACAAGGGACCGTTTTGATGCCCCGCTCACGGACTCGCTTTCCTGCCGCATCGAGGACATCCTTCGTATTGCCCTTCCCGGCTTTTCTGAAGTACCGGCACATCGCCTCGTCAAATCGTTTCGCTTCGGCCATGTCGTCTGATCCTCCCGGAATCCTATCTGGGTTCTTTGGCAGCACACTCTTCGCAGAGCCCGAACATGTCGAGATGGACCCTGGAGATGCGGAATTTCTCTTTTTTTGCAAGCTGCTCCAGATCCCCCATGAACCGGCCGGTGATCTCCCGGAGCCGGCCGCAGCCCGTGCAGATAAAATGGGCATGGCTGCCCGTTTCGGCGTCGTGGATTTCGAAATGGGTATGCCCCTCGCCGAATGTCCGCCCATGGATCACATCCCGTTCCCGGAAATAGGCGAGCGCTCGATACACCGTCGCAAGGCTGATCCGGGAGTCTTTCTTCCTCGCCATCTCCAGAAGCTCGTAGGCATCGAGATGGCCGTGCTCCCGAAGAATGTCGAGGACGAGACTCCTGCGCTTTGTCAACCGGATCGATTGTTCCATGGTTTCTTTCACCTTCTCGCCGTATCCGTTATCCGTCGTCCGGTTTCCCGATCACCGGCCGCCGCCCCACCGCAGCCTCCAGCGGTGCCCCCCTCTTTCCCGCGACCGCCTCCTCAAGGCGGGCCTCACAAAAATCTCCCTGGCGATGGATTCATCGAAGGCCACGGAATTTTCATCGACCTTCACGATGAAAGATGGCCTTTTCTGCACAAGCTGCACGGGCCTCCCCGTGACCACACCGAGAGAGGTGAGATACGAAAGCCTCCCGTTGTCCCGGGTTCCCACGTAGGCCACCGTTGCGTCTTCTCCGGAATCGAGCTCCGTAAGGGGCACCACGAGGGGCCTCAGCGATGTCTCGCCTGCGTCACAGCACTCCCCCGGCGGGATGCATTTGCCATGGGGACAGGTCCTGGGGTGGCCGAGCAGGATGCAGATCGAGTCGGCCGCTTCCGTGTCCAGCATATGCTCGTAGCGGCAGGCCGAACGCTCCATCTCTTCGCTCTGGAGATTCAGGACATCGTGGAGAAGCCTCTCCGAGAGCCGGTGGTTCCTGACAACCTCTTTTGCCTTCCGATACCCCTGCTCCGTCAGGACGGCCTTGTCCGCCTCGGTGCGGATGTCTCCCCCCTGGATGAGGGAGGAGAGCCTCTCCCCGTTGCCGAGCTTTGCGAGACCGATGCGGGAACCGGGTTGGGGGGTGATCCGGTCCAACTCGAGGGTTGTCCAGATCTCCTCGAGAATTTCCTCCCGTTCTTCCGCAGTGCAGGGTTTGCAGGTTTCTTCCATTTCGCATCCTCTCAGAATGTGACGTGCAGGAGTCGCAGCACAAAGTTGATGATCGTTCCGGCAACAATTGCGTAGAACGTGACAAATCCCACGATGGCGAGACCCACGCCGATGCCCCTTTCCTTGACGATCACAAAGGTGCTTGCCGTGCAGGGGATGAAAAGCGTCATCACCATCGTGCTGACAAAGGCCTGGAGATTGTCCAGCAGGCCCTTTCCGTACATGTCAAAAAAATACGCCGCCACGTATTCCCTTCGCAGGAAGCCCAGGATGAAGCCTTCCGAGGTCTGTGCCGGCAGATCGAGCATGCCGACGACGACCGGCTCCATGAGCCTCTTGAGCTCCGGAAGAGCCCCCGTCAGATCGGCCAGGAAGAGCATGGCGGTTCCCACGAGAAACCAGGGGATGACTTCCCGGATAAACCAGTAGGATCGATAGACCGTCTTGCTGGAAATATTTTTCGCCTGCGGCAGCCGATAGGGTGGCAGCTCCGTGACGAAGGCCGTCGTCTCCCCCGGGAACAGCTTCGAGGCCAGCCAGCCGGCTGCGACAAGCTGAACCGTAAGAAATACGAAGAAAAGAACGAGAGGGATGAATCCGATCTTTGCAAACAGGCCGAGAATGAGGCCCATCTGCGGGGCGCAGGGAATCCCGAGGGCCAGGATCAGCGTGGCGATGATCCGTTCGCGCCGGGTTTCCAGTATCCGCGTCACGATCACTGCCATGGTGCCGCAGCCGAATCCCAGGACGATCGGGATCACGGCCTTGCCGTTGAGCCCGACAAAAGAAAAAAGTCGGTTCAGCATCACCTGCAGCCTGGGAAGGTAGCCGGTATCTTCCAGGATGGAAAACACCAGAAAGAAGGCTGTCACGGTCGGCAATACGATGCCGAGGGCCAGCGTGATGCCCATCGTGATCTGACCGTAGGGCCCCACAAGAAAATCCCTCAGGACACCGAACGGGATATGGGACACGATCCGGACAAGCGGCGGCAGAAGAACCTC